>CAXRIN010000086.1:0-36501 GCA_964230605.1 Flavobacteriaceae bacterium
ACACAGCTCGTGTTGATTATTAATAAAATCAACGAGCATGGGTTTAAATATATCTCGTTGAATATTGTTCTTTTTTCCAACCAAAATTGCAAGGGTTTTACATTAAGTTACCAGTTTTCTTGCAATTTAGAACATCTAAAAAACAATAGTTTTCAATATAAATAATTAATAATTAGTTGATTGTGGTTTTTTTAAGGAGCGACTAAATACGTAAAAACACGTACGTAAATTGTAAAAAAACTTACATTTTAGTAAACCTTTTATAGTTAGGTGCGTAAACAGAGATTACGGAACTTTATTGAAGTTACTATGTATTGGGCAAAAAACATATCTTTTAATTCACTTCTTGTGACCATTTTTATGAGTGGTTTCGCGTTCGCTGGTCTTGATAATAAGATCGACGAAAACAACATGAAGCAGGGTCACTGGGTATACACTAATAAACAAAAAAATCTCCCTAATTACCGTGAAGATCAAGTAGTTGAAGAAGGAGATTATTCTGATGATAAGAAAATAGGGAAATGGTTTTTCTATTTTAATAATGACAAAGTAAAACACATTTTAACGTATAAGAACAACCGTCCAGATGGTTATGCAGTTTTCTATTATGCTAATGGAAATAAGCGTGAAGAAGGTACATGGAAAAACAACAAGTGGGTTGGTGATTACAAGTATTACTATAAAAACGGAAATATTCGTAATGAGTGGAAATACAACGAAAACGGACAAAGAACCGGTATCCAAAAATACTACTATGAAACAGGTCAGTTAATGATTGAAGGAGAGTGGGTTAATGGTAAAGAAGCTGGGACGATTGTAGAATATCATGAAGATGGATCTGTAAAATCCGAGAGAGTTTTCATGAATGGTAAAATAGATATTGCTGCTACTAAAAACTATGAACCACAGCAAAAACCTGGAAAGGTAACTGTTAAAAAGGTAGAAGAAGCTCCAAGAGTTGTTGAGAAAGAAGCAGAAGTATTAGATTCGGCACCTGTTGTAGCAATGAGTGAGGCTCCGAAAAAGAATACATCACCATGGAATGGAACTGGTGAACGACAGTTCTTCAACAAAAAAGGTCAAGTTATTAGGGAAGGACGTTTTGAAAACGGATATTTAATGGATGGTAACGTTTACATGTATACCGCGGATGGTAAGAAATTCAGAACAACAGTTTATAAAGGTGGTAGGATAGTAAAAGAAATCAATCACCAAGAGAAAAAATAAATAGGGGCGTTAATGCTATTAATTGTGAATCCTCGCTAAGGCGGGGATTTTTGTTTTTATCTCGATAATTAGATTTCATTTTAGTGGCCTAGGATTAAAGACTATACTTCGGCAAATTGAATTTTTTAATTCCTCTATTATTGTTAAACATCCGATGGCTGAAAATCAGGCTTTTTAAAATTTCAACGTTAGTAAACAAAATCATTTTTGATGCAATGCATGTATGCATATATCTATTTTAGAACATTCAAAATTTCACATCATGTCATTAGTCATTACGCACGGATATTTATTAACCGGAACAGGAAGTAACTTATACGTAAACAACTTAGTTAGGGAGCTCGCTAAAGTTGGAAAAGAAGTAAACTTACTTTGTCAGGATTCCGATCCGATGGCGATTGATTTTGTGAATGAATATTATGAGTTCAATGCTGATAACACTCAGTATATTTTAAAAGGTGAAAAAGCTTCAGATTTCCCTGGAAAAGTGCGCATTTTTAAATCCAATTTGAATGGATTTTTACCTGTTTATGTGTACGATCATTATGAAGGGTATGAGGTGAAAGAATTCCCTGATTGTTCGGATGAAGAGGTTGAAAGCTATGTAACCCAAAACAGAAATGCTTTGGAATTAGTGGTTAAAGATTTTGGAGTTGAGGTAGTGAATACCAATCACTTGGTAATGTTTCCGCACATTGCAACTTTGGTAAAGGAATCAACAGGTGTGAAACACTTAATTACGGTTCATGGAAGTGCTTTAAACTTTACCGTTAAAAAAGATAAACGATTTGAGGAGTTTGCGAAATCATCCTTAGTTAAGGCAGATGAAATTTTTGTAGATAGCTTGCATGCGGATGATGAATTGAAGGAGTTTTTGGATGATGTGAACTTATCTGAATTAAAACAAAAAGTAGAAATTATTCCTGCAGGGGTTGATGTGACAAGCTTCTCTTTACCAACCGCTCAGCCTGAGGAAATGATTCAGGAATTTCAAGATAAAATAGCCCTTAAAGTTCCTACTTCTTCCGGTAGAACAACTGCGCAAACGGAAGGAATACTGAGACAATTGGTATCTGTTGAAGAAGTTATCGCTTCGGTAAATGCTTTGAGAGAGTCGTATGATTATAGAAATGTTGATCAAGATGTAGTTGCCAAAGTTGAAACCTTGAAAGATGGTTCGCACCGTATTATGTTTGTAGGTAAGTACCTATGGACAAAAGGATTACACCTTATTATTTTTGGTATTCCTAAAGTATTACAGCAATTCCCGAAAGCAAAGTTTGTTTTCGTAGGATTTGGTCCGTATCGTGAACCTTGTGAAGTTATTATTAATGCACTCGCTTCGAACAAACTAGATGAATTAGCTGCAGTTTTAACTGCACAAAATTCATTGTTTAAAGGAGAAGAAGGAAATGTAAAACTCCTACAAGAAATACTAGTTCAAGAAAAAGCAGCTTTGTCTCAAATCGTATCCAACTTATCGTTTGATATTCGCGATAACATCGTTTTTACAGGAATTGCCGAGCACAAAGAATTGGTAAAATTGTTGCCAGCGATGGATGCTTTGATTGCGCCATCAGTATTTCCAGAAGCCTTTGGAATGGTAGCCATTGAGGCGATGGCTTGCGGTGTTTACCCTGTCTTGACATATCAAAGCGCATTTAAGGAAATTAGTGATGAGGTAATTGAAGCAGTAAAAGATTACCCTTTCAAAATCAACAAAGTGTTTTTGGATGAGAATGCCTCGGATAACATCGCTAATAACCTTATCGAATACTTCAATTACAAAGCAGGTTTGAGTGACGATGATTTTAAATCGCTCCAAACAATTTTACGCAACGTGGTTATGAATAACTACTCATGGGAAGGTATTGCTCAAAAGTATTTAAAGGCTTACGATATTTAATTAAATTTTTGGAATGGCTTCAATTAAATGCTTGGTGTATTCAGTTTGAGGATCGGCGTAAATTTCGTCGCATTCCCCATACCGTTCGATTTTGCCGTTTTGGTTCATTACAACCATTTTGTCGCACATGTATTTGATTACCGATAAATCGTGGGAGATGAAAATATAGGTTAAACCAAAATCTTGTTTTAATTCATTGAGTAGATTCAAAACTTGCGCTTGAACAGACACGTCTAATGCAGATACGCTTTCATCACAAATAATGAATTTAGGCTCCATGGCCAATGTTCGCGCAATACAAATTCTTTGACGTTGTCCCCCACTAAATTGATGTGGGTAATTATGAAAATGTTCAGCATTTAAACCAACTGTTTCCAATAAAGTTATTGCTCGGTTTTTGCGTTCCTCATCAGATTTATATAACCCATGAACTTTCATTGGCTCGACGATTGCTTTCCCAATTGTCATTCTTGGATTAAGTGATGAATACGGATCTTGAAAAATGATTTGAACCTCTCGTCTAAACTCCGAAAGTTCTTTTTTATTCATTTTCAAAACATCTTTTCCTTTATAAATGATTTCTCCAGACGTTACGGGCGCTAACTGTATAATAGATTTTCCTGTAGTTGTTTTACCACAACCACTTTCTCCAATTAAACCTAATGTTTCACCCGGATAAACTTTAAAGCTAACATCATCAACAGCTTTGACAAATTGTGTTGTTTTACCCCATATGTTTTTGTCTAGAGGGTAATACGTCTTCAAGTTATTTATTTCTAATAACGGACTTTTTTTATACAACTCTTCATGAGCTTCAGTTCTTGTTTCTTGAGGTAAGATGAGATTACTAATGAAGTTTGGAATGGAGTCAATTTTTGAAGTAATCTCGCCATTTTCATCCACCTGCATGAAATCAGGAACAGTAGGTAATTTAGAGTATCGAACATCTAAAGGTGGCCTGCAAGCAATTAAACCTTTTGTGTATGGATGTTGGGGATGATTAAATATTTGGTCAACAGGACCTTGCTCTACAATCTTCCCTTTATACATTACTACCACTTTATGTGCTAATTCAGCAATCACACCTAAATCGTGGGTGATAAAAAGAATACCCATTTTGGTTTCCTTTTGTATATTTTTTAATAGCTCTAAAATGGTTTTCTGCACCGTTACATCCAATGCAGTTGTTGGTTCATCGGCAATTAATAATTTAGGATTGCAGCTAATGGCCATGGTAATCATAACCCGTTGTTTTTGTCCACCAGAAATTTGATGAGGGTATTGATTGTATATTGTTTCAGGCCGAGGTAATTCAACCTTTTTGAATAACTCAATTGTATATTCTTTTGCTTCTTTGGCATTTAGTCCTTTATGCAACATTAATGCCTCAGCAACTTGATTTCCACAAGAAAAAACAGGATTTAAGGACGTCATGGGCTCCTGAAAAATCATGCTCATTTCATTTCCTCTAATCTTTCTTAATTCTTCATTTGAAAGTTGAGTTGTGTCAACAACCGCTCCATCCTTTTTTGTGAAAAGTATTTCTCCGCCTGATATTTTTCCTGGAGGCGAAGGAATTAATCCCATTGCACTTAAACTGGTTACAGATTTCCCGGAACCTGATTCCCCAACTACGCCAACAATCTCTCCTTCTTGAACTGAAAAACTTACATCATCAACAGCTTTTACAGTACCATTTCTGCTAGAGAATTCGGTTACAAGATTTTTTATTTCGAGAATGTTATTGGACATGTTACTAAAATAGTACTATGTGTGAATTACTTGCAATTGTTATGTTGTTATTTTTTCCCTCAGAGCGCTCAGAGTCCTCTGAGAATTGTTCCGTAATGGCTGATTTTCATTGGCCACTACTTTGTAATAATAGTTAAATATGATTGTCTCTCAGATCTCTGAGTACTCTCAGGGAGTATAATCATCAAACAAACTTATCAAGAACCGATTTTACCGAACCAACATAACCCTCACCAAATAAATTCACATGAACCAAGAATGGGTATAAGTGAGTTAATGGAACGCGTTCTTACCACTTGTTTTCCAGCGGATTTTCAGGATTATAGCATTCGTAGAAATGTTTATCGAAACCACCAAAAAGCATACTCATACCTATATCCATTTCACGATGTCCGTAATAAACAGCTGGATCGATAAGATATGGTGAATCATTATTAGAGGCAATAACATTACCACTCCATAAATCACCATGAATAAGTGAGGGTGATTCGGGTGGGAATAGGTTTTCGAGTTTTGAATACAAGTTTTCAAATTTGGAGGTGAATCCCTTTAAATAACCTTTATCAATAGCTGATTTAAGTTGTGGTTCAAGTCTTTCAAGTGAGTAAAATTCCGACCAGTTACTATGATATTGATTTGATTGTTTTAAACTACCGATGTAGTTATTGGATGAAAAGCCAAACGCCTCATTTGAGACTTGGCGGAGCTTATTTAATTGAATTCCAAAATTCTCCCAAAAAATTGGTGTTTTATGTCCAGTTTCAATGTACTCTAATATAAGGAAGCTTTTATCTTCAAAATTGCCGCTTTCAAGTGATTCAGGTATTCCTATTGCATTGGCGTGGTTTAGTTCCCCTAAGCCCTTCTGCTCTTCTGAAAACATTCCAGGGAACTTGTCCTTTGAGTTGAGTTTAATAACCCATTTTTTCCCAATTGTTTCAACTAAGTAAACCTCATTTATATCACCACCAGAAAGGGGTGAAATACTTTCCAGTTTTTCACCCCTTTGCTCAAATATTTTATGAATGATATTTACATTCACTATGAAATGATTATTTAATCAACAGCTAAAGTAACGTCCTGTTGTCCTTGAATAAAAACCACATGACAACAGTTGTGTCCCACTTTATAGTCTTCATCAACAACTTTTACTCCAGCTTTAAAGCCTTCGAAGTTTACTTCAGAACCTTCTTTAGTTATACTTTCCATTTCAGCATCTGAAATCAATTTATAAAGACCTTCTACGGATGCTTCAGGGTTTTCAGTAAACAAAGGAGTTGAACTACCAATTTTTGTAACAGCAATACTATCAAGTTGGAAAGGATTTGATTTAGAATCAGTTACTGATATATTTACTGTGGTAAAAATTTCTGTGCATACAAGGCTTTCAACATCACATTCAGTTACATTCTCATCTTTACAACCAGTAAAAGCAATTGCTGTTCCGATTAGTAGGCTAGGTAGGTAATTTAATTTTTTCATGATAGGTGTTTTATTTTTAAACGTTGTATTTTGATTTGGTTGCTATTGTAAATTTAAGCTTTCCAGAAAAGAATATCGGAAAAACCTCCAAACCCATGTTTGATTTCTTTGGATTGAGAAAAGCCGTTCTCTTTTATTAAAGTTTTGATATCATTTAAGTTTGTTTGCTTTTGATATAAATCGTTTGATTGAGCTTCTATTTGAATACATTTTACGGAAGTGTTCAATCCATCGAAAAGACCTCTCAAACAATCAAACTCATGTCCTTCAACATCAATCTTTACAAAATCAATTGATTCAAAGTTTTGTTCGCTGATGAAGTTAGATAGCTTCCGAACTTTAACGGGATAAGTATTGACAATTAAATCAGATTTTTCAAATCCCAGGACTTTTGCTTTTTTTTCTAAGTATTCAGATTCGGGATTAACAATTTCGAGCGTAGAAGAAGAATCAAACTTGTTCTCGTAGAATGTCATTTCACCCTCTTGATTGCTTAATGCGAAATTGAAAAGGCTAATCTTTTGATCCTTCTGATATTTTTCCTTCAAGAGCGCAAAAAGTGTGGGATTTGGCTCAAAAGAAAAAATAGAAGCAGACGGGAACCAGTTTCTGTAAAGTTCAATAGACTGTCCTTTGTTTGCTCCAACATCCAAAATAACTTTCGGATCGGATATTATTTCAGAAAGTGCTTTTTTGGTGCGTTTATCAAAGACCAACTTTTCGTTGGTCTCCAATATTTTTTGAATAAGTTTAAATCGAAGATTTTTTAAGAAACTCATTATCTAATCAATGTAATCTCACCTCCTTTTTCCTCAAACTTACCGTTAAAGAATTTCACTTTTGCTTGGTATACAAATGTTTCCATGTCCTGTGGATTCCCTTTGTAAATACCATCCCAACCAACATTAATGTCGTTTGTTTCAAAAACTAATTCTCCCCATCGGTTATAGATTTTGAAATAGATTAATTCTTCAATTCCATGTCCTTGAACATAAACAATATTGTTTTCTCCTGCTCCATCTGGTGTAAATGCCGAAGGCACATCAACTGTGTAATTGTCGATTATACAAACAGTATATGTATTCGTTTGTGGGAAACAACCTAAAGGATCTTGGTAGTTAACGGTGAATACAACTTCTTCAACATTATCATCGGTCACTTTTAAAGTTTGAGTTGGACAATCTTGACACTCTAAATATTTCTGTCCTTCACTAGTTGACCAATCATAAATGAATCCATCTATTCCATAATCTTTACCAATAGTAAATGGCTGACCAATAATTGCACAAGTATCTTTATCCTCTCTTTCAGTTTCACTATATACAATTACATTACTTACAGAAGTATTTTTACATCTACTAGTATCTAATCCTTCAATAAAATATCCTGTTCCAGTAACCGTAAAGTTTGTTGTAGATTCAGGTTGAGCCACCGTTGAATCCTTTGTAGGAGTATCTAAATAACTATTAGGGTCTGCCCATAAATATTCATCTGCCCCAGAAGCATAAATTAAGGTCTGTTCACCAAAACACATTACTGTATCGTTAGATAACACGGTAGGTAGTGGATGAATAATTACTTTCTTAATCATCGTATCCGAACAACCTACAGTAGAAGATATTGCTAATTCAATTTCATAAGTTCCAGGTCCAACTGAAGCATATGATTGAGGCAATGGATCTTTCGTAGGGAAGGAGTAAAGGTTGTTTGGTCCATATGTCCAATCATAAGTCACGGTTCCAGTTGTTAATGAATTATTAATTACCGCCACATTCGTATCTACACAAACAGTTGAGTCTACAAAATCAAAACGAGCTTCAACTTGGTGCAACAATACTTCTTTATCTACAGATTTAGGACAACCGTTTCCAAGACCTTCTAAGATTAAAGTAACGGTTACACTTCCATCATCAGGAACACTATTGAATGTATGGTAAATTGGATCAATATCATCAGCTGTATTTCCATCTCCAAAATCCCAAGAGAATCTAGCAACGTCAACAGTATCTTTTAAGTTAAATTGGATAGAATCACCAACACAAATTAAATTATCACTCATATCAAAGTCACCATTTGGACCAACAATCGGAATACTAATACTAAATGTATCCGCACAACCATTGGCTGATCGAACAATAATTTCAGGATTATATCTGCCTGGTAAAGCATAAGTTGCTATTGGGTTTGAGCTGTTGTTGATGTTTTCGTTCCCATTATTAAGATTCCAAGTGTTACTTCCATATGTTGTAACACCATTAAAGCTGGTGGTATCAGTAAAAGTTATTGTTTGTGGCGCACATAAAACATCGTTAGTATCAACATTAATAGAGAATCCAGCATCAGGATAATCATCAACTTTCACATGTGCATTAATTGTTCTTTCGGTATTACAACCGTTAGTATCAGTAAGATCAACATGAATAGTATAATCACCAGAGTTATTAAATTGGAATGTAGGATTTAAATCTGTTGAAGATCCTTCACCTCCGAAATCCCAAGTAGCAGATTGCATTGAGCCTTCTTTTGTGATTTTAAAAGTCACTTCATCGCCAACACAAATTGTTGGGTCACTAACTGTAAAATTAGAATCAGGAATTAATGGCGTGATTTTCATAGTTGTGGAGTCTTTACAACCCAAGCTATCTGTTACAACTAACTTAACATCGTAATCCTTAATCGTTCTATCCGTAAAAGTGTTCGCTGCATTTGCACCTGAAAGATTATCAATGTTTCCGTCGTCAAAATTCCAAGACCAATCCACAATTTTGGAAGCACTCCAAGATGTATCTGTGAAATTGATAGTTAACGGTAAACATCCAGTAGTTGTATCAGCGGTAAAACCAGCATAAACATCTGTTACGGTTACAGTTTGTTCAGCTGTATCTCTACAACCGTTAACATCATAAACCATTAATCTTAAGGTGTAAGTTCCTGTGTCAGTTCTGGATGAGTTAAAGTATGGATCATCTTGTAAAAGTATTTCTGTGCCATCTCCCCAATCCCAACGATAAGTGTTATTACAATCTCCTTGAGCATCAACCGAAAAACCTCCATATGGAGTATAAGCCCCAACACATATTACACTATCAGCATCAATAATTGCTTCTAACATTCTTACTGTTACCACCATTTCATTAGTGTCGTTTGGACAACCAGTTGAGTTGTTGGTAGTGATTAACGTAACTTTGTAGTCACCACTTGTATCATAATTATGAGTAATAACAGTATCAGCTAAATCATCAGAAAAATAAGTACTATCGTCACCAAAATACCAATAAATACTGTCAACTTGAGATGTAGTTGCCGTGAATGTGATGTTGGTTGGATCAGAACAGATACCAGACCATTTAAATTCAGATGATGGTCCATTTACTGTAACAGCATCTGTAAAAACTTTTTCACTTATACATCCATTGTAATTAGCATAGAAAGTAATATCATGTTGACCCGCTTCGTGGAAATAAGACCATTGTTGAATCGAGTCTCTAGGACAAGCTTCCGATCCTCTATTTTCATCTGTTGAGAAATGATAACCATCAATTCTATCATCACCTGTTGCATCAGTAATCACAACAGTATCTCCTATACAAACTGTACTAGGAGAAACATTTAAATCAACATCAATAGGTGCTCCAACTTCAATAATAATAGGGAATGAAGTATCTCTACAACCGTTCTCGTTTTCAATTGTAAGTCTAACTTCATATTCACCAGCAGTTGTAAAAGTATGTGTAGCATTTTCGGTAGAAGCTGAATTCCCATCTCCAAAATCATATTCATAAGAAACTATTGCAGATCCTGATGCAGATGAATCTTCAAAGTTGATTTCCAAAGGCGCACAACCTTGAGTAATATTTGGAGCAAAATTGGCGGTGATAGGAAAAATTGTATCTGCAACCGATGCTTGAGCATAACACCCATGAACTGAAGTAGCTGTTACAGTTGCAGTATAGTTATATCCATTGTAAAAATACACTGTGTACTCATCTCCGCCGAAAGTATAACAATATTCAGGGTTTTGTTCGTTTCCAAAATTACCATCTCCAAAATCATAACTCCAGCTTACGGCATTAGCAGCAGTTGCTGTAAATTGAACACAGTATGGTTTTTCACATTGATAAGTAGGTGTTGAGGTTAATGTTGGTGTAATTTCCTGAACAAAAACAGTCTTGGTAATTGTGTCAGCACATCCACTAGCACTTGCAATTAATGTTACATCATGGTCACCAGCTGTATTAAAGGTGTGAAATGGGTTTTGCTGATTGGAAGTTCCCCCGTCGTCAAATGTCCATTTAAACGATCCCCCACCAATTGAGTTATTAAAGTATTGCGTAGATACTCCAATACATATAGTATCTGGAACTGTTATGCCTGCTTGGGGTTTACCTATACCAATATTTCTAGTTTGAGATTTTGAACATCCCCCTTCTTCTGTAACGGTTAATTTTAAAGCAAATGATCCGTCAGTTGTATAAGTATGTGATCCTGGATTAGCGTCTGTAGATATGTCTCCATCTCCAAAATCCCATTCGTATGATAAATCTGCAGTTCCTCCCGATCCGTTTGTCGAGTTATTGTTAATTGTTACTGTTAAAGGAGAAGTACAAGATGACGTTGGTGTAGCCGTAAAACTAGCTGTTGGAGGGTTTTTTAATGAAACAATGTTGGTAGCAACAAAGGCAGTATCACATCCATTATTATCTGTCACTGTTAATGCAACCGAGTATTGTTGTGCATTAGTGTAGGTATGAGTTGGATGTTGCTGATTACTTCCCGTTCCATCTCCAAAATCCCATTGCCAAGCAGTGATTGTTGTTCCAGGATAAGCTGTTGATGAATCGCCAAAAACAGCATTAAAAGGTGGACAGCCGGTTGAATCAACTAACGAGAATTTTGCACTTGGTTTTCCAAAAACGGTAATGGTTAAAGTTTCCTCAGGATTAACTCCATCGTTAAATGTTACTTCATAAGTTCCAGGTTTGCTATAACTGTTTGATGGATTACTAGTGTTGGTGGCAAAGTCACCATCCCCAAAATCCCAATCTCCAGCAACACCACTAGTAAATTCAACCCCAGTTAATGGAGCACAACCCGAAGTTTTGTTGGCAGAAATTTGTGCGTTTAAGACGCCAAAATGAATGAAAACAATTCCTAGAAATAATATTATTTTTTTCAAAATAGGTTCGATTTAGCTAAAACAAAAGTAACATTTTTAAGCAATTAGGTATGATTTGACGGTTGATTCTGATTAAAATTTTATATTTGAACCGAATTATAGCCATGACTAAACTATTATCGTCTACATTTCTAATTTTATTTAGCCTTTCAATTTGTAAGGCTCAATACAACCATGAATTTGGTTCTACAGATGAGTGTTATCGTAAAACTTTTACTGTAGTAGCGTGGGTTTTAACGGATACGATGAACCTAACACTTCCCCTAACTCAAGGTCAAGTTGAACAAGCTATTGCTGAAGTAAATGGAATGTTTTCGGACATTTGTGTTGATTTCAAGTTATGTGAGTACAATGTTCTTCCTAATCACCGTCAGGATACTATTTTAAAGGGAACCCATGACGAGGAAATCGCTGCATTGTATAGAAAGAAAAATGTTATTAATCTTTATTTTGTCACTGAAATTGTCGACACTGATCCAGTTCCTGGCCCTTGTGGATACGCACCTTTTGGAACTACAACTATTCCGCCAGATACTAATCAAAGAGATGCAATTTTTCTAAAAAAACCTTGTTTTGATGCAAGAGTTCTAGCGCATGAGTTAGGTCACTATTTCGGATTGTATCACACTTTCGAAACCATTGCAAATGGTACTGAAAGCGCAACAGGTAATGATTGCGCTACAACTGGAGATTTAATTTGTGATACGCAGGCTGATCCAAATGGACAAAACGATGCATTATGCCACTTTAGTCCGCAATTTCAGCAACCTTCTTCAGGTTTAATTTACGAACCACCTGTTTGTAATATAATGAGTTATTATAATCCTTCTTGTAGTCAGTTTTTTACAAGAGGACAGTTAAACAGAATGTTATCAATCATGAAAACAGGTAGAAGCTATTTATGGTAAAAAAGCTGCTCTTCATATTAGTAATTGCTTTTTCAGCGCTTAAAGCCCAAGATATTCATTTTACTCAATGGATGTTTTCACCACTTAATTTAAACCCTGGGGAAACAGGACGTTTTGATGGTGATTACAGAATCGTAGGAAATTTCCGATCGCAATGGGGGGCAATCATGTCCAATCAGTACAAAACGATGGGAATGAGTTACGACAGAGTTTTTTCGGCTTACGGACAAGAGTTTAGTGCGGGAATTCAGTTTGATAATGATCGCTCATCAATTGGAAACTTGATGCAAAATAAGCTCTTGGTTTCCGGTGGATACAACAAATTGGTAAAAGGAAATTATTTAAGTGGAGGAATTCAAATTGGAATGCTGCACAAAGGTTTAGATCCAAATAAATACACCTACCCTGTTCAATGGGATAACAATATTGGTCAGTTTAGTAATACAACGGGAGGTGGTAACATGGAAACATTTACCAAAACCAATGATTATTCAATGGATTTAAATGTTGGTGTTGGTTGGGCTCGCCAAATTAGTGAAAAGGTATTTCCTGAGGTAGGTTTAGCTTGGATGCACTTAAATACACCTAAAGAATCCTTTTTAAGTAGTGACGAAAGCTTCTCTTTAAGGCATGTTTATAATTTGAAAGTGAATTACAAACTATCCGATAAATATGTAATTGCGCCTAACTTACTTTATATGTATCAAAACAAGGCCCAGGACATGGTTATGGGTGTGATTGGTAAAATGAAAATGGCAGAAAATAAAGCTAAAATCGATGAGGTTTTTGCTGGACTTAATTTCCGTGATGGATTTAACAGAAACTATGATGCAGCTAACTTAATCATTGGTGCCAAAAGAGAAGAATGGCAAGTTGGTTTAAGCTATGATATCAATATTTCAAACTTATCATCGGTAACGCATTACAGAGGTGCTTTTGAATTATCGGTGATATACATTGCTCAAAGTAGTGAACCAAAAATTTATAATGTTCCTTGTGATCGATATTAAGAAGATTTTATTTTTTCTGGCTATTTCAATTAGTCTGTTCACCAACGCTCAAGTTGATGAAGAAATTTATAATTCCAAAACAAAAGTTATCCGAAAAGCTGGGGATAAAGCATTCAAAAAAGGAGATTTTTTTGGAGCAACAGCCTACTATAAAAAGTTTTTAAAGGATAATGATTCTTTAATCCAAAAAGGAGGAATGATGTCGGGACGATATCAAAATCTTCACGTTAAATACCAATTCCAATTAGCCGAAGCTTACAGATTATCACGCGATTATTACCAAGCCGAAAAATCTTACATGTTGGTATTCAAATCAAAACCAGATAAATACCCAAAGTCGCAATTTCATTTGGCTCAAATGCAATTAATGAATGGAAAATATTCCAAAGCAAAGGATAATTTTGAGCAGTTTAAAAAATCCTACAAAGATGCTCCAGACGCCAAAGACTTTAAGAAAATTGTAAAGCTTTATTTAGCTTCATGCGAGGCTGCACCAACTATTTTGGATGATACATTAGATATTCGAGTTTATCATCCGGATACCTCCATTAATAAAGCGCACGTTGAGTTATCACCACTTCCGCTTAATGATTCGATTTTATTATACTCCTCATTAAGATCGGACACTATAGTTTATGTAAACGCTGAAGATTCATTAGCAGAAGTACCACACAGAAAATTTTATATCGCCGAAAAGCTTAATGATTCCACATGGGTAATGCAAGAGGAATTTGCAAAAGGATGGTTTAACATTGAAGATACTGAAAATGGTAACGGATGTTTTAATCAAGATAGTTCTGTTTTTTATTTCTCGAGAGGGATCAGAAATTTAAAAGGTCAATTGATTTTTCATTTGTATTATGCTAAAAGAGAAGGTCCAAATACTTGGGCAGAGCCTGTAAAAATGAATGAAGAAATCAATTTAAAAGGTTTCCATTCTACTCAGCCTACTCTAGGTTGGAACTCTCAAAAAGAAGTCCCATTACTTTATTTCATCTCAAATCGAATAGAAGGAGGACGAGGTGGATGGGATATCTGGTATTCCGAGTATAATCCTAAAAAGGATCTTTGGAAAACACCTAAAAATGCAGGAGGTAAAATCAATACGGCATTAGATGAAATGTCGCCAAGATATAATTTGGAAAACAAAACAATGTATTTCAGTTCCGAAGGTTGGCCTGGTTTAGGTGGTTTTGATATTTTCAAAACAATAGGAGAGCAAAAAGATTGGCAAGTGCCCGAAAACATTGGTTTTCCTATCAATACAAGTGTTGATGAATTGTATTTTGCAATGGAGTCCGAAGGTGACGGAGGTTATTTTGTGTCAAACAGAGTTGGATCAATTTCTCTCAAAAACCCAACGTGTTGTGATGATATTTACTACTACAAAGAGAACCACTATATCCACATTGGTGTTGAAGGTAAAGTATTTGAAATAAGTGAAGCTGATGATAAAATTGATACCGTTGCCAACTCATCAATAACGCTTTCACTTGTGCTTTTAGATGATTCAATCGAAGGTGGGGAAATGGTCATCAAATCTGTATTGCCTGAAAGCACAGGAGATTACTTTTTCAAATTAGAGAAAGGTAAGGAGTACGCTTTAAAGGCTAATGGAGAAAATTACTTTAACCAAAGGCTTGATATTTCAACAAAGGATATTACCAAATCAGATACAATTAAAAAGAACTTCTATTTAACCAAGTTCTCAATTCAACCAATTGTAGTTAAAAATATTTACTACGAATACGACAAGTTCGCTCTTTTGGACAGCTCTAAAACAGTAATAGATACTATGATGCTCAAAATTTTAACTGAAAACCCAGACATCGTTATTGAGATTGGCTCTCATACCGATGCAAATGGTAGTGATGCATATAACCAAAAGCTTTCTCAAAAACGTGCTCAATCTGTAGTAGATTATCTAGTAGGAAAAGGAATTGCACGTAAAAGATTAGTAGCTAAAGGTTACGGCGAATCTCAGCCAATAGCCCCTAATCAAAACCCTGATGGATCAGATAACCCAAAAGGCCGCCAAATGAACCGTCGTACCGAGTTCAGAGTCATCGGCCAAATCAAAGGAGTTTCGGAAATTATTTATACCAGATAGCTTAATCTTGGTTTATATTTTGTCCATTTTATGATGCCAATCATAAAATGAATTGATATTTGGAATTATTCAGGAGCTTTCTTATTTAATTATAAACCTTTATAAAATCGAATCGTAACGGCAAGTCTAAAGAATTACAGACATGTCAGTAGAAGCTTTGCAAAAGGAAATTGATGCTTTAAAAAGTCAATTAGCACAAAAAGACAAAGAGCTTGATTTATACAATTCAATATTGAATGAAGCTTGTTTAATTTCTCAAACAGATAAGAAAGGAAATATCACATTTGTAAACGATAAGTTTTGTGAAGTTGCGCAATATGATAGATCAGAATTAATTGGTCAGCCGCACAATATTGTTCGTCATCCTGATATGCCCTCGGAAGTTTTTAAGCTCATGTGGGCAACAATTGGAAAAGGAGAAATGTTCCGAGGAGTCGTAAAAAACCGATCTAAAGATGGAACTCCTTATTGGGTAGATGCATTGATTTATCCAATAATTGGAGATAATGGAAAGCCTGAGTCATACATTGGTGTTCGATATGATATTACAGAGCAAATCAAAAAAGAACTTCAAATTGAAGAGACTTCAAAAATAAATGAAGAAACTCTTGAGCAAGCTGTTGACGGAGTTGTTACGATTGATGGAATCACCAAAGAAATTCTTTTCATGAACCCTGCTGCAGAGGAACTTTGGCAGCGTAAAAAGGAAGATTGCTTAGGAGAGAATATTAAGATTTTAGTGCCTGCCGATTTACAAAAGGACATGATAAATATGTAGATGATAATGTAAAAACAGGCGTAAATAAAATTGTTGGAACAGGAAGAGAAGTGCCAATTGAGCGTCCAGATGGATCTGTAATTTGGGTATTCTTGTCTTTATCCAAAGTTGAAGTTGGAGATAAAGTTCAGTTTACAGCCTTTGCCAAAGAAGTTACTACAGAGCGTGCCAATAGAGAAGCATTTGTGGAAGCATCTAAATTTATTAATGGAATGGCCGTTGGTGATTTCAAAGTAAAAATGGAAACAGATGGATTACAAATGGATGACTCAACTCTTGAGGTTATAAATAACTTAGAAGGATTAGGAGATACCGTTGGGAATATTATAAGTTCACTAAATGAAGTAGTAGGAAAAGCAGGAAATGAAGGTGATTTAATGGCTCGATTAAACTTAAATGATGTTTCAGGAGATTGGAGAATTTTAGTGGATGAAATTAATGCTTTACTCCAATCGGTTGCGGAGCCAATTATGGAATTTAAAAGTTTAATTGAAGGCTTGGCACAAGGAGATTTGACCAATATTTTCAATTAATTGCATCGGGAGCTACCGGAAATCCAACAACAGGAACATTCTCTTGGATACCTTCAACTAGTCAGTTAGGGACAAGTGTAATGAATTTCACTGCACAAGACAACAACGGAGTTCAATCTCAAACAGCTGTTTCAGTTATTGTTAGTATGGATCCTGTTTTTGATGTTCCTCCTACACCTGCTTCTGGAGTGCACAATGTAGTTGCTCCAGGTGAAACAATTTCATTTGATGTTCAGGTAAGTGATCCTGATCCAACTGATTTAGTTCATATTTATGATGTTACGGGAAAAGGGATGAATGGAAATGCTGTACCTCTTTATGCAGGAGCTTCGTTAAGTCCATTCCCAACAACTCCTGGAAATCCTACTACAGGGACTTTTACATGGACACCATCTCCATCGCAATGGGGGCATCGTCATGTATTCTTTAATGCTAAGGATACTTATGGAGGAACGACAAAACATGAAGTAGCAATTTTGGTAAATAATAACCTTGAATTTACTTCAACTCCAGTGACATCTGTTGAAATTGGACAAACATATACTTATAATGTTGTTTCAACAGATACTGATATTCCTTTTGGGGACGCACTTCAATTATTTCTAACAAACGGACCGTCATGGTTAACTTTAACTGACAACGGTGATGGAACTGGTACTTTATCTGGAACTCCTGGATTAAATGATGTAGGTTCTTCTGTTGTGACAATTGAATCTCAAGATATTAATCATCATCAAAATGTTGGAGGTATTCCAACTCAAACATTCACTTTGGAAGTTTTAGCTCCTGACAATGATAAAGATGGTATTCCAGATGCTGTTGACTTAGATGATGATAACGATGGAATTTTAGATGGTGCTGAGTGTACAAATTCTAATTTCTTTTGGTCTAATGCCCCTCAGGTTACTGGAACAAACACAGCTGTTGGAACAATCAACGGAATAGGATATACTTATTCATCTTCAAAAAGAGTTTATACAACTCCAACTATTTTTGCACATGGTGTTTTTCCAGTTTCATACGGAATTCCAAACCAAACAGCAATAAGAAATATCGAGACTAGTAGAAATACTTTAACTTTCGCTCAACCTATGACGAATCCTGTTTTAGTGTTCTCATCGATTGGTCAAGGAGGAATTGCAGTTCCAATTCAATTTGAAACTCCAGTTCAAGTATTATGGTCAACAGCAACAACAATTGATTCACCAACAAGAATTACTGGTAGAGAAGGTTATGCTATTGTAAGACTAAATGGTACTTTCTCAAGTATTTCATTTGACTACTTAGCTAATGAAAACTATGTAAACTTCTCATTTGGAGCTGACTTCTTTACTACTTGTGATTCAGATGGTGATGGAATTGTTGATCAATTCGATTTAGATTCTGATAACGATGGATGTCCAGATGCAATCGAAGCTGGTCACCAAGATTTAGACAATGACGGAGTATTAGGAAACTCTCCTGTAACTGTTGATGCAAATGGTTTAGTTCTTTCTCAGGGAGGATATACTGGATCGAATAATGTAGTGTGGACGCAAATTTAAATGGATGTAACGAAGCTCCTGTAGCTTTAGCTCAAGATTTAACAGTTCAATTAGATGTTAATGGAAATGTTACCATTACTGCTTCTGATGTTAACAATGGTTCAAACGATGCTTGTGGTATCGCTTCTTTAAGTGTTGCTCCTAATACATTTAATTGTGCTAATGTTGGAAATAACACTGTTACATTAACTGTTACTGATGTTAATGGAAATGTTTCAACTGTTGATGCTAATGTTAGTGTTGAAGACAATGTTGCTCCAGTTGCTGTTGCTCAAAACGTAACTATTCAATTAGATGAAAACGGAAATGCTTCGGTAACCGCTGGACTAGTTAATAATGGTTCAAGTGATGCTTGTGGAATTGCTTCGATAGCATTAGATAAAGTATCATTTGATTGTTCAAACTTAGGTGATAATACTGTTGAATTAACTGCTGTAGATGTTAACGGTAATTCTTCTACTGTAAACGCAACAGTAACTGTTGTTGATGAGATTGTTCCAACAATTACTTGTCCTTCAGATATTCATGTAGTTGCGGATAGAGGTGACTGTGATCCAGTAATTACTTGATCTGCACCTGTAGCAAATGATAACTGTTCATTCTCTGTAGTATCAAATTATGAATCAGGTGAGGAATTCCCAGTTGGTTCTTATGAGGTTTTTTATACAGTTTCTGATATCGCAGAAAACAATGCTTATTGTTCATTCAACGTAACGGTTGAAGCTGAGCCATTAGTAATTACGAATGCTGTTATTTCTGAATATGTTGGAGGAAACAATGTTTCTTGTTTCGGATCAACTGACGGGTCAATTAATATTACTGTTGAAGGTGGATGTTTACCTTACACTTACGAGTGGAATTCGGTAAACAGCTCAGCAAATGCCTCTAACTTAGGAGCAGGAACTCACACAGTAACTGTTACTGATGCTAATGGTACAACTACTAATGCAACTTATGTATTAACTGAGCCAGCATTATTAGAAACTGAGATTTCTGAAAACCAAACAGTTTACTTCGGTTATGCTGATTCGGCTTGTGCTGATATCGCTGTTAGTACTATTGGTGGAATTGCTCCTTACAATGTAAACTGGAGCACAGGTTCAAATGCATCTGCAATTAATGTTTGTCCAGAAACATCTACAGATTACTCAGCTACTGTTACAGATGCTAATGGATGTGCTACGCACTCAGTGTCTAAGATTTGTGTTATTGATGTTATTGATCACGCTCACGCTGAACAATCGAGTAAAGGAAAAGGAAATGGACCAAAAACTCCTAAAGTTCTTATCTGTCACAAAAATGGAAAGACTTTAAGTATTTCTATTAATGCAGTTGCAGCTCACTTAGCACACGGTGACTTACTTGGAGATTGTGATGCAGAAAGAACTTGTCATAGTACTTCAGGAAAAAGAGCTGTTGAGCACAATCACTCACACGAAGTTGAGATTGATAATCAAACTGTAATTATGGAAGTTTATCCAAACCCAACTTCAAGTAATGCAACTGTTTCTGTTTCATTTGAGCAAGAAGGAGAATATACTATTGCAGTTTTCAATATGATTGGAGAAAAGGTACAAGATCTTTATTCTGGTAATGCCATTGAGGGAGATATTCAAGATTATAAAATCAATGCTTCGGCACTTAAATCTGGAATTTACTTCATTAATGCTTACACTTCAAATGGAGTAATTGCATCGCAGAAATTGATTGTTACAAAGTAATTTGTAATTATTGATAATATTTAAGCGACCCAATTATGGGTCGCTTTTTTTTGCTTTAATCTTTGACAAAGAAGACTTTTGAATTATTGTTATTTTTACGCAAATTAAAAGAAATGTCTGAAGAAAAGTACCCCAGAATTGATGTTACGGTTGATGCTGTTGTGTTTGGTTATGATGCAATCGAAGGAATTTCGGTTTTATTAATCCAAAGGAAGTTTCCACCATTTCAAGGTGATTGGGCAATTCCAGGAGGGTTTGTTGATAAAGGAGAATCATTGGAAGATGCTGTTCACCGCGAATTACAGGAGGAAACGGGTATTTCTATAAATTATCTAGAGCAACTATATACTTTTGGTGAGCCTAATCGAGATCCAAGGAAAAGAATAATATCAGTAGCTTATTATGGATTAGTCAGTCCTGATGCTTTTGAAATTCATGCAGCGGATGATGCGGATGATGCTCAATGGTTTAAAATTGATGAACTCCCTAAATTAGCTTTCGATCATCAAAAGATTTTGACCATGGCTATTTTCAGACTGAGAAATAAAATCTCATATGAACCTGTTGGTTTTGAATTGTTAGATGATAAATTTCCTTTCTCTTCTTTGCACAAGCTTTATGAGACTCTTTACGGTGTGACAATTGATCGTAGAAATTTTAAAAAGAAGTTCTTATCGCTAGGGATTTTGAATGAATTACCGCCGCAGAAAACACCAGGAAGAGGTCGCCCAGGAAATCTCTACGAATTTGATAAAGAACGTTATTTCAAATTGAAAGAAGAAGGAATTGTTTTTGAAATTTAAAATTTTCTACCTCTAAATCAGTTAATTACACTTAATTAGTGTAAAAAAGACACAAAATATTTGGATTCTAAACCTATGTGGTTTTATATTTGTGTATATACAACACAAAATAAATTATTAACCTTTTAAAACCATTAGTTATGTTTGGATTTAGATATATAAAGTTTGATACGATGGATTATATTATTCACTATCAAAATGGAAAGATTAAGAAAGAGGGACCTGGTTTAGCGTTTTTTTATTTTGAACCTAATGCCAGCATTGTTCGAGTACCCACAAAAACAATTGATTTACCTTTTATTTTTAACGAAACAACAAAGGATTTTCAAGAAGTAACAATCCAAGGTCAGTTAACTTTCAAAGTAGTTGATCCTAAAAAATTAGCAGGAGAATTAGATTTTACAGTTAATGCAAACAATCAATATCTCACTGATGATTTTGAAAAATTAACACAAAGATTGGTTAACGAAGCACAAACAGCAGTTGCTAAATTGGTGAATCAAACTCAAGTTACTGATGTTTTAAACAAACAAGTAGAGATTGAAACAAAACTGATAGATGGCTTAGGCAAAAGCAATGTTTTAGAACAATTAGGTACAAGAATTATTACCGTTAATGTTTTAGCAATAAAAGCACAGCCTGAAATGGCAAGGGCGTTGGAGGCAAAAACTAGAGAGGCAATTCAACAAGAAGCTAATAAGGCAATTTATGACAGACGAAACTTCGCAGTAGAACAGGAAAGAAAAATTAAGGAGACTGAATTAAATACTGAAATTGCTGTTGAAGAAAAACAACGACAAATTGCCGAAAAACAAATGGAAACAGATGTTGTAAAACAAGAAAATGAGCGTAAGTTGAGAGAAATGGAAATTGATGCTGCAGTTGCTGTTGAGGAACGAAACAAAGAATTGGTAGCAATGAAGGTTGAAAATGAGAAGAAGGAGGCCGATGCTAAGGAATATACTTTAAAAGCGATTATGAACGCTTACAAAGATGTAGACTGGAAAGTGCTAACTGCTTTAAATAACAAGCAAATGGATGCTGCGGCAAACATAGCACTTGCTTTTAGAGAATTAGCAGGTAATACCGATAAAATTGGTACACTAAACATTACTCCTGATTTATTAGATGGTTTATTAATGCAAAAAGGAAAGAAATGATTTTCGAGCAAGCCATATTAATTAGAAATAAAACAAGGCTTGAGCAATTGATTGAAAGATTCAATACTAAAGCTCAAGCCGAGTTTTACATTGAAAGAAGTGGAGGAAACTTTGACTTTTATGAAAAGGAGCACAATGCTTTTTATAAAGCTCTTGATGTACTTCAAAAGGAACTTCATAAATTCCCTAAATCCAAGGTTTTGGATAGGGCATTCTTACCCAATTATTTGTATACCAAACAAGATTTAATAGTAGTATTGGGTCAAGATGGTTTAGTGGCAAATACCGCAAAATATGTGAACGGACAACCTATTGCTGCTTTTAACCCCAATCCAGATGCTTATGATGGGATTTTACTTCCTTTTAAAGTCAAGGAAGCTAAACAAGTTTTTAAAGCACTAGAAGAGGATAAGTTTAGAGCTAAAAAGATAACAATGGCAGAGGCAGTTTTTAATGATGGCCAAAGGTTGTTAGCTTTTAACGATTTCTTTATCGGACCTAAAACACACGTTTCTGCCAGATACAAAATCAAATACCTTGGTATTGAGGAAGTTCAAAGTAGTAGTGGAGTTTTGGTGAGTACTGGTGCAGGAAGTACTGGCTGGATGAGTAGTGTGTTTAACATGGCTGAGGGAATTTTTGATTACCATAACCAAACCTATGATCACTTTCAAAAAACAATGAATTGGGAAACCAAGGAGCTAATGTTTGTAGTTAGAGAACCATTTTTAAGTAAAACTACTGGTGCAAGTATATGTTTTGGTAAGATTGGTGAAAATAAACTAGAACTAGAAAGTTTGATGCCTGAAGGTGGAGTTGTTTTTAGTGATGGAATTGAGGCAGATGCCATTCCTTTTAACGCAGGAGCAACTGTTAATATTGGAATTGCAGCAGAAAAAGCGAATGTAATTACAACATTGAATTTGTAATACTTAATTTAACATCATGACAAAATCGATCCTTATAACTCAATGTTTTCAGAATGATTTTACAGAACCAATTGGAGTGCACGATCCTTTACCAAATGCACTCCATATTGGTTTTGATGAATCTAAAAGATTAATGGGAGAGAATCCCAAAGAGGGAATGTTAATTCAATTTATGAATTGGGCATACAGAGATTCTGAAAATCTGAAAATCGTAAATATTAGAGATTGGCATGATGAAAATGATCCTAATCAAGTTGCACATTTACAACAGTTTGGAAAACATTGTATTCAAAATACAAAAGGAGCTGAGTTTGTTTTTGAAGATTTAAGAATAAAAGAAAGAGAAGTAATCATCAACGCATCTGGTTTGAATGATTTTGTAGATACCAATTTAGAATTGGTTTTGCAGGACTATAAATCTGATGTGGTAAAAGTTGGATTGATTGGTGTATGGACTGAGGCTAAAATTTCCTTTCTCGCTTATGAATTATCAACTCAATATACCAATTTTGAAATTGCTATTTGTAGTGCTTTAACAGCAAGTTCATCTACTCACATGCACTTTATAGCTCTGGAGCAACTTTCGAGTTTATTAAATGTTAAAGTAATCAATTCAATTACTGAGTTTGGGACATTCCTTTCATCGAATACACCAAAATTAGCGGCTAGTAAAAAACATAATATACCTTCAGTAAAATATGGTGATGAAGTTAATTTACACTCGGAAGATGAATCGATAATTAATTACCTATTCCGAAATTCAAAGGAGGCTGAATTCAATGTTTTGGATGGCGGCTTTTCTGGAAATGTAGTGATGAAAGCCAAGTCTTTTGATTATCACGGCCACGAGGAAGTTCCAGTTGTTCTTAAGATAGGACCAAGAAATCCTATGGCACAGGAAAGGGAGTCGTTTGAAAGAATAAGGGATGTTTTAGGAAACAATGCGCCAAGTATTGTTGATTATATAGAGACTGAAAATCGTGCAGGAATAAAATATAGATATGCTTCAATGTTCGACGAAAAAGTGCAAACATTTCAAGGTTTTTATGGTGAATCGGAGGATGTTGAAAGAATAAAATACTTCTTAGATATTATTTTTAAAAAGCAGCTGGGAAGGTTTTACAAGGCAGCGACTTCAGAAAAAATGGATCTGTTGGATTACTATGATTTTAGTAGTAAATATGCATCTTCAGTTGATCGTAAAATTCAAGATTTAATTGGAGAATTCAATCATTCTTCGGCAACATTAACTGTTGAAGGAAAAGATTGTTTTAACCTTTCCAAGTTTTATAATCAGTACATTGATCAATTAAAAGGACAAGTTATCAATTCGCATTATCAAGCCTACTTACATGGTGATTTAAATGGTGCAAATATTATTATTGATGCTCAGGATAATGTTTGGCTTATTGATTTTTTCCATACACATCGAGGTCATGTTTTAAAAGATTTAATAAAGCTTGAAAATGACTTGCTTTACATCTTTATGAAAATTAATTCCAAAGAGGAATTTGATGAAGCCACTCAGCTAATAGATGTAATTCTAGATACTGGAGATTTGTGGGCTGAATTACCTGAAATTAAATTCGAATACGCTCAGTTAAATAAAGCATACGTAACGCTTAAAGTATTAAGATCATACTACAAAGATTTAATTCAAACTGATAGGGGGGCTTATCAACTTTTTGTTGGTTTATTAAGATATTCGGTACATACTTTATCTTTTGATGAGTGTAATGTTTGGCAAAGAAAACTGGCCCTATATAGTTCTTGTATCTTAGCCGAAAAAATTAAAAATCATATCCAATCTGTTGCTGAACTCAGAATAGATTTTGTTCAAGGTATCCCAGAAAAAATAGGAATGACAATTCTTCCAGGAAGAAGAGACAGAAATAGAGATTTACAAAAGGATATTCAAACCATTAAAAATAATGGAATAGGCAGTGTAGTTACTTTGATTACCGATGATGAATTAGAATTTTATGGAGTTCCTAGTTTGGAATTGGAACTTCAAAAGGAAGGATTACATACAAAACATGTAAGTATTGTTGATCAGGGCATCCCAACAGAAGATGAATTAAAGGAATTAGTAAGTTGGATTGATTACAGAGTTGGTAATAATGATAAAGTTTTAGTGCATTGTGTAGGTGGACTTGGAAGAACAGGAACAGTGGTTTCAAGCTATCTTAAAAAGTACCACAAACTGTCAGCAAATTCTGCAATAGATATGGTTAGAAAATCCAGATCTCCACGTTCTGTGGAATCGAAAGTTCAAGAGGAAATGGTAAAGAGGTTTTGATTTTTTATTTCTTAATCTAGATTAAGAGATTTGTTGAAGTAATGTTCGAATTTTAGTGTTATGGACAGAAAGGATTTTTTAAAATCTTTAATAGGAATTACAGCTATGGGAACATTATCGAGTTTTAAGAGTTTTACAGACGATTTACCTGTACAACCTAAAAAAATGCCTGTGCTTTTTACATCGCACGGAAACCCTTTTGATATAGTGAAATCAAAGGAGGAAAAAAGGTTTTGGAATGCGCTTCATACATTAGGCCTTAAATTACAAAAGGAGCATGAGGTTAAAGCTGCTCTAGTTGTTTCAGCTCACTGGTGCACAACAGGTACTTTTGTAAATGTTTCCCCTACTCAAAAGCAGATTTTTGATTATTACGGGTTCCCGAAAGAATATTACGAAGTTTATTATAATGCTCAAGGATCACCTGAAGTAGCCAAGGAAATTAAAACCTATGTTGATTCAGTAAAAGAAACAACAGATTGGGGACTAGATCATGGCGCTTGGCCAATGTTAATGCATTTATTTCCAAAGGCTGATGTTCCGGTTTTTCAAATGAGTATTGATTATAATGCAAAGCCTGAATATCATTATAAATTAGGTCAGCAGTTGAAGAAATTGCGCGAAAAGGGTGTTTTAATTATTGGAAGTGGCGCTTTGATTCACAACTTAAGCTTGGGAATGAAAAAAATTCGGGAGGGCGATAATACCCTTTACGGATGGGAATTGGAATATGATGCTTGGTTGAAAAAGCAAATAGATGCAAGAAACTTCACAGACTTAATCAATTATACCACAAGCCATAATTTAGGAAAGTTAGCAAGTCCAACTCCAGATCACTATGTACCTGTTTTGTACAGCTTAGGATTAATGGACAGCACTGATCAGATTCAACATTTTTTTGAGGACAACCCATCGCTTCCAGCATTTAGTGAAAGAAGTTTTTTAATTACCTCTTAAACTAGTGCTCGATTCCTATCGAGTACTTAGGAGTTAAGCGCTTCTTAGCGCGTATGGCGTTAGGAAACACCATGCTCCAGTGTCCTCGCTGGGAAGCGAGAACAAGTTAATTACCTCTTAAAATTTCTTTCGGAGATGTTTTAATGATATTTCGATTATTTAGGATGCCTATAATAGTTACTGCAAGGGTAACTATTATGGGTACTAAAACAACTGGCATCCAAGAGATCACAAATGGTGTTCGGAAACTGTAGGTAGATAATAAATAGGCGCCGATTAACGAAAGTGTTACTCCTGATAATGCGCCCAATAATCCTAGTAAAATATATTCTACAGCAGTCATTTTAAATATTTGTGCACTTGTTGCGCCAATTGTACGGAGCATCGCATTTTCTTGTAGTCGTTGAAATTTACTTGTTCGAACTGCACCAATTAAAACAATGAAACCGGTTAGAATACTGAATAGGGCTAAGAAGTTAATTACCCAGGCAATTTTAGAAAGAATATTTTCAACCAATCCCATCACCGATCTTATGTCAATTACTGTAACACTTGGATGATTCATTACCAAAGTTTGTTGCAGTTTAGCAGCTATTGAATCACTTGGAGCGTTGGTAGTAAGAACATTAGTTTGAGGCGCATTTTCCAGAGCACCTTTTGGAAATAACACGGAGAAATTCATTTTCATTTGCGACCATTCGATTCGACGAATACTTTTGATTTCTGTTTCCATCAGAACACCTTGAATATTAAAAACTACATGGTCACCAAGTTCCAATTTGGCATCTTTTTTAAATCCGATATCAATTGAAATAGGAATAACTTTTGGATTGTTAACTTCTCCAATCCATTCGCCTTCTAAAAGATTTTCTGAATCAATCAAAGAATCACGATAAGACGATCGGAACTGACCTTCAAGCACCCAGTTTTTAATTCCATTTGTTGAATCTTGCTTTAACGTAGTGGCTCTAACTCCATTGATACTGTGAACTTTCATAGCAATCACAGGAATTTTATCCAAAACGGGTTGATTGAAAGATTGGATTGTGTGAGAAACAGGTTTGATTTCAGGCTTCTGAACATCTAATAAAAGAATGTTTGGGGTGTCCTTACTTTTCTGGAATGAAGTACTTGAAATAAGTGTGTCTTTGGCTAAATACAATGTGTTAATTAAGAAAACGCCTACTCCAATACAGAGGATTAAAACGATGGTTTGATTACCTGGTCGGAAAAGATTGGATAAACCTTGTCGGGCAGGGAAACTCCACTTCTTCGGGAAGAGATTTTTAACCAATTTGATGAAGATACCAGCTATTAATCTAACTAATCCAAAAACCACTAAAATCCCAATTAGAAAAATGATGGAAGCTTTAAATTCTCCTAATAATAAATAGGAAAATAGGAATACAGTTAATCCAATTGTAGGACCAACAATAAAGGCCAAAATCTTTGTTTTTTTATTGCTTTCTTCCTGCGCTCTCAAAACTTGGTTAGGGGTTACAAACCAAGTGCTAATAAGTGGGAAAAGAGAAAATACAACCGACATGATAATTCCCAAAGTTAGCCCCAAAACAATCACGCTAGGAATAACAGAGAAGTCGACATTTACTGGAAGGAATTCTTTCAATAAGAACGGGAAAAGTTGTTGAAGCGCAACTCCGAGAAGCGTCCCTAATAAACTACCTAAGAATCCTATGAAAATGATTTGAAATAAGTAAATCAAAAAAGTTTGCTTTCTTGTAAGTCCAATACACTTCAACACTGCAATATTTTTCTTTTTTTCCTTGATATAAATATTGGTTGCACTAGCAATTCCTAAACAACCTAAAAGCAAAGCGGTAAAAGCTACCAAGTTGAGGAACTTACCAAAGTTGTTATAACCCTCACCAAGTTGTTTTCCTGCTGATGTATGGGTATCTAAATCGGCACTTTCTAAATCTAAAATTGGAAGTAATTCTCGCTCAAGTTTTGCAAGATCAGTTTTGGGATCCGCTTTGAAATAATACTGATATTCTAATCTACTTCCTTTTTGAATCAATCCAGTTTCTTCAATTAATGAATAAGGAATAAAAACTGGAGGCATGATAGAAGCTGATATAGCAGATTTTCCTGGAACTGATTTTAATGAACCTACTATTGGCAAGGTGACTCTTCCTATTTTAATAGAATCACCCAAGTTTAAATTAAACTGCAACATAGTAGTAGCATCAACCAAGGCTCCGTTGGATGCGATGTAGTTTTTCGCAGCGTCAACGGGAAGGGTTTCTACTTCTCCGTAAATAGGGAATTTTCCTTCAAAACCACTGACTTTAATCAGCTTGTTTCCTCCATTTTTAGGAAAAAAAGCCATGGAAGCAAAATTGATTTCTCGAGCTGAATAACCTAATGAATCAACAATTTTTAGAACTTTTGGAGAAGGAGTTTGTCTGGTATCAATAATGAAATCAGCACCCATCAAACTTTTCGAATCTTCTTTAATTTTTACTTTCAGATTTGAACCAAAAGATTGAATAGCAACCACTGCTGAAATTCCAAGAACAATAGAAGCAATGAACAGGTAAAGCTTTTTTCGAGAAGCCCTCCAATCTCTCCAGGCCATTTTTAAAAGCCAACCTAATTGTGTTTTATTTTTTAAGTTCATTTGTTTTCCTACACATTTTCCTTTGCTTGTTAATGGCCTATTTTCATAGGCCACTACGAGTAATTTAATGTAGTGGCCTGTTCTCACAGGCCACAGCAAGCATCATTTTTATTCTCCTCTTTTAAATTCTTTATGAATTTTCCCTCCTTTTAAAATCACCATCCTTTGAGTTTTCTTCGCTAACTCTAAATCATGCGTAACAATAACTAGAGTTGTTCCGGCATCCTTATTTAAATCTAAAAGCAAGTTCACTACAGTTTCCCCACTTTCCTCGTCTAAATTCCCAGTGGGCTCATCTGCAAATAAAATTGTTGGTTTGTTGGCGAAAGCCCGAGCCATCGCCACTCTTTGTTTTTCTCCACCTGATAATTGAGAAGGGTAATGATTTAATCGTTCTCCTAATCCTACTTTTTCTAATAACTCTTTTCCAATTGCTTCGGGCTTTTTAACACCTTGTAATTCCAAAGGAACAATTACATTTTCCAAAGCGGTTAATGAAGGCAAGAGTTGAAAATCTTGGAAGATGAATCCCACTTTTTGATTTCTTAAAACAGCGCGTTCATCTTCATTTAATGATCCTAATTCTACTCCGCATAATTCTACCGAACCACTAGTCGAATTGTCTAAACCAGCACAAATGCCTAAAAGGGTTGTTTTACCACTTCCTGATGGACCAACAATGGAAAAAGTTTCCTTTTCATTCAGACTTATATTGATGTCTTCCAGAATTTTTAATTCTTGATCGCCGCTTGTAAAGCTTTTGTTGAGGTTGGTAATATTGAGAATTGCAGACATTTGAATCGTGTTATCTTTGTTAAGTATGATTCTGAAAAAGGAATCCAAACAAAATTAATGTAAGATGATTCTAAACAAAAGCTATTCTCCATCAACGGTATTTATTGCCACAGTTTTTATGTCTATAACTGTTTTATTCGGTTGCGGAGAAACTTCAAAAGTTAATGAAGAGAAGGAAAACCAATCTAAAGATCAAACTATATCGGAAGAAAAAGAAAAGACCTCAAACGATGTGA
Source organism: Flavobacteriaceae bacterium (assembly GCA_964230605.1). Classification (GTDB taxonomy): domain Bacteria; phylum Bacteroidota; class Bacteroidia; order Flavobacteriales_C. Next base: position 29,968 of record CAXRIN010000086.1, read on the forward strand.
TTTTGTGTTTTGGAAATAGCTTAACGGAAGGATATGGATTAAAACCAGAAGAAGCTTATCCAGCATTATTACAAAAAAAAGTGGATGATGCAGGTTATAATTATCAAGTTGTTAATGCTGGAATTAGTGGTGAAACAACATCGGGAGGTAAAAACCGATTAAGTTGGGTGTTAAAAGAAAATGTTAAAGTTTTCATTTTGGAGTTAGGAGCGAACGATGGTTTAAGAGGTATTCCTTTATCAGAAACAAAACAGAATTTACAAGCAGTGATTGATACAGTAAAAGCAAAAGTATCAAGTGCAAAAATTGTATTAGCAGGAATGCAAATCCCTCCAAATATGGGTCAGGAATATACCGATGAGTTCAAGGAAATTTTTCCTGCATTAGCTGATAGTAATCAAATATCATTAATTCCATTTTTATTGGAAGGCGTTGCAGGTGATCCAAAATTAAATCAAGAAGATGGTATTCATCCAACAGCGGAGGGAACCAAAATTGTTATTGAAAATGTTTGGAAGGTAATTGAGCCTTTGTTGTTGAAGTAGCATTAAAAAAGCGACCCTGAGGTCGCTTTTTTATTTATGCTCTCGCTAATAAATATTGTTTGAGCTCTTCGAAATCTGGCTTAATTAAAGTTGCCACTTTTTCTCTTCTCATATATTCTTGAAGTCTTTCTGGAATCTCTACTTTTTGTCCAATCACAGGTTCTACAACATCACCAAATTTAGCTGGGTGAGCTGTTTCTAAAACAATACCTTGAACATCATGATCTTTTTGGTATTCTTTTAAAGCCATATAACCAATAACTCCGTGAGGTTCCATTAAGTAACCAGTTCTGGTAATTACATCTTTCATTCCAGCTTTAGTTTCCTCGTCGTTAAACGCATAACCAACCATTGCTTCTTTAACTTTATCCCAGTCTCCTCCGTGTAATTCAAGGATTCTAACAAAGTTTGATGGGTCACCTATGTCCATTGCATTCGAAATAGTTGGAATAGATGGACGAGGCGAGTAAACTCCCGTTTCAAGGTATTTTGGAACCACATCGTTTACGTTGGTAGCACCGATGAATCTATCAATTGGAAGTCCCATTCTTTTAGCAAACATACCAGCTGTTAAGTTTCCAAAGTTTCCTGATGGACAAGAATAAACAACTGGTTTAGTTTTATCTTCTAATTGCTCGTATGACCCAAAGTAGTAAAATGATTGAGGTAAGAAACGTGCAACGTTTATGGAGTTAGCAGATGATAATTTCATGGCTGCTCTTAACTCAGGATCGTTAAATGCTTGCTTAACCATTGCCTGACAATCATCAAATGAACCTTCAACTTCTAAAGTTGAAATATTTTGACCCATTGTCGTTAATTGTTGCTCTTGGATTTTTGATACTAAACCTTTTGGATATAGGATTACAACATCAATACCTTCAACTCCTAAGAATCCTGATGCAACTGCAGATCCAGTATCTCCAGAGGTAGCAACAAGGATGGTTACTTTTTCACCAGATTCTTTTACAAAATGTGATAAACATCTTCCCAAGAAACGTCCACCAACATCTTTAAATGCACAAGTTGGACCATGCCATAATTCTAATGAATAAACATCTTTTTCTACTTCTACGATTGGAAGAGGAAAGTTTACTGTTTCTGAAACAATTTTTTGTAAATCAGCATCAGGAATCTCCCCATCAACAAAACGTTTTGCTACTTCAAACCCTAATTCTTCGATGGAAGCACCAGACCCGATTAATCCTTCTGGTAACTTATCAATTCTTTCAGGGAAATATAAACCTCCGTCTGGAGCAAGTCCACGGATTACTGCATCTTTGAATGAAACTTCTTCTGATTGCTTTCTAGTACTGTAGTATTTCATTATCCTATGATTTTGGCTCCTTCCGAGTTTACTTGACTAACATGAATTTCGAAATCGACTCCATATTGAGTATAAACTTCAGCCATTGCTTCTTTAACTTTTTTTGCGGTTTCCTCACCTTTCGATAATCCGAAGATTGAAGGTCCGGAACCAGAAATAGAACACCCTAAAGCACCTGCTTCAAGCGTTGCTTTTTTAACTTTTTCGTATCCAGGGATTAAGATTGATCTGATCGGTTCAATAACAACATCAACCAATGATCGACCAATTAAATCATAATCTTCAGAGTATAATCCTGCAATTAATCCACCAACGTTACCCCATTGAGTAATTGCTTTTGAAAGATCAATCCCACCTTTTAAAACTCTACGTGCATCTCTTGTTTTCACTTCTAATTGAGGGTGAATAACAGTTGCCCAAAGTTCTTTAGGAGATTCAATTTTTATAACGTCTAAAGGTTCGTAAGATCTAACTAAAGTAAAACCACCACAAATTGAAGGTGCAACGTTATCAGCATGAGCAACACCAGTTGCACATCTTTCCCCTTCCATTGCAAATTCAACTAATTCTTTTCTAGTAAATGGATTTCCTAAAAGCTCATTTGCAGCAACAACAGCGGCAGCAGAACTCGCAGCAGAACTTCCAATTCCACTTCCAGGTTTAACACCTTTAGTTAATTCGATTTCGAAACCCTGATTAGATCCTAGTTTTTGCAACAGTGCCTTAACAGCAACTCCAGCAACATTCTCATCTGCATCAAGCGGAAGATTTTCTGCATTATGACAAGCTGTAATAACAACCTCATTAGAATTTGTCTTTTTAACTACCGCAGTGTCCCCTGGGTAATCCAAAGCCAAACCTAAAACATCAAACCCACATGCTACATTAGCAATTGTTGCAGGGGCGAAAACTTTAACTTGATCCATCTTTTAGTGATTAGCGATTCTAACGATATCCGCAAAAACTCCAGCAGCAGTCACTCCAGCACCAGCACCGGCACCTTGAATAACCATTGGTTGAGTAACATATCTATCAGTGTAAAGAGCTACTGTGTTATCAGTTCCTTGTAAGTTGTAGAATGGGTGAGTTGAATCAACAGCTTGTAATTCAACAGTTGCTTTTCCATTTTCGAACTTAGCAATTACTCTTAATTTTCTTGTTTCAGCTTGTGCATCACCTACCATTTTTTTGAAGGTAGCTTCGTCATTCTTTAAGACACCAAAAAAATCATCTACAGAATCTACCTCGAAACAAGCTTTTGATAAAATATCTTTTACTTCGATATCATCGAATTCCATTTTGATACCAGCCTCACGAACTAATATTAAGATTTTACGCTTAACATCAACTCCTGATAAATCAATTCTTGGATCTGGTTCAGTGTACCCTTCCGTTTTCGCTTGCATTACAACATCATGGAAAGTATTGTTTCCGTCGTAATTATTGAAAATGAAGTTTAATGATCCTGAAACAGTTGCTTCAATCTTTTGGATTCTATCACCTGAATGCACTAAATCATTGATGGTTCCAATAACTGGTAATCCAGCACCAACGTTAGTTTCATAAAGGAATTTAACATTGTTCTTTAAACAGATTTTCTTTAATTCTTGATATGAATCAAAATCTGATGAACAAGCAATTTTGTTAGCAGTGACAACATTTACGTTGCTTGATAAAGCAGCTTTGTAAACAGATGCAATTTCATAGTTAGCAGTACAGTCTACAAAAACAGAGTTTCTTAAGTTCAATTCTTTGATTTTCTCAATCAATACATCTTTATCAAAAGCTAAATCAGCAGCTTCAACTTTATCTTCCCAGTTTTCTAAATCAATAGCTTCTTCACTCAACAACATTTTTCTTGAGTTAGCTAAACCAACTACTCTGATATCAATATGGGCGTTTTGTAATAGCACTTCTTGTTGTTGAGCAATTTGGTTTACTAATTCTCCACCAACATTTCCAACACCAACTACAAATAAGTTTAACACTTTGTTTGAACCTTCAAAGTGATTTTCATGAAGCACATTTAATGCCTTCTTAACATCCTTTTCTTCAATCACGGCTGATATATTTCTTTCTGATGACCCTTGGGCAATAGCTCTGATATTTACACCATTACTTCCAAGCGTATTAAACATTTTTCCACTTACGTTAACTTGTCCACTCATTTTCTCACCAACTAAAGCGATAACTGATAATCCAGTTTCAACTCTTGGACTGTTAACTTTCCCTGTTTGAATTTCAAATTGGAATTCTTCCTTCACAGCATCCACAGCCAAATCAATATCATCAGGAGAAATAGCAAATGAAATAGAATGTTCAGAAGATGCTTGAGTAATTAAAATGATATTTACTCTTGCTCTTGCTAAAGCTGTAAATAATCTTGCTGAAATCCCAGGAATTCCAATCATTCCTGATCCGCTTAAACTTGCCAAAGCAATTTGATCAATAGAACTAATTCCCTTGATTGGCATACCTTCATCAGCACTTGCAGTAATTAAAGTACCTGCATCATCAGGCGCGAATGTATTTTTGATTTTTAAAGGAATTCCTTTTTTGTAAACTGGTAAAATTGTTGGAGGGTAAATCACCTTTGCTCCAAAGTGTGAAAGCTCCATCGCTTCTTTGTATGAAGCAAATTTTACTGGGAATGCAGATTTTACTTTTCTTGGATCAGCAGTGTACATTCCACTAACATCTGTCCAGATTTGTAATTCAGAAGCGTCAACTCCAGAAGCATAAAGTGCAGCTGTAAAATCAGAACCACCCCTTCCTAAAGTTGAAGTAACTCCTTCCTCTGTTGAAGCAACAAATCCAGGCGCAACGAAAACTTGGGCTGTACTCGCTTCAAAAAATTCTTTGATGTTTTTGTAAGTCACATCATAAAGAACCGAAGCATTTCCATGATTTGCATCTGTGAAAATTAAATTTCTTGAATCAACTAATTCAGCGCTGATTGCTTTTGAAACAATTATAGAAGAAAGGGATTCACCAAAACTTACTATGAAATCAGAAGTTTTAGGAGATAATTCTTGAACCAAGTAAATACCAGTTAGAACATCTTCCAATTGGTTTAAAAGAACTTTAATATTTGCAATAACCCCACTTTGTTGATCAATTGAAACTAACTCGCGAATTGCTTCGAAGTGTTTGTTTTCAATTTCTTTAGTGATTTCCTTGTATGATTCATCACCACTTGCGGCTAGTTCACTTGCAGCTAAAAGTTTGTTGGTTACTTGTGACATTGCTGAAACAACTACAATAACTCTATCATTTTTAGCCTCGTTAGCAACGATTTCTCCAACTTTTTTGATTGAGTCTGCTGTTCCTACAGATGTTCCTCCAAATTTTAAAACCTTCATTTCTTCTTTTTTAATTGTTTCGACCTTGTGCGCCGGAGGCGCAAAAATATTGAATTATAACGTGACTAAGGAATGATTTAGCCAGAAATAACGATACTTATGAATTATATGTGAAAATTAAACCCCAAAAGGGGTAATAATAGCAATAGCGATGATAATAATCGTCGCTGTTTTTTGAATTGTATTGATGCTATTATTTGACATTGATGGCCACAAAGATAGGAAGAAAAAAGAATATTGGATTTGTTCAGTTGTTGCTTTGAGCTTTCAAGTTGATTAAAATTATTTTCCCTCAGAGGACTAAGAGATCTCTGAGTGTTGATTTTTAAAAACAACTTTGCTGAATTTGATTGAAATACGTATTCAATATCTCTCTTGCAACCTCGCTAAAAAGAAAGCGTAAATTTGACGAGTTGCATGTTAAGAGTTTTTACATACATATCGATTTTCCTTTTACTTACTAGTTGCTCTAGGGGTTTTAAGGATAGTTATAGTAGCTCTGGAAATGGTAGACAATTAAAACTGAAGTTTAATGATTCTTATGGCGGAGGAAATTCGGGCCGTAAAGGACAATTGGGATTTCGTGATTCTTACGGTGGTGGGAGTGGTAGAAAAAATCAAATAGGTTTTAGGGATTCATATGGGGGAAGTTCAGGTCGCAGAGGACAGTTAGGATTTCGTGATTCCTACAGTGGGGGAGGTGGTCGCAAAGCTCAAATTGGCTTCCGTGATTCCTATGGAAGTGGAGGGAATGGAAGAAAATCTCAATTCGGTTTTAGGGACTCCTATGGTGGTGGAAAAGGGACCAAAATCAAAACCAGATACAAACAAGACTCTTATGGAACTAGTTCCCGCCAAAGAAGAAGGGGATACAAAGATCCTGAGAAAAAATGGTGGGATGTAAGAGGCAAGCAACGCAGACAAGGGAAGCCTTACCGACAAAGGAAATCGTATACTTCTAAAGATAAAAAACACACTATCCCCAAAAAGAAAAAGAAAATCAACCGAACTACAAAGTTCGAGGGGCAGAAGTAACAGGATAAAAATCATGTTCTTCTTTGATTACTGTCATTTTTTCTGAGATTAAGGTGAAGGAGCTTTGAATTATAAATTTTAAAGCTATGATCACACTAAATCAAGGAGAAATTAAATTAGATATACTGATTCCCCACAATTATACCTAAACCGTAAGTTGAGTACGGAGTGAACACCTTTCTTTACAGAAAAGATTGGTTATGAATATTTTAAGGTTTATTGAAGAGTTTCCAGATGAACACAGTTGTATCACTCATTTTAAGAA
>CAXRIN010000087.1:0-14816 GCA_964230605.1 Flavobacteriaceae bacterium
TGCATGTTAAATATTTGATTTTCATTTGTTTAGAAGTAATAAAAATCGCTATTTTTCTGCAAATCACCATATTTCCTAACAAGTTTTTACCAACATAATTTACTGAATTTCAAGCTAATAAGAATCGAGCTCAGGTTATTAGTTTTACTTCTTTTGTTAGTGGCGTTTGTTTTGACCGCTCATTTTTTAGGAGTTGATGGCTTTCAGTAATATTCGTAAAAAAAACAAAGGCTACTCGTTTGAATAGCCTTGCCAATATTCTCTATGTTTTCTAAAGTTATTTAACAATGAATTTTTGTTGTTGATTAATCCCGTTATTCGTTATAGAAATAAAATAAACTCCAGGAGAATTAATATTGATTTGTTTTTTTCCTGAATTGTTGAATTTTTCCGAATAAACTAGTTCGCCTAATGCATTGAATATTTCAACAATACTATTTGCTTCAGATAGGTTAATAGAGAATTGTCCGTTAGATGGATTAGGGTATACATCTGAAGCTATATTTGTATTATTCACCTCATTACTTGATGTTGAGGCACATGTACCATAAGTAAGACAGATGTTGGAAACCATGCTTGTTGACCCTCCAATTGTAACTGTTTCAAATTCTCCACTGATTAATAATTCATTAGCATTGGAAAATGAATGGCTGACAGTAAATTTTTCACCAGTATATGGTCTGGATGGAATTGTGTCACCATCAACAATTATTTCATTAACAAAAGCTGTAAGTGATAAACTTCTATCTGTACACTCGACTCTTGAAGTTTCAATTGTTAACCAAGAACCGAAGTTTAATTGATCGGGGTCTCCACTTAAATAAAAAATTGTGCTTTCATTAAGGGAACCAATAGTGTTATATGTTTTTATAATATCTAAACTGCCAACTGAGTATATTGCTGAACCACTAGGGTAGGATAAGTCATTGTTATAACTTGAAACATTATCATTAATTTGACTGATGTCTGCACAGTCATTATTGAGTTGTCCAAATGATAAAAATGAATTGAATAATAGCCCGGCAATTAATGTTTTTTTGAATAGCTTTTGAGTAAATAATATTTTCATAATTTATTGTTTTATTGGTTTATTGGTTTGTATAGCTATAAAACAATAAGTAGGAGAGCTAGTTACTCACTTTCGTAAAATGTATTTTCATTGACCTATAATGTGTGTTTACAGGTTTTCTATTCTAACGATATAATTAATGTTACCGTTGTTATAGTAAGTGATCCTAACTTCTGAGTCTTTGCAAATAACCCCGCCAAGTTCATATGAGTGATGGTAGCCAGAGATTCTGTGATAATCGGAATAAGAGAATTTAACTCCTTTTATTTCAAATGATTCCAAAGAATCATGATTGTTAAGATCGATAGGTTTAAAGTGTTCAACTTTTCCTTCTATTGTTTTTGTTTTACCCTCCTCAATTAATTCAACAATACTGTTATATTCATCATATTGAATGTATGCGGTCGTACTTGAAAGAGCAATAGTAATTACAGCAAGCGCAATAGTTGCTTTTTTGTATTTCCTGATGCCTTTATGATAAATATAGGCTAGAAGTAAAGCAGCAGCCATTGGTACAATCATCTTTTCCCAAAGTGAAAATGAGTTTGGGTCTTGCACGAAGTCGTATAATAGTTTGGAGTTATTGTTATTCAAAATCTAAAGTTGCTTGAGTAGGTGAATTGTCATCTGTTCCTTCTTTTGTTTCTTCATCCTCAGTTTCATTGTCTGGATTATCCTCATTTTCAGGAGCAGGAAGAGATTCGAGAATATTAATCATTTTAACTTTGTCCGCTGTAAGTCTATTTCCGATAGCTTTTAAACCTTTAATTGAAATAAACTCTTCAATATTCACTCGTTCAGGATCTTTCTCTTTCCCTTTGTTTTTCTTGAAGACGATTTCAATCATTGGTTTCCAGTCTGTAGAAGCTAATTCCAAATATGAATTTTCATGTTCAGTAATAAAAGGAACTTGTCTGTCAGTTATTTCAACTAAGAAACGTTTAACATTGAATTGCTCTTTTTCACCATCCCAATAAATTGCACTAATAGGTTTATCTGGATTCAATTTTTCAATGTGAATCATCTCTTCATTAAAGTGAGTGGATAGATCAAATCCATGAAGTTTGTATGTTCCATCAGAGTTAATGGTTAAGATTTTGTCGTCACCTTTGAATCTACCTAATAACTGACCTCTTTCATCCGTGTTTAATCTTCTTACGGTATCATCATACCATATTTTACGAGCAGCAAGTGTACTTACTCCTTCTTCTTTAAGTGTTACTTTTTTAACAGGGTATTTAGAAAGGGTGTTCCCTTGAGTTGCTCTTCCTTTAATTGCTAATTGACTAAAGTCGTAATCGAAGTTAAACTTTTTGATTCCCGGAATAGGTTTTAATGTAACATTCACAACTTCAGCTTCTCCGTTAGGATTGGCGGTGAAGTAAAGAATCTTTGATCCTGGAGTTCCTTTTGTGATATGGTATTCCTTGTCGCGCGTGATAGAGTTCACGGGGAATCTTTTAACCATTACGCGACCTTTTTTTCCATCCTGATAAATGCAGTTGTAGACAGTTCTTTTGTCTCCCTTTTTCCAAACACCTACATGTACAATGTTCTTACCAAAGAAAGCTTTGCTTTGAATTTTTGAGACCATCATAGTTCCGTATTCAGTAAACACAATGATATCATCAATATCTGAACAGTCTGCTACAAATTCGTCCTTTTTCATTCCGAAGCCGGCAAAACCTTCTTCTCTGTTTACATAGAGCTTTTGGTTAGCAACAACAACCTTTGCTGCCTCAATATTTTCAAAAGCTCTGATTTCGGTTTTACGCTGTTTATCCGCACCGTATTTCTTTTTTAGAGATTTGAAGTATTCAATTGCGTAATCAATTATGTTTTCAAGGTTGTGTTTGATTTCAGCAATTTCATCTTCAATTCTTTTAATTGCTTCGTCTGCCTTGAAAGAGTCGAACTTTGATATACGTTTGATTTTAATCTCTGTCAAACGAACAATATCTTCTTCTGTAATTTCGCGATAGAATAGCTTTTTATATGGTTCTAAACCTTTATCTATAGCTTCAATTACAGCTTCCCATGTTTCGCATTCTTCAATGTCACGGTAAATTCTCTTTTCAATAAAAATCTTTTCAAGTGAACTAAAATGCCATTGCTCATTTAATTCACCCAATCTAATTTCTAACTCTCTAATAAGTAGTTGCTTGGTACTTTCAGTATTTCGTTTTAAAATTTCAGAAACTCCTATGAAGTGAGGTTTGTCTTCGGATATAATACCAGAGTTTGGAGAAATACTGCTTTCACAATCGGTAAAAGCATATAATGCATCAATTGTTTTATCCGGAGAGATATTAGGAGCAAGGTGGATGATGATTTCAACATTTGCTGAAGTGTTATCTTCAACCTTTCTAATTTTTATTTTTCCTTTATCGTTAGCTCTAAGAATACTATCAATTAAAGAACCCGTAGTACATCCAAATGGGATTTCAGTTATTACAAGAGTTTTTTTATCAAGCTTTTCAATCTTTGCTCTACATCTAATTTTACCGCCTCTTAATCCGTCGTTGTAATTACTTACGTCAATCATCCCCGCAGTTGGGAAGTCAGGATAAATAGGCATGCTTCTTCCTCTTAAACGCGCTATCGAAGCATCGATAAGTTCGTTGAAGTTATGCGGTAGGATTTTACAAGATAACCCAACGGCAATTCCTTCAACTCCCTGAGCTAAGAGTAATGGGAATTTAACAGGGAGTGTTTCAGGCTCTTTATTTCTACCATCATATGAATCTCTCCATTTGGTAGTTTTAGGGTTGAAAATAACCTCTAGAGCAAACTTTGTTAAGCGCGCTTCAATGTAACGAGCTGCAGCTGCTCTATCACCAGTTAAAACATTACCCCAGTTTCCCTGAGTGTCAATTAACAAATCCTTCTGACCAATATGAACCATTGCGTCTGTAATACTCATATCACCGTGAGGGTGGTATTTCATTGTATTACCAACAACATTGGCTACTTTGTTGTATCTGCCGTCTTCCATTTCTCGCATAGAGTGGAGGATACGACGCTGAACAGGTTTTAATCCGTCATTTAAATGAGGTACAGCTCTTTCAAGAATTACGTATGATGCATAATCTAAGAACCATTCCTTATAAAATCCTGAAACCAATGTGGCGCTATCTATATCGGAAACTTCATTCTCTCCATCGATATTTTCATCTTTGTTTGGATCTAGATTTTCTTCGAATTGGTCATCGTTGTTGTTGATGTCTTCGCTCATAGTATTTTAATAAATGGCTAAGCAGCCTCTTCTTTATTTTCTTTTTCCTTTTCTAACAATTCAGAAAGATCTTCTTCAATCTTTAAATTGTCAATGATAAAGTCCTGACGTTCTTTGGTGTTTTTACCCATGTAAAAGGTCAGCATTTCATCTATTTTCGAATCTTTACCAATAACTATTGGGTCTAATCTAATTTTATCTGGTGCAATAAATTCTCCGAATTCATCAGGGCTAATCTCTCCCAAACCTTTAAATCTTGTGATTTCTGGTTTTTTACCTAAATCAGCCATTGCTCTTTGACGTTCCTCATCATTATAGCAATACCTTGTTTCTTTTTTGTTTCTGATTCGGAATAGAGGGGTTTGAAGAATGTACAAATGCCTTCTTTGGATAATCTCAGGGAAAAATTGAAGAAAGAAGGTGATAAGTAACAGTCTAATATGCATTCCGTCAACATCTGCATCCGTTGCGATTACGATTTTTTCGTATCTCAAATCATCGATACTTTCCTCGATGTTTAGAGCTGCTTGAAGTAAGTTAAACTCTTCGTTTTCGTAAACGATCTTCTTTGTTAATCCGTAGCTGTTTAACGGCTTTCCTCTTAAGCTAAAGACAGCTTGAGTGTTAGCGTTTCTGGATTTTGTTATTGACCCAGATGCAGAATCTCCCTCTGTAATAAAAAGCATTGTTTCTGAAGATTCTTCTTTTCCATCTTGAGCGTGAACTCTACAATCTCTTAGCTTTTTATTATGCAAAGAGGCCTTTTTTTGACGTTCTCTTGCTAGTTTTCTAATACCAGATAATTCCTTTCTTTCTTTTTCTGCTTGTTGAATCTTGCGCAGCATCTTATCAGCAGTTTCAGGATTCTTATGCAAGTAATTGTCTAGCTCAGTTTTTAGGAAGTCACCAACAAATGCTTTCATCGATTGACCACCGGCTTCAACTTCAGTTGATCCTAGTTTTGTTTTTGTTTGAGATTCAAAAACTGGCTCCATAACCTTTACAGATACAGCAGCAACAATACTTTGTCTTACATCTTGGGCATCAAAGTTTTTCCCAAAAAACTCTCTAATTGTTTTAACAACAGCTTCTCTAAAAGCACCTTGATGAGTTCCTCCTTGTGTAGTGTGCTGACCATTTACGAAAGAGTAGTATTCCTCACCATATTTCTTTGCGTGAGTCATAGCAACTTCAATGTCATGTCCCCTCAAGTGGATAGTGTCGTATAGAGCGTCTGCTGAAAGGTTTGCTTCAAGTAAATCTTTTAATCCATTGTCGCTCTGGAATTTGTTTCCGTTGAAATTTATAGTTAGTCCAGGGTTTAGGTAAACATAGTTCCATAGCATCGTTTCAACATGTTCAACTCTGTACTTGTAGTTTTTAAAGATGGTATCGTCTGCAATGAAGCTGGTTTTTGTTCCTTTTCTATTAGTTGATTCAACAATTGGTTGGTCGTCTACAACTTCTCCATTTTCAAAAGTAACTACCTTTTGTTTTCCGTCTCTACAAGATGTGACTTCAAACCAAGTGGAAAGCGCGTTTACTGCTTTTGTACCAACTCCGTTTAAACCTACTGATTTTTTAAAAGCTCGAGTATCGTATTTTCCCCCAGTATTTATTTTCGAGACACAATCTATAACCTTTCCTAATGGAATTCCTCTCCCGTAATCTCGTATAGTAACTTTTTTATCTCTGATTTTGACATCAATGATTTTACCGTTACCCATAACAAACTCATCAATAGAGTTATCAAGTACCTCTTTTAACAAAATGTATATACCATCATCAGCTTGAGTACCATCCCCAAGTTTTCCAATGTACATTCCGGGTCTTAATCTGATGTGTTCTTTCCAATCGAGGGATCGAATATTGTCCTCAGTATATTCAGCCATAAAAACGGATTTTCGGAGTAGGTAATAAAATTAACCAAAAACCCAGTGGAATAAGAGGTTAGGAGCTTGTACTTATTAACATTTGAGGTGTTATTTGTGGATTGTTCTAATATGGTGGGAGTGATCTAACAAGTTTTATGAAATTAGTTAGATCTTCTATATCTGTTTGAGACACGAAACAAATCCATAAAAAATCAGTTAAAACCGTCGTTATCATTAGTAGAATCGTTATTTTTAAATACATTTCAATTACATCATTTTTTGAGTATGATTATAGATTTAGAGGCAGAGAAGCAGGAGATATTAAAGCGATATAGAAAGCTTTTAAGGTTAGCGAAAAAATCGAGAGATGATCTTGATAAAAAGCAAATCAGAAAAGCATTTGATGTAGCTTTAGAAGCGCATAAAGAAATGCGCAGAAAATCTGGTGAGCCTTACATTTACCATCCAATAGCTGTTGCTCAAATTGTTGCAGAAGAAATGGGGTTAGGGACAACCTCTATCGTTTCTGCTTTGTTACACGATACCGTTGAAGACACAGAGATTACGCTAGACGATATTTACAATATGTTTGGTAGGAAAGTCTGCCGAATTATTGATGGATTGACTAAGATTTCAGGTGTAATTGACCATTCGGATCCAAATTATTCGATACAAGCTGAAAACTTCAGAAAGATGATGTTATCACTCTCTGATGATGTTCGTGTGATCCTAGTGAAGTTAGCCGACAGGTTGCATAATATGCGAACAATGCAGTTTATGGCTCGACATAAGCAGCTGAAAATTTCATATGAAACGTTGTTTATTTATGCGCCTTTAGCTCACAGACTTGGTTTAAATGCTATTAAAACAGAATTAGAAAATTTAGCTTTTCAATACACCGAACCAGAGTTGTATGAAGAGATTATTGAAAAGTTAAAAGAAGGGCAAAGAAGATTAACGAGATATATTAATAAGTTTAGTTTACCAATTATTAATATTCTCACTGAGAAAGGTTATGATTTTGAAGTTGATGGAAGACATAAGTCACCATATTCCATTGCGAGAAAAATGAAATCTAAAAACATTCCTTTCGAGGAAGTGTATGACATTTTTGCAATTAGAATTGTATTGAAATCAAAGCCAGAGGATGAGAAAGCAGATTGCTGGAATACATATTCAATTGTTACGGATATGTATACTCCAAGGCCGGACAGGTTAAGAGATTGGATTTCAACTCCTAAAGGGAACGGTTATGAGGCTTTGCATACAACAGTTATGGGGCCTGAAGGAAAGTGGGTGGAGGTTCAAATAAGAACTCAAAGAATGCATGAAATTGCAGAAAAAGGTTTAGCGGCTCACTGGAAATATAAAGCGAAAGGAAGTGAAAATGATAACAGAGTTGATGAATGGATTGGTAAGATTAGAAACTTGTTAGATAATCCTCAAAATCAAGCAATTGACTTTATTGATGATGTGAAACTCAATTTGTTTTCCGACGAGATTTTTGTTTTTACTCCAGCTGGTGAGTTAAAAACGCTGCCATCTGGTGCAACGGCACTTGATTTCGCTTATGAAATTCATAGTAAGATTGGGGATTCATGTATTGGGGCAAAGGTTAATCATAAGTTAGTTCCGCTTAATTACAAAATTAAAAGTGGGGAGCAATTAGAGGTGTTAACTTCTAAAAAGCAAACTCCAAAGCAGGAATGGTTGAAGATTGTTACTACAGCTAAGGCTAAACATGGTATTAAAAACGGAATTAAGAGAGAAAGAAAGTTAATTGCGGCGGAAGGAAAGTTGAAATATGAAAGAATCATCGAGGCCTTACCTAATACATCTCCAACAATACTAGCAGAACTTGTTAGGCATTTTGATGTTCCTGATACTGTTGAGTTGTTTATAAGAATAGCCGAAAAGAAAATAGAGAAGGGGGCGATCAAAAATTATTTAGAACAAAGAGATAAGCACAAGAAAAAAGCCGAGGAAGCTAAATCTGAACCTCAAAAAGAAGAGGTGACAGCTAAATCATTTGGTAAAAATGATGTCTTAGTTTTAGGAGAAGATAAGGATAAGTTTGATTATAAAATTTCGCCTTGTTGTAATCCTATACCTGGTGATGAAGTGTTTGGCTTTGTTACAGTTGGAGATGGGATAAAAATCCATAAAACAAACTGTCCCAACGCAATGCATTTACAGGCAAACTTTGCTTATCGCACCATAAAAGCAGTTTGGGAGGATAAATCTAAAAACTCATTCCTTACAGGTTTAAGATTTACAGGTACAGATGACTTTGGTTTAGTTAGTAAGATTACATCTTTAATATCCGAAGAGTCGGAGTTAAAAATCAAATCGGTTAAATTCGATGCAGATCATGGCGTTTTTGAAGGAAAGGTAATGCTTTATGTTCAGGATACTAATCAGTTAACAGAGTTGAGTGAGAAGCTTAAAAAGATAAAGGGAGTGCATGGGATTAAGAGAATCCATACGAATTAATGAAAGTTTATTGTTTTAGTGGTCTAGGTGCAGATGAGCGTGTTTTTCAATTTTTGGATTTAGGTCCCGAATATGATATTGTTCCAGTTAAATGGATAGATCCCCTCAGAAATGAATCTATAGAATCGTATTCCACAAGAATTGTATCAAGTATTGATATCGATAAAAACTGTGTGGTTTTAGGAGTGAGTTTTGGAGGTGTTATTGCTCAAGAGGTTTCAAAGAGGGTTAAGCCAATAAAAACAATAATAATTTCGTCAATAAAGGGCAGGACAGGTATTCCTATTATTTTAAAGATTGTTCCAAATTTTATTTTAAGAATAATTCCTAAAAGCTTTTTCAATTTGCCCAAAAGTATAGCTGCAATTTTGTTTGGAGCTTCAAATAAAGAATTGTTGTTTCAAATCCTAAAAGATACTGAGCCGAGTTTTGTTAAATGGGCTTTAATAGGGCTGAAAAATTGGAAAGCTAATATTTATGAAAGCGATATTTATATTTCCGGAGCCAAGGATTATTTATTAAAACCTTTCAAATCTGCATTAATAATTGAAGGAGGTGGCCATTTTATGATTGTTGATAAAGCTAATGAGATTAATAGTTTGGTTAAAAAATACTTGAATCAATAGGGTTTGAAAAAGAAAAAGGTCGCAATTTGCGACCTTTTCTTTTAGCTTCCCAGCTAAAACAAACTAACCCCTCTTTCAACTTCACTTTTCACGACTTAAGAAACAAAAGCCAACCCACATTATTTTTAATAAAAATCTACTCCCTTTATACAGTGAATTGGTATTAAAACACCTCCCTTAAGTGAAACATACTGCTCAGTAGTAGCCCATACCGTAGTTTCAACCTTAAATATTCCTTCTAAACTTTTAAATAATATTTTTGCTTTGGATTTATATGCATTTCCTAATTGCTCAGCTCTTTTAAGTTTTCTTGTTCTTTGCTTTTTAAGTTGGTCATCTTGCAATACATCAGTGTTTCCAAAAGCTAATCTTATTATGTTTTCTTTTTCAATCAAAATAGTGGCAGGTCTGGTGTTCATATTAATTAGCGTTTAAGTTTTTCGGCTTAATAAAAAGCTTTAATTAAGATTACGGTTTTTAACGTATTCGGTTACGGGTAAAAACTTTATTTTAGACGAATACCTAAAAAATGTAGATGAAAATATTAATGTGAAAGAGGTGTGGATTGAAATAAAAAAACCTCACAGATTTAGGGCTTGATGAAACCCTCAAATAAAAATTAATAGAGATGCCAAAGGATTCTGTAATCCCGCCGAACCGAAGTTACGGGCACGCCATAGGCCTTTTGTGAGCTTTTCTCTAAAGAATGTTGTCCTAAAGTTTCTCAAGCTTTGATCCGTGAGGAATATTTTAAGTTAAAGAACTTTCTTTTTTAGATACCTTAATTTAATATCAAAAAAATTAAAATGCAATAGTTTAGAATAATTGATTGTGAAATTCAATCAGTTTTCCAACAGGAGCTTTGATAATTATACCAACTCTACATCCAAATTCTTTAGCAACTTCTTCTAATTGCTTTCTAAAATGGTGAGCTATTGAACCAACAAAGTTAATAGGCAGTTTTTGGTAGTTATCGTATGTTTTAATGTGTCTATTAAAGAATTCGGTAAAAGACTTTTTAACCAAAGCAACGATACATGGTTCATCAATATTTTGGTTTAAAAAAGGCGTGAAGGCAGCACAAAATGCATTTGGCTTATCTGTACTGTATACGTTTCCTAATAATGAGTTTTTATCGATGTTGAATTGATCTTCAAATTTTTTATCTAATTCTGGTGTTAGTTCACCGTAATAGTAAGCTTTGATCAATTCTCTGCCTAAATCTCCTCCTGAACCTTCATCACCAAGTAAAAAACCTAATGATGGATTGTTGGAGATGATGTGTGTACCGTCGTATAAACAAGTATTGGAACCTGTTCCTAAAATACAAGCAATTCCAGGGGAATGTCCACAAAGAGCTCTGGCTGAGGCTAGCAAATCATGACTTACTTCAACAGATGCATAAGGAAAATAAATTTTTAACGCATATTCAACCGTTTTAATTTTCTCTTCTGTACTACAACCAGCACCATAAAAATGAACTTCTTCAACCTCGCTAAAATCCTCATTGGCAAAATCGGCTTTCAACAAATCAACTATTTCACCTGTTGTGTGAAAATAGGGGTTGAATCCTTTAGTTTGAATGTTTTTTATAACTGTTGAACCTTCTACAAAACTCCAATCAGTTTTTGTGGCTCCCATGTCAGCAATAGCAATCATGATGCTTGAAATTTAGAATAAGATGAATTTAGGAAACAAAATGATTATACCCTAACAAATTCGTAGGTTTTGCCATTTTGAGAAATTAAAACTTTTGAACCATGACTTCCAAACTCGAATGAATATTTTATGTTGAAGTCAATTTGGTTGATTGGCCCTGTGAATTTGAAACTGAAATCAATGTGTCCATTACCTTGAGTACGAGTAACTTCAATTGCGTCAGGATAAATATTTGTTAGTTCATACCAAGCACCTGCACCAGTTCCTCCAAGCCACTGAGCTTTTTCAGATACATTCCTTCTTACTTCTGGAGCAATAATCTTGTTTAAACCAGCTTTGTTTGGGTCGGGAGTTTCTTCACCAGGTTTAAACTTCATTATTTCAGCCATGAAATTAAATCGACTTAATTCGCTTTTAATGTTATAAGTTGATATGTCTCCAGATTCTTCTAATTTGTAAAGGGTTTTTCCAGTGCTGTAAAAGATATTTCCAAGTGGAGCAGGAGTTAAGTACCAAGGGTATAGGAATTTTAGTCCATTACCTTTTTTGGCATAAGCCATTGTTTGGGCAACAAATCTTGAACAGTTCGTTCCACCTACAACAAAAGGTCCATAAGGAGTGTAAGGTTTAGCTTGGATTTTTTTGATGAATTCAACTGCTTTAGAATGGTTGATTTGATCCTGTATGCCAGCGTATAAAGTTCCGTCTCCATGAGTTTGAGGATGCGCACCAATTT
The DNA here is from genome assembly GCA_964230605.1 of Flavobacteriaceae bacterium. GTDB lineage: Bacteria > Bacteroidota > Bacteroidia > Flavobacteriales_C. The sequence continues at coordinate 11,693 of CAXRIN010000087.1, forward strand.
CTCTTATGATATCGTAGAAGTTAATGATCTCGTTGTTCTGTATCTCTGCTTTTAATGAGAAATGGACTTCTGGATCAGTTTCTTTACTTCTGGCTCTACCATTTTTGTCTGGGGAAATATATCTACCAAAATCAAAATAGTCGATATCACCATTTTTACTATTTACTAGCAAAAAAGCAGCATGACCTGCTTTGTAATAACCGTTTTTATAAAGATTGAATTTACCAAGTAGTTTATCATAAGGTCCACCCGCTGTTCTCACAGGGGCTTCAGGCCAAGCTAGAGGTATGATAAAGTCTTTGTATTGCATTCAGAACGCTAAATTAGCTGTTTCTCCTGATACAAAGTTAATATGGTTCATTATTCTTTCAAATTCGTTTAGGTGAACTTGGGTGATACTAACAGTTTGATGACTCCCTAGAATTTCCATTTTTAGGTTGATTTCTTTGGTGTCGTTACCTCCATAATTATGGAAGTTGTAAAGTGATTTTGGGGTTGATTCATAATTAGTTAACCAATCAGAAAACCAATTTTCTCTTTTGTTTTTTGCCTCTATGGAATAAAGTGTTGAACTGCTCCAAATGTGAGGTTTTTCTGTGGATAATTTTTTTAAATGTTTTTTATCTCCGTCCCATCTAAACTCTAATAAACTGTTTTTGTCGAATAAGATTAATGTGAATGGTTCTATTTCTAATAAATCAGTTTCAGCGCACCATTTTTCAAAGGAGTTTTCTTTAAATACATCAAGAACTATTAAACCTCTACTTTTTCTATACGGAGGGTTTGAAATATGTTTTTCAAAAGCTCCATTTAAAATGCAAGCAATTCTGCCGTTTTCATCTGTACAAAACCAAGTCCCATTGGCATCTGCATCAATTGGGTAAAGCAATTTGATGCCTTGTTGGTTTTTGAATTCCGGTATTAAAGAGGGTTTTCGTGAAAGTTTTTCATCACGATTATGTGTGATGATGAATTCTGATTTACTTACTGGAACAAAAGTTACTGTGCACATTGAGATTCTCTAAACCTTATTGTTGATGGTGCTACACCAAAATTATCATTTAAAACAACTTTAGGGAAATTAAAAGCTATTGCTATTTTAATCAAAGCCATGTGGTGAATGGTGTGATCCAAGGTGTAAAGTAATTCTCTTGAAAGAGTTGTTTTTATTTTTGAGCTTAAGCTTGGTTCAGTATCTGTATTGCTGTCTATTACCAATGGAAGGTCAGCTTCAATTGCTTCAAGTTTTAAATGAATTTTATCAAGTTCTTCAATAGTGGAAGTTGGGTCAACTTCGAAAATAAGTTGACGTTGTCTTTTATCATAACATACATTTTTGGAATTGTATGTATTTAAAAGACAGGTGTAAAATTCTAAAATATGTCTTGTGTGCATGCCAACACTAGAGCCACTTAATATTTCAAGCTGTTTAGCGTATTCTTCTGCTGAAAGTTGTTTATTTGCTAAGGAGAGTTGTGAGATGACCTCACTGTTTGATTGAATAATAGGCTTCATAAACTGATTTAATGATGGCAATTTATCAAAGTAATTTTGATTTGGAAGCAAATTAAATGACAAAACTTATATTGTAATTACAGTCTTTGGAGTCCTTCTTTAAGCATATCCATGTTCAAAGGCTTCGTTAAATAATGATCAAACCCCAATTCCTCTGGTGTTTTGTGTAGGTTTTTTGCAATCTGTGCACTCAGTCCGAAAATAGGAGCTATTTCATTGGTGAATTTTTCTTTCAAGATTTTTGTTGCTGTTATGCCATCCATAACAGGCATTTGAATATCCATAATGATTAGGTCGAATTCTTCAGGAGAGTTACTGTATTTTTCAATGGCCATTTCTCCATTGGAAGCAGTTTCAACAGTACACCCAAGTTTGTTGAGCATCAAACTAGATACCTTTAAGTTTATATCTCTATCATCAACTAACAAAACGTTTAGATCAAATTTTTCTTTGTTTTTATTGTTGGCTTCAATATTTGTGTTGTTTGGTTCTTTAATGATTTCAGCGTTAATATTGAACCAAAAGGTGCTGCCTTTTCTTTCTTGACTTTCTACACCAATTTCACCTTCCATTAATTCAATTATTTTCTTAGAAATACTCAGCCCGAGTCCAGTTCCTATTTGGGTTATTAAATAATTTGAGCTATTGGCAATTTGGTCGTATTTATTAAATATAATGTTTAGTTTTTCTGGAGGTATTCCAATTCCAGTATCCGATACCTTGAATTCGAGTTTTACTTTGTTTTCTTGCTTGTTAATTACTTTAATTTGAAAATCAACATTTCCCGAATCAGTAAACTTTATGGCGTTGGAAATGAGATTGGAAACTACTTGACTCAATCTGTGCTCGTCTATTTGGATATAGCTTGGTAGTTTATCGTCTAAAGAGTAATTAAGGGTGATATTTTTGTTTTTGGCTTTTTCACTGAACAAAACAACCATTCGCTTGGCGAAATCTGGTAGCGATGTTTTTGTAGGGAGTAATTCAAGTTTTTCAGCTTCAATTTTTGAAAGATCCAGAACATCGTTAATAACATTCAATAAATCATTGGAACTAGCTTTTACAGTATCAAGATAATCTTTTTGATGCTCATCTAGCTTTGTTTTGGTTAGTAATTCCACAAGTCCAATAATTCCGTTAAAAGGAGTTCTTATTTCGTGAGACATACTTGCGAAGAAATCACTTTTCAGTTTTGAAATTTCTTCCATTCTAAGTTTGTCTTCATTCAAATTATGAATGATTTGGTTTTGCTTTAGTGTGTTTAAAAATGTATTGTAAAGGTTGTTTGATGTTGAAAAAATAATGTACGTGAAAAGGATTGCGGTAAGTGCTAGTATAAAATGATCTATATCTCCGTAAAGTAAATTAACAACAATAAGAGGTGTAAGAATAGGGAAGATAAAAAGCGAAGTAAGATTTTTGATTGGTCCATATGCTGTTACAGCTCCTGCAGAAACACCAGCTATTACAAACCTGAGCTCGATTCTTATTAGCTTGAAATTCAGTAAATTATGTTGGTAAAAACTTGTTAGGAAATATGGTGATTTGCAGAAAAATAGCGATTTTTATTACTTCTAAACAAATGAAAATCAAATATTTAACATGCAAA
>CAXRIN010000088.1:0-8666 GCA_964230605.1 Flavobacteriaceae bacterium
TCTTTTTTCCAACCAAAATTGCAAGGGTTTTACATTAAGTTACCAGTTTTCTTGCAATTTAGAACATCTAAAACACAATAGTTTTCAATATAAATAATTAATAATTAGTTGATTGTGGTTTTTTTAAGGAGCGACTAATTACCAGCTGCTAGTGTTCCCGATTGTCCATAAGGGATTCTATGAATTTCACTGGCTGAATAAACTGTTTGATATTCATCTTGACGACAAGCGAATAAAGTAATTGTTAATACAACAAAAAGTAGTTGTTTCATATCAGATAGTTTAGAACTATCTAAAAAAAGGATTTATTGAGGATTATCATCTAAGAAACCAACTGCTAAGGCAACGCATCCTCTCATGGTTGTATCATTATACCCCTCATCTCCAGAAGGATAAGTAACAACTATATGGTACTCCTGAGTGGCTTTAATTTTAAAATCCCAAGATTGGGCATTATCGTGCTTTGCGTTATCGAAAACAAGAGCTTGATGACTATCGTAAATTTTGAAATTGAGTTTACCAGATGCTCTACCTCCATTTAAAAGAATTCGATACTTTTTTCCTCCCCTCAAAACCAAACTAACCTCGGCCGATTCTCCCTCCGAAAGTTGAACTTTATGCAGCGTTCCATTAAATCTAAATGGCGCTAAATCTTTAACCGATTTTTTTGCCATTCTATTGCAGTTCTGAGCTCCCGCAAAAAGGGATGTCAGTATGAGCGTTAGTATAAAAAGGTTTCTGCGCACTTTATTCCGTTAATAAATTACGAATTTCTGTTGTTTTGGCTTGAATTTTCTTGTAGGTATCTTCTGATATATCCACTTTTAAACTTGTTCCCAAAGTAGTTGTTTTTGATGCTTCATCTGTTGAGTTTGTATCAGACTTATAATCCAGCTTAACCTCATCAAAAATTGTCACTAAAGTTTCTAACCCAGCAATCATTGAATCAAATTGCTTGTCTTCACATTCTTTTAGCATTTTAACCAAGTTGATTAAAGCAGGTTTTTGCTCTCCTATTTTTTGCCAAATGATGTTTGCTCTCTCAGATTCCGTTTTAAGGTTTACAGCAATGTATAAACCTTCCATCCAAGCACCGGCCAAAATAGCCTTAGCAAAAATTGGACGCTCATTATCCTGTAAATACAAATCGGTATCCATATATGTTGAAGCAACAATATCCATTAAGGAATCTTTGTTGCTCATATTCTCTTCCAATCGCATCATTACTTCATCAGTAAAAACACCCTGAATATTTAATTCATCAGACATAGCTTGAGCTGCACCCATGAATTTCATCGCCTCTTGTGGATAATCAAACATACTGGTAAAACTCAAATCTGCGAAGTAAACACCTAAGTTCAAGGATCTTTTAAAATCTGTAATATAATTGTCTATCGCATTTGGATCATTCAAAATAGCAACATCATAAACCGCTTTTGTTTCGTGTAAAATGTCCGCCATTTCAACTGGAGATGGTAAAGTGTAAACGACTTTAGATGCGTTTTTAAGTTCTTTAAGTGTTCTTGCGGAAACAGCTCTCTCCTCCTCTTTTTGAGGCGCATCTACATTAACAGTAATGTCTTTTTGCTTGGTATCTTCTCCTCCACAGGCAACCAAAAATAATGTTGCTACAGAATAAAGTAGTTTTCTCATAACTCACTCGTTGTTGAGACTTCTTTACTCTTATTGTTTGATTTAGTTACGAAAATTCGGATTAAAATTCTACTAAAATTTCTGTATCAAATGGGAGTGTACTGAATTGAATTTTATGCTCAGAATCCAATTTTGTAAAATCAATTTCACGAGCTGTCTTTTTATCAATTATCCGCTTTATTTTAATCACATCTACGCCTTCTAAAACCACTGTTAAAGGTTGGAAGTATTGACTTCTATTAAGAGAATTCGTTAATCGAACAGTTAAAACTTTTCCATTCTTTTGTACATCCAACTGGGTATTCGCCTTCTCTTTATGGTACATTACCGCCTTTTCAAATGTTGTAATCCAAATGCTATCTTGATGTTTTTTAATGGCTTTAACATGGGCTTCTAACAAACTTTCGCTTATTGGTCCAAACCATTTATCATTTACAGAATCATTGAAGATGGAATGATACATAAAAACAATCATCCCTCCTTGATCGGCAGCAGAAGTGACCAGTCTACTATAAGTTTGTGGTGTGTAAATATCTCTAGCCATGAAAGTTTGAAGCTGAAAATAATCAGTCTTCCCGTACATTAGGGAATAGCTCCACATTCTTCCATAAGACAAATTTGCGCCTCTAGCCGCAATATGCGTTTCTTTTGTTTTACTTAAAACTTGTGGGTTATATATTTCAAACGGGTAGGCAAATGTATTGGCACATTTAGGATGAATTTCTTGTCTTAATGTCTCTTGAGCTTCTGTTACTTCCTTGTGCAATTCTGTTGGCGATAATTGAGATAAGTCAGCATGAGTATGTGTATGATTTCCAATTTCAAAACCGTCCGAGTAAGCCGATTTCATGGTTTCTAAACCTCCTCCCAAATCTTTGTTTTTCAACGTAACAAAGAAAGTTGCTGTTAAATCATACTTTTTAAAGAGGGGATAAACGATAGTCCCATGGCCCGGTGACCAATCATCAAATGTAAATACAATAGCAGCTTTTTTATCATCTTTCCAATTGTCAATTTTAACTAACAAAGAATCCTGAGCTTGTGCGACTGAACACAATAAAAGGACTAGGGCTAAAAGTTTTCTCATCAAAATAATTTTATCAAGTCGATGGGGAAAGGCTCATAAGAATAGGTTTTTTAAAGTTAAAGCATAACTTTGTAGCTTCCTAGGAAACAAAGTAAATGCCCAAAATATCAGCTGCAATAATCACTTACAATGAAGAAAAAAACATCGAAAGATGTATTCTTTCTTTGAAAGAAGTTGCTGACGAAATTGTAGTTATCGACTCTGGTTCAACAGATCAAACACAAGTCATAGCAAAAAATTTAGGCTCTGTAGTGATAAAAAATCCATTTGAAGGCCACATTCAACAAAAGAATTTCGCGATTACTAAAACTTCTAATGATTGGATTATTTCTTTAGATGCTGATGAAGCTTTATCAGATGAATTAAAACAGTCAATTTTATCAGTTAAAAATCAACTTGTAGGTTATGGTTATACTTTTAACCGATTAACCAATTATTGCGGAAAATGGATCAAACATTGCGGTTGGTACCCTGATACTAAACTGCGTCTTTTTAGAAAAGGTGCTGGAGCTTGGGGAGGAAAAAACCCTCATGATAAGTACATTTTAAAATCGGGAAATCCGAAATTTTTAAAAGGTGACATCTTGCATTATACCTTTTACTCAGTTGATGAACACAAAGCCCAAATTGTTAAGTTTACTGATATTGCAGCCCAATCTCTTTTTGAATTAGGAAAGAAATCCAATTGGTTTAAAATTTACGGAAAAGCCATTTTTAAATTCATTAGAAACTACTTCCTTAAACTAGGATTTTTAGATGGTATAACTGGTTTTCATATTTGCAGATTATCTGCCCATGCAACCTATCTTAGGTATTATAAACTACTCAAACTTCAACAACAAAAATGAATAAGCTACCAAAAATATTGCACGTTTCCACACCAAGAAGTTGGCGTGGTGGGGAGCAACAATTAGCTTATTTATACGAAGAATTGGCAAAAAAAGGAGTTGAGCAATATATTCTTTGTCGCAAAGGTGGAGAGTTAGCATCGAAAGGGAAATCTAAAGGATGGAACATCATTGAATGTGCTAAAAGAACCGCTATCGATCCTTTTTTCGCGCGAAAAATAAAGTCGATTTGTAAACAAAAAGCAATTGATATTATTCACACTCACGATTCTCACGCCCATTCTTTTGCGGTGATGGCTGCTACTTTTTATGGGAATAAAACTCCAATTGTAGTTAGTCGAAGAGTAGATTTTGCAGTTAGTAAATCGTCTATAAAAAAATATAATCACAAGTGTGTAAAACGTATTTTGTGTGTTTCGGAGGCTATTAAATCATTAACAGCTCCAGATATTGTTGATAAATCCGTACTAAAAACTGTTCATTCAGGAATTGATCTTAGTCGTTTTCCTCACAGCAAAGGTAAGTGCACAAAACTGAGATCAGAATTTAACATCTCCTCAACAACTCCAATCATCGGAAATGTAGCAGCGATAGCGCCGCACAAAGATTATTTCACTTTTGTTGATACCGTTGCTGAATTAGTTAACAGAGGCTTAAAAGCTAAATTCTTTATCATTGGAACTGGACCAATGGATGCTGAAATTAAAGATTACGTTTACAAAAAGAGCTTAAATGATCAAATTGTTTTCACAGGGTTTAGAGCAGATATTCCAGAGATACTTCCTGAACTAGACATATTTCTTATTACAAGTGAAACTGAAGGATTAGGAACTTCTGTTATAGATGCTTTTGCATGTAAAGTTCCTGTGGTTGCAACTAAAGCTGGCGGAATTCCTGAATTAGTTAAGCACGAAAAAACTGGATTATTGGCAGAAGTTAAAGACGCCAAAGGCCTTGCTAATCAAGTTGAAAGAATTTTAACCAAAGAGGTAAATGTAAACGATCTCATTCAAAACCAACAGGAAATTTTAAAAGAGTTCACCAAGACTGCTACTGCCGAAAAAACACTTCATGAATATTTATCAATTCAGAATATTTAGCGTGATTTTTCATATTCGAGTACAACATTAATTTTTTCATTAATTTTGCGCCTCTCTATGATCGGAGTAACTGAAAATATCATTGTTAACGAAATTCTTATGAGGATAAGGATGAATAGGTTTGGTAACTAGTTTATTAAACCGACATCACTGTATTATACCTCAACAACAAAAAATTTTAAAATGGCAATAGATATTTTAGTAGCAAACGAAAATCACACAAAATACGCAACAATCATTGTAGAAATGATTGAAGACGCAGCTCAAAAGCGCGGAACTGGAATTGCAAAACGTCAACCTGAATACATTGTTAAAAAAATGGAAGAGGGAAAGGCGATTATTGCTTTAGATGGTGAAACGGTTGCGGGTTTCTGTTACATTGAATCTTGGGGGCACGATAAATATGTTGCTAACTCTGGATTAATTGTTAACGAAGATTATCGTGGACAAGGTTTATCAAAAAAAATCAAAAAGACTGCATTTGAATTGTCTCGAAAAAAGTTTCCAAACGCTAAACTTTTTGGTTTAACTACATCCTTGCCTGTTATGAAAATCAACTCTGAATTGGGTTATCGTCCAGTAACATTCAGTGAACTAACCGACGATGAACAATTCTGGAAAGGTTGCCAAAGTTGTGTTAATTATGATATCCTAACTCGTACCGAACGCAAACACTGTTTATGTACAGGAATGTTAATGGATCCGGATAAGGAGAACAAGAAAAAAGAGGAAGAGTAATATTTATCCAAACACGACTTGATTGCCCTCCAGCTTTATTAGTGATTTAAAATTCTTTTCAAATAATTGACCTGTTCCCAAACCTTGTGGCATTATGGCGTGCATAATTTGTGAATATTGAGCTATAGCGTTTAGTGCTATATTCCCTTCTAATGCGGAGGTGGTCCACCAACCAATCCCTAATTTATCAGCGATGATAATCCATTCATTGCAGGACTTAACACCTCCAATCAAGCTTGGTTTTAAAATAATATATTGAGGCTTAATTCTTTTTAATAATTCTACCTTTTCCTGATAAGTTTTAATACCAATAAGCTCTTCATCTAAAGCAATAGGAACAGGAGTTTTTGAACACAATTCAGCCATTTCGTCGACCTGACCAGCCATGATTGGTTGCTCAATTGAGTGAATCTGCAAATCAGCTAAAACGTGAAGTTTTTCCATTGCATTTTTAGGAGTAAAAGCTCCATTTGCATCTACTCTTAATTCAATTTCTTCAGATGAAAATCGTTTTCTAATATTTTGCAAAAGATCCTTTTCTTCCTCCCAATTTATAGCCCCAATTTTTAATTTTACACACTTAAATCCGGCAGCAATTTTATCTTCAATTTGTTGCGCCATATAATCATAACCGCCCATCCAAATCAAACCATTTATTTCAATGGATTTTTTCCCCTCAGTAAAATCAGATGGGAATATGATTTGTCTTCCTCCATTTTCTAAGTCCAATAAAGCTGTTTCCAATCCAAACTGAATACTTGGGTAATGGGATAATTTATCAGAATATAAAATTTCGTCCCAGCGGTTAATATTCTCGCAAAGCCAATCCAATGTTTGGGTATAATTTTCTTTCGGATCAATACTTAAAGTCCAAAGAGGGCTGCATTCACCAACACCACTAATCTCTTCCCCTAAATAACTTACTTTCAATAAATAAGTATCCTTAATTTTAAAAGTCTCCCGAGAAGTTTTTGCAGGGATTTTGAATATCAAATCATGCTTTTCCCATGAAGCTTTAAGAGGCTTATTTTGTAATGTTATTTCAGCTTCGAACATTTAACTAAAGATATTGATAATATTAAACTCGTTGAGATCATCTTATGAAAACAAGATGGTATTAAGTTGCGCTCTTTTCTCCCCAAACTTTGGTTCCCTCCGTACAATTTTTACAGATATCAATTTCTGAACGAGATTTAAGAATCGCTTGACGGAAGCCCTTATATTTTTGACCTTTCCAAATAGACTTGAAATCCTGATCAGCTAACTGACCCAATTGATGAGTGGCGTCTTTATCAAAACAACATGGTACGATTCCTCCATTCCATGTAATTACACAGCCTTGCCACATTCTCCAACATGCATTGATCATAAGATTTTTCACGCCCCAAGTCCCATCTTTCTTTTGATAGTATCGCGAGTATTTATCTATTGTAGGAATTAATTCATTCCCATTTTCGTAATCATAAACTTGAGCGGTTTTTAACCTTACTTCATCTACTCCTATCTCCTTCCCCAATTTTAAAACATCATTAATTTGATGTTCGTTGGGTTTTACTACCAAAAATTGAAAAATCACAAAAGGTTTGGAAGAATTCATTTCCTTTTTTGCAGCTATAATATTCTTCGCTCCTTCAATTACCTTCTCCAACTTACCTCCTACTCTGTAGGATTGATATGTTTCCTGTGTTGTACCATCAATTGAAATGATTAATCTATCTAAGCCAGATTCAATCGTTTTCTTAGCCATTTCTGGCTTCAAATAATGTGCGTTGGTAGAAGTAGCCGTATAAATGTTATTTTCATGAGCAAACCTCACCATATCCAAAAACGCAGGATTTAAATATGGTTCTCCTTGAAAATAAAAGGTTAAATAGTGCAACTGCTTTTTAAGTTGTAAAATTGAATCTTTAAAAAACTTATTCTCTAACATTCCAGTTGGGCGAGTAAATGCTCGTAAACCACTAGGACACTCTGGACATCTTAAATTACAAGAGGTAGTAGGCTCAAAAGATATACTAGCCGGATAGCCCCATTGAACTGGTTTTTTGGTAATTCTAGACCAATAAAAACTAGCCAACAACTTAAAACTATTAACCACCTTGGCAGGAGTGAGTTTTGAAGTAAGGTTAAGCTGATCTTTTATTCTGGCCTTCATTGAAGCAACTAAATTACGCAATCAATGTCTATTAATTAAGCTTATAAAAAACTTTGAACAAGGTTTTTGCGTTATCTATTTTGGAACGGTGTTTGTTTTAAAAGAGTAAAACTTAATGTTATGAGAATAAGATCATTTATAGCAGTGAGTGTTGTTTTAGGTACTTTTTTGGCTTTCACGCCAGACAACGACACAAGTAAAGAAGGTACGACTACGCTTCGTGAGTTGGAACAAACTTCATTTAAAAAAGGGGAATTTTTACAATACGATGTTTCATACGGATTTTTTGATGCTGCAAAGGCAACTTTGGAAATCTCTCCATCTACCAAAGAAGTTAATGGACGAAAAACTATGCATATTGTTGGAAAAGGAAAATCAACAGGAGCATTAAGATGGTTTTTTAAAGTTGATGATAGATACGAAACTTATATTGATGAAGAGGCTATTCTTCCTTGGAAATTTGTTCGTCACGTTCGAGAAGGAGATTATGAATTAGACAGAAATATTGCTTTCGATCATTACTCAAATAAAGCCGTAGTTTTTCAAAAAGACACAAAATCTTATGCTGTAAAACCAAATACGCAAGATTTATTATCTGCTTTTTATTACGCCAGAACTTTGGATTTAAACAATGCTAAAATTGGTCAGGAATTCGTAATAAATACGTTTTTCGATCGTGAAATGTATCCTTTAAAAATCAAGTTTTTAGGAAGAGAAGAAGTGGAAACAAGTTTAGGTGAATTCAAATGTTTAAAATTCCGTCCAATGGTTGAAAAAGGTCGTGTTTTTAAAGAGGAGGAAGATATGACTTTGTGGATAAGCGATGACGCTAATAAAGTTCCTATTAGATTAAAAACAAACCTTTTAGTTGGGTCAATAAAAATGGATTTGGTTAAAACAAAAAATTTAACTGCTCCTTTGAATGGCGAATTAGATGATTAAAAAATCTGATTCCCCACAATCTTACCTATAAATTTTAGCTATAGCTAATACAAGTCTATCAAATAATCGTTCTCCGAAATACCTTCTGTTAAGTTTATAGCAAAACTCGTCTAAATACGCTTGTAGATATTTACCTTTTATCT
>CAXRIN010000089.1:0-10766 GCA_964230605.1 Flavobacteriaceae bacterium
CGCTAGCGTTCATCCTGAGCCAGGATCAAACTCTTCGTTGTATAAAAGAAATTTAAATTTTGTAACTGGTCTTGGTTACTCTAACATATTTGTTAAAAGTAAACGCTGCTTCTATCTTCAATCTTTCAAAGAACTTTATATCTTTTGTCCGTTTGGACGATATATCATTTTTAGCTCCGTTATTAAAACGGGAGCGCAAAGATAAGACTGATTTTCATTTTTGCAAATAAATCACAAAAAAAAAATCAACTTTTTTTTCACTCTAGCTTCAATACTTTAAGAACTGCTTCCCGAAATTGGGACGGCAAAGATACGACATTCTGTTTTTAACAACCAAATGTTTATTAAAGTTTTTTCACCGTTTTTCTAAAAAAAATCACAACACCTTGTATTTGTTAATGTTAGAATTGTGTTTTCTCAAAAGAATATTACTTCAATTTTACATCAATACTCTTAATCAAAAGGAAAACCGAACCAAATAACACCATAAAAAAAGGCTCCATAAGGAGCCTTTTGAAATTATCATATTAAAACTATTAGATCACCATTCCTGCTCCTACAGTTTCATTTGTACCTTCGTCAACTAAAATGATAGATCCAGTACCCCTATTTCGTGAATAAGAGTCAATCATTAATGGCTGAGAAACTTTAATTTTTGCCTTACAAATATCATTTTTACCAATAGCAGACCCATCTTCAATTTGATCTAGGGTATTGATATCAACTTTATAATCAACAGCCATCACCATTCCTCTAGTTTCATTTGCTGTATGTCTGACAATATACTTACCTCTTGGAGTTAATGGTTTATCGTTCATCCAACAAAGCATTACCTCTAATTCTTTTGATACAGTTGGTTGGTTATCAACCTTAGCAATAAGCCCTCCTCTAGAAGCATCAATTTCATCTTCCAAAGTCATGGTTATGCTAATTGGAGGAAAAGCTTCTTGAACTTCATCCTTACCAACATACATGGCTTTAATTTTTGAAGTTGTACCAGCAGGAAGCGAAACTATGTCATCACCAACTCTGAAAACCCCTCCTTCAACTTTACCTGCAAAACCTCTGAAATCGTGAAATTCATCTGATTGTGGACGGATTACTCTTTGAACAGGAAATCTTGCATCCTCAAAGTTTCTATCTGAGTTAATTTCAATTGTTTCCAAAGTCTCCATAAGAGTTTGTCCTTTGTACCAATCAGTACTCTCAGATCTAGTCACAACATTATCTCCTTTCAATGCAGAAATTGGAATAAATCTAATATCAGGAACGCTTAATTTTGAAGAAAACTCTTCATACTGCGCTTTGATTTTTTCAAACTGCTCCTCCGAAAAATCAACTAAATCCATTTTGTTTACACAAACAACAATGTGTTTAATCCCAAGCATGTTTGCGATAAAGGAGTGACGACAAGTTTGCTCAATCACACCGTTTCTTGCATCAATTAATATGATTGCTAAGTTTGCTGTTGAAGCTCCTGTAACCATATTACGAGTATACTCGATGTGACCTGGAGTATCAGCGATAATAAATTTTCTCTTAGGAGTAGCGAAGTAACGGTATGCAACATCGATTGTAATACCTTGCTCACGCTCAGCTTTTAATCCATCTGTTAAAAGTGCTAGGTTAACCTGCTCATCTCCTCTTCTTTCAGATGAAGCTTCAATAGCTTCAATTTGATCTTCGAAAATAGATTTTGAATCATACATTAATCTTCCGATTAAAGTAGATTTCCCATCATCAACACTTCCTGCTGTTGTGAACCTTAGTAGGTCCATATCTAAATATCCTTGTGTATTCATTATTTTTGAGTTTAATGTTTAATGTTTAATGTTTAATGTCACGTCACAATCCAACGTTAACTTTATACTTACAACTTTAAACTTTATTTAGAAGTATCCTTGTTTCTTTCTTTCTTCCATTGCAGCTTCAGAGACCTTATCATCAGCTCTGTTACCACGCTCAGTTTGACGAGCTGAAGCAACTTCTTGAATGACTTTATCTAAAGTATCAGCGTCACTTTCAATTGCACCCGTAATCGTCATACAACCTAAAGTTCTATACCTGATTGTTCTTTCTTCGTACTTTTCTCCATCTAATAGAGTATTGAAAGGAGATTCCGCAATTAAAACCCCTTTTCTGTCAACAATATTTCTTTTGTGTGAGAAGTATATTGATGGTAACTCAATGTTTTCTTTTTTGATGTATTGCCAAACATCCATCTCAGTCCAGTTTGAAATTGGGAAGATTCTGAAAGATTCTCCCATCGCTTTTTTACCGTTATATAAGTTCCAAAGCTCTGGTCTTTGATTTTTAGGATCCCACTCACCAAAATCATTTCTATGTGAGAAAAATCTTTCTTTAGCTCTAGCCTTTTCTTCATCTCTACGTCCACCTCCAAAAGCGGCATCATACTCACCTTCTTCCAACTTTTCAAGAAGAGTAATTGATTGTAATTGGTTTCTTGATGGGTTAATTCCAGGCTTCTCAACAGCAGTTCCTCTATCAATCGAATCTTGAACTAAACCTACATCCAATTTAACTCCGTATCTCTTCACCAAGTTATCTCTAAACTCTAATGCTTCAGGGAAGTTATGCCCTGTATCAACATGTAAAAACGGGAATGGAATTTTAGCTGGGTAAAAAGCTTTATAAGCTAAATGCACCATAGTAATTGAATCTTTCCCTCCAGAGAACAATAAAACTGGATTTTCAAATTGCTCTGCAACCTCTCTAAAAATGTGAATCGCTTCCGATTCCAATTGCTCTAAATGACTTAGTGTATATGACATAACTAAAGTTGAATTTCTTTTAATACTAATTCTACTAATTCGTTTTTACAAGTTTCCAAATCTTTTTCATGAGTTCTCAACTCAACAAATGGATTTTCGGAACCTTCAAAAGGGGAATCAAGCCCTGTAAAATTCTTTATCTCTCCCGCTAAAGCTTTTTTGTACAAACCTTTAACGTCTCTTTCAGCACAAACATCAAATGGAGCATTCACGTAAACCTCTCGGAACCCCTCACCTATTATTGCTTGCGCTTGTTTTCTTATTTCTTTTGTTGGACTAACTAAAGAGCAGATAACTACATCTCCATTTTCCATAAATAATTTACTCACCTCAGCTGAGCGACGGATATTTTCAACCCTATCTTCCAATGAAAAAGTTAAATTGTTATTTACACCAGATCTTAAATTATCTCCATCTAATAATTTAGTATGAACTCCTCTTTCATACAAATCATTTTCTAAAGCGCGCGCAATAGTTGACTTACCAGACCCTGACAAACCAAACATCCACAGAACAATACCTTTATGTCCGTTCAATTTTTCTTTATCAGATTGCTGAAGTAATGTGTCTTTTATTGGAAAAATATTCTCTTGCACTTTATTTTAATTTAGTTGTACTTGTTGCTAAAAAAGGTCCATTCAATAAATTCTCCTTATTGTAAGTAAAAACCTCCTTACATTCTAAATCTTTGTAAACCTCTCCTCCAGCTGCTCTTACGATTGCATGTCCTGCCGCAATATCCCATTCCATAGTAGGACCAGATCTGTAATATAAATCTGCACTTCCTTCAGCCACCATACAGAATTTCAATGAAGATCCAACAGAGAAAGATTCCTTAACTCCTATCTCCTCATAAAATTCTTTTTCTGCAGGTTTGGCGTGAGACTTACTTCCTACAGCAATCCAATCTCCCGAATTCTGGTTTACTTTTAATTCTTTCAACTCTCCCTCACCTTCCTTTTTGAAAGCGCCTTCTCCTTTTATTCCGAAATAATAGGTATCCTTTACAGGAACATAAATACCTCCAAAAGTTGGTACACCATCTTCAATTAAGGCTATGTTAACAGTAAATTCTCCATTTCGATTGATGAACTCTTTGGTTCCATCTAACGGGTCAACACACCAAAATTTAGTAAAATCTTTTCTAGCAGAGTAGTCTGCATTTTCTAATTCTTCAGAAATAATAGGATAATCAAAGTTAGCTTTCAACCCCTTAACAATCTCGTTATTAGAGGCAATATCGGCTAATGTCAATGGCGAATCATCAGCTTTATGATCAACAACATTTGATTGATCACTATTGTAAATTTCAATGATTTTGTCTCCCGCCTCCTTTAAAATTGGAGCGATTACTTCTATCAAATTATGTCCCATTCAGTTTAATTGAGCTGCAAAAGTAAGAATTTAAATGCAGACATTAAAGTGAACTCAGTAAGTTATAATAAAGATTTTCGTATTGCGGAAGTATGTTTGAAATATTAAATCTAGCAGCTTGTTCAGATGCCGATTTTGATATTTTATTATAAAGAACATCATCTTCAAAAAGCTTTATAACATTCTGCGCCATTTCATTTATATCACCGACATTACTAAGGTATCCTGTTTCGCCATCGATATTAACTTCTGGTATCCCACCAGTATTTGATGAAACAACAGGTACTCCTGCAGCCATTGCTTCTAAGGCTGAAACACCAAAACTCTCCGTCTCGCTTGTCATTAAATAAACATCAGCAGAACATAAAGCTTTTTCGGTTTCTTTAATTTTCCCTAAAAAATATGTTGATTCTTCAACTCCTAAATCCCTAACCAATCTTTCCATACTCGATCTTTCTGGTCCATCGCCAATCAAAACCAAGCGTATGGGGATTTGTTTTGAAACAATTGAGTGTATTCTAATAATATCCTGGATACGTTTAACTTTTCTGAAATTTGAAATATGCATCAATATTTTTTCACCATTAGGAGCAAAAATTGCCTTTTTACAATTCCCTGGTTCAGTTTTAAATTTTGAGACACAAACAAAATTCGGAACCACCTTTATCTCTTTAGTTACATTAAAATGCTTGTAGGTATCTCTTTTAAGACTATCAGAAACGGAGGTAACAATATCCGACTGATTTATAGCAAATGAAATTGTGGGCTCGAATTCTGGCTCTTTACCTACTAAAGTAATATCTGTACCATGAAGAGTTGTAATATATGGAATATTGATTCCTTGTTCCTTTAAAATCTGTTTTGCTAAAAAAGCTGCAGAAGCATGAGGAATAGCATAATGAACGTGCAGTAAATCTAACTTATGATACTTTACCTCTTCAACAATTTTACTTGTTAATGCCACCTCAAATGGTTGATGTTGGAATAAGGGATATGGATTAAGAACAACCTCATGAAAGAATATATTTTCCTCAAACACATTTAACTTAACAGGCTGACTGGAAGTTATAAAATGAACTTGGTGACCCATTTTTGCTAAAGCCGAACCCAACTCAGTTGCTATAACCCCACTTCCTCCAAAAGTTGGATAACATACAATTCCTATTTTTAATTTGTTCCTTGCCATTTTCTAATAAACCATTCAATTGATATCAACCCTACCACAAGGAAAAGTATCCATTTTTGCTTAACCAATAAGTCTGTAATAGATTCAAAATAACTAACAGACTTAAAATTTTTCGATGAGGAAAGATCTTTAATCAAAGATTCTTTGTCATCCCAACTATAAAACCCACCTCCATTTTTCTGAACACTTTCTTTCAACCATCCATGATTAGCAACTAAATTCTCCGACTCAACTTTAACTTCTTTTACAATAAATGAAAATCGCTTTTTTAAGAATACTGTTCCTTTTTCAAATTTTGCATTCAAGGAATAAACACCTTTCTCCATTTTACCAAGATTTACTTTGTAATGATCGGAGGTCTTTAAAAAATCAATTTTTGAAATCAAAGAATCTTGTTTAAACAAGTCTGCTTCAACCAAACCTATATTCTCTAATTCATTAGATTGATTAAAATATTTTGCGCTTAATATCACATCATCAATTTCTTCATAAGATTCTAATCCTTCTATTCTAAAATTGGAATTATCTAATTTTATTGATACAAGATCTATCGATTTCCTGATCAGATTCTGCATTCCAAATTTATCTTTCAAACCTAATCTCCAATATCCTTCTCCTATTAAAACGCCAAATTGAACTCCTTGCCATTTTGCGAATAATATCTGAGGATAATCTGTCTTAACACCATTTATATTTTGAAAAGCTAAAATACTTTTATCACCATTAAAGCTCCATTTACCAAATGGGACTGATATAGGTTTAGATATTTCAAAAATGGATTCAAAATTCTTCGACAAATCAAACCCTTTAAATCCCTGATTACTTGTTAAGAACACCTCATCGTTGGAGTCATCCATTCTCTTAAATTGAAAAAATTCATTTTGATACCCGCCTGTAGTTCCAGTAATCCAAAGAAATCCAATTTGTTGATTTTTCAATTTATCCAACCATGACTTTTTCAAGTCAGCACCTGCATTCCCAACAAAAACAACAGCATTCAAATCTTTAATATCGAATTTTAAATCTTCAAAAGATGTATGAATTATCTCCACATGATCAACACCATGGAATGCCGATTTCGCCCATCTAATATCAGGATGAGGAATTGATGAAACAAATAATATTTTCTGTTTTTTCTCTCGAACTTTCACAAAATGAGTTAACTGATTATTAGATGTATTCAACTCTTTCAAATTATTCGAAACTATTAGCCTTAAAGGAAGAACTCCTTTCTTCTTTGCAGAGACAGAGCATTTTATTTTCTCAAAAAACTCATCATTATTAGGAATTACAGTTTTTGAATAAACTTCTTCTCCGTCAAAAAACAATTTTATTTCCTGTTTTTGACCTTTCATCCCTCTAAAATCAACAAGCCCTTCAATACTAAAATCATTATCTAAAAAGGTAATCTCATTATGAAATAATTTTAAAACTCTTGAATCTTTTAGCTGAGTGGTATCACCCAAACCTATGGCGTAAAGAGGAATATCATTTAAAAGATAATTAGATCCCCCCTCAGTAGAAACTCCATCCGTAATAAGTAATACACTCCCCAATGATTCTTTAGGAAAAAGAGAAATCACTTTATTTTGTGCTTTGGAAAAATTTGTCCCTTGTTTATCAAAACTTATTGAATCATTTATATTCAAAGAAGATGAAAAAGGCAAAACCTTTACATCTGAATTCGGAAGTTTTTCTTTTAACTGATCTAGAAAAGGGTAAATTTCGCCAAGAATAGATGAATCTGAAATTGAAATAGACTTAGTATTATCTACTATAATTGGAAGGATTTGATTTCTGGAATTTTCTTTATTGTAAACCGTAAGTGGCTTAAAAAGCAGAAAAACCAGAATATAAATCACAAAAAAACGGCAAGAAGTTAAAATTATCTTTAACCACCTTGCCGATTCCTTTATTTTTTGATCTCTGAAATAGAATACTCCCGAAACAATTAATGCAACTAAAAAACTTACAACAATTGCTACCGAAGATGACTCTATATTCAAAAGACTTTATTTTTAATTACATTGACATACCTCCACAGATGTTTATCACCTGTCCTGTTATGTATGCACTTCTATCAGAACCTAGGAAAACACACAAATCAGCAACTTCCTCAGCTTGACCTGGTCTTTGTAAAGGAATACCTTTAATCCAATCAGCAACAACATCTTCTCCTAAAACCTCAGTCATTTCTGTAGCAATAAAACCAGGAGCAATAGCATTTGATCTAATATTTCTCGACCCTAACTCTTTCGCTACAGACTTTGTAAATCCGTAGATACCTGCTTTAGATGCTGCGTAATTTGCTTGACCAGCGTTTCCATTCACCCCAACAACAGATCCAACATTTATGATAGATCCTTTTCTTGCCTTCAAGAACGTTCTTAAAGCTGATTTAGTTGTGTTGAATACAGATTTTAAATTAGTAGCAATTACCTCGTCAAATTGCTCCTCTGTCATTCTCATTAATAAATTATCCCTGGTAATACCTGCGTTATTTACTATGATATCTAAAGCTCCAAAATCTTTTACTATATCTGCAATTAACTGCTCCGCTTGAGCAAAATCACCAGCATTACTTTTATATCCTTTAGCATCAACTCCTGAAGCTTTTAATTCCTCTTCAAAAGCTTTTGCTTTTTCTTCTGAACTTAAATAAGTGAAAGCCACCTTAGCTCCTTCTGCTGCATATTTTTGAGCAATTGCCTTTCCAATTCCTCTTGATGCTCCAGTAACAAGAGCTACTTTACCTTCTAATAAACCCATAATTCCTAAAATAATTGATTACTTTTGTGTTCGTTTTTCGAGCACCAAAGATATGAGAATTTTACTTTTTACAGCGTTATCCTTCCTTATTTCATTAAATACTTTTTCACAAGCTTGGGTAGATTGTGGTATAAAAGGTGGTTACGGAGTAACTATGCTGACCAATGGTAATATTTGGAATGAACCTAGTGTTGAACCTTTAATTTCCCCAGGTTATAGTTATGGTGGAAAATTAGGTTTGAATTTTAACTTGAATTATCAAATAACAACAGATTTCCTATTCAGAAGCGCAAATCAAAAATATCTATTTCAACCAAACGGAGGTGATTCAGACTGGACTAAAAATATAAAGTACACGTCTTTTGACATCCCTTTATTATTCAGACATAATAGCGAAAATGGTAGTTTCTTAGAATTAGGCCCTCAAATTAGTTTTATTTCAGGAGCCGAAGAAACGATAGATGGAAACACAACGGATATGAGCAACTATTTCGCTAAAACTAATTTTGGTGCTGTTGTAGGGTTTGGGAGCTTCATGTTAGGTGCTCAAAACACATATCTAGTTTTTGGTTTAAGAGTTCATTACGGATTCCAAGACCTTTTAACTAGCGAAGCTGGAAAAGGTCAAAATGCTTATTACCCAATAAACAAGGGAGAATTAGATGATGTTGAACCTGGATTTCAATTTGACAAATACCAAAAAACAAGCCCTTTAAGTGCTTTGTTATATTTAGAATTGAATTACGACCTTGCTTATTTAGTTAGATCGGAATGTAAAAGAACTGCTTTAAGATTCTTTTAATTCTTTCTTAGCTTTTTCCCAGTAAACATCCATTTCTGCTAAATTCATTGACTTCAAATCTTTTTGGTCTTTTTGAATTTCAAGCTCCATTTTTGTGAATCGCTTCACGAACTTTTTATTTGTTTTCTCGAGAGCATCTTCTGGATTTACTCCTATGAAACGGGCATAATTAACCATGGAAAATAACAAATCACCAAACTCCTGTTCCATTCGTTCCTTATTGTTCAAATCAACCTCTTCTTTAAACTCCTGTAATTCCTCGTTTACTTTTTCCCATACTTGCTCGGCATTATCCCAATCAAAACCAACACCTTTAACTTTATCTTGAATACGAACTGCTTTTACCAATGATGGCATACTTTGAGGAACACCTGACAAAACAGTTTTCTTTTGTTCATTGTCCCCTTTTTCTTCAAGTTTAATTTTTTCCCAATTTGCCTTCACCTCATCTTCTGTCTCAGCTTTTACCTCACCATAAACATGTGGATGTCTGTGAACTAATTTGTCACAAACAAACTCTAAAACATCAGCAATATCAAATGCTTTTTTCTCGCTGGCAATCTTCGCGTAAAACACCATGTGAAGCATTAAATCCCCTATCTCCCCTTTCAATTCATTTAAATCTCCTTCAATAATCGCATCACACAACTCATATGTCTCTTCTATAGTTAAATGCCTAAGCGAATCTAAAGTTTGCTTTTTATCCCAAGGGCACTTTTCCCTCAAGTCATCCATTATGTCTAACAATCTTTCAAATTGCTCTAGTCTTTTATCCATTTCAGATATTTTCTACTAATGTAAAAAGGATTCTAATAACGAATCAAACTCTTCTTTGGATTTATATTCGGGTTTTAGACTTAAAGACTTGATAAAACCGAGTGTCACTTGAGAATAAGCAACTAAATAACCACTACCAGACTCCTTGTAAGCGATTACATGCGCAGATTCCCCTGAAGGAACTCTTGAAAATTTATATTGATTAATCGCATTAGAATTTGTCAGACCAGGAACAATAGCATTTCGTCTACTTAAAGCAAAACGAACCGTAAACTCCTCGGTAACATCATCTAACACCAAATCTAAATCACTTGGTTTGTCAACATTTACAATTCTATCACAGTTTATCCACCCTATTTTTTTACCTGTAAGCAATAATTTCTTTTCTAACTTTTTCTCTCCTTCTTCCGGCCGTACTTTGAAAGCACTGCTATTTTTTTCCATTTCTGCCATCAACTCCCCTTCGTCAAACATACTTGTGTAAGCATAAGATTTCACATCTTCTAACCATCTAACGTTTCCATCATCAACTGTACCGTAGTAGGCTTTAAAACCTTCTGCATCCTCGGTTCTATTAAGATAAATTTTGTATGATTTACCTGATTTCAATTCAACTTTCTTATCACCTTGATAACCTTGAATGTAAAATGTACTTGCTGTTTCTAAAACTTCATCTTTTCCACTTGATGAAAGCTCACTCACAATCATGTCCCTCTTTTTGTAAAATTCCCAAACACATAAACTAATATCACCTGAAACAGTAAACCCATCCTCATTTTGAAATGAACTTG
The DNA here is from genome assembly GCA_964230605.1 of Flavobacteriaceae bacterium. Classification (GTDB taxonomy): domain Bacteria; phylum Bacteroidota; class Bacteroidia; order Flavobacteriales_C. The sequence continues at coordinate 10,492 of CAXRIN010000089.1, forward strand.
GTTGAAAAACAAAAATATTTCCAGTTTTAGTTTTAAAATAAGCTTTACTATCACCTTTAATACTAAAGCATTGTTGCTCAATTTTGTTAAGATTAATTTGACCACTAATAGAATAAGTAGCTTTAGGTTTAAAAAGAACTGATTCCCCACAATTATACCTAAACCGTAAGTTGAGTACGGAGTGAACACCTTTCTTTACAGAAAAGATTGGTTATGAATATTTTAAGGTTTATTGAAGAGTTTCCAGATGAACACAGTTGTATCACTCATTTTAA
>CAXRIN010000090.1:0-7468 GCA_964230605.1 Flavobacteriaceae bacterium
GCATGTTAAATATTTGATTTTCATTTGTTTAGAAGTAATAAAAATCGCTATTTTTCTGCAAATCACCATATTTCCTAACAAGTTTTTACCAACATAATTTACTGAATTTCAAGCTAATAAGAATCGAGCTCAGGTTTCTAAACTGTAAAAGGTTTTCCCTGGGAAATTTGATTTATTAGTTCCGGCTACAATTAATTCACCTGACTCCGCGCCTTTGTCTGCAATTTTTACTTCAATAGCTCCATCCGCCAAAGCACTATTCAAAAACTCTAGATATTGAGTGTTTGTTATTTCTGTTTCAGTTATGGAGAATCCATCAAGAGTAACTTGATGTTCAGGGTTTGATGATTGTTGATCAGGATTACCTTCAATCTCATTGCTACCCATTGTAAATGTTTGTGCAGGTATATCAACTAAATTAATAGTTGTAGGTAAAGTAGAGGAGGTGACAAGGTTTATTTCTGGGGGGCTTGGTTTGTCTTTTTTACAAGCGGTTAGTAATAGCGTTGTCGAAAAGATAAGCGTATAGCACCTTAAGTTAAATTTCATGATTTTGTGTTTACGAGATTTGTATCAGTAGACACAAATGAGCACGAAAGGTTTAAATTTGTTTAAGAAATTGTTTAATTGGGTTAACAATATTGCTCCAATTATTTATTGTTGTCTCCAAGGTTAAAAGCAAATTGAACGATATTAGCTCCCATTTTAAGCGCGTTACTTCGAGCCTCTTTAGTGTCATTGTGGACTTCAGCGTCTTCCCATCCATCACCTAAATCACATTCGTAAGTGTAAAGGACAACTAGCTTGCCTTCATGAAATAACCCAAAAGCTTGAGGAGGTTTATTATCGTGTTCGTGAATTTTAGGTAGGCCATTATTGAATTTAAAACTTTGTTTGAAAATTGGGTGAGAGAATGGGAGTTCAATTAAATCTTGATCAGGGAAAACTTTTTTCAATTCCCTACGGATGAATTTATCCATTCCATAATTATCATCGATATGTAAAAAACCACCATTTTGTAAGTAATCCTTAATGTTGTTTACATCATCGGCAGAGAATATAACATTCCCATGTCCGGTCATGTGTAAAAAAGGGTAGTTAAAAATTTCTTCACTACCTAAATGCACTTGATCGGGAGTTGGATTTATTCTTGTTCCTATTTTGTCGTTACAAAATTTAATGAGGTTCGGAACTGCTGTAGGGTTGGCGTACCAGTCACCTCCACCATCATATTTTAGCACCGCAATTTTGTAGGTATAATCTCCAATAAATGAAAATGAAAGTAAGATTTCTAGGGTTATTATTATGATCTTAGATTTAACCTTCATAATTCAAATTTACAGTTGTACAAGCAACTATTCCTGCAGTCTCGGTTCTTAAACGTGATTTACCAAGTGATATTGGTTGGAAACCATTTTTTAAAGCGCTATCAATTTCTTCATGTGAAAAATCACCCTCAGGACCAATAAGTATTAGTGTTGGTTTATTAACGTTAATAGATTTTAGCTCTGTTTTCTGATTTTCTACACAATGTGCAATCAATTTTTGATTCTCGCTATTTTGAAATATATCACTTACAGGCGTCAAGTCATTTAGCTTTGGAAAATGAAAGTTTTTACTTTGTTTACAGGCAGATACAATGATTTTATTCAATCGATCTAATTTGATGTTTTTTCTTTCAGAGTGAAAACAAAGAATAGGTGTAATTTCTGAAATTCCTATCTCAGTTGCTTTTTCTAAAAAAAATTCCAATCTATCAATATTTTTGGTAGGGGCAATTGCTATGTGAAGTGGTGGGGCAATTTTAATAGTTTCTTCTGAGTTTGTAATTTCAAATGCACATTGTTTTTGATGCGCATCTGTAATTTTCGCTGTTATTAATAACCCTTCTCCATTTGTTATGAAAATTTCATCTCCAACTTTCTTACGAAGTACTCTAACACAGTGTTTGCTTTCCTCTTCAGATAATACGCAGTTATTAATTTCGTTGTTGGTCGCTGTGAAAATTTGCATGCTGCAAATGTAAATAAAATGCCCTTTTGTTCAATGCTTGATTAGTTTGCGTGGATACGTGATTTTTTTACGATTCTCCATTTAAATAAACATTGAACGCATCTAGCATAATGGCATAAACTTGAGGGTATTTAGCTTCAAGATGATCAAAAGAGGTTGTCATTTTTTTAGTACCAAAAGCTCCACCTGAAAACATCCAAACAAACATGTTTTTAACTTTCTTAGGGGAAGTGTTTTCCAATTCTTTAAACAGTATTTCCTTATTCTCATTAATTACGTAAACCGCACCCTCGTAAAACTTTCTTGTTTGTTTATCTGCTACTCTCATATCAGTTTTTTGAGCAAACTTTGTGAACAGTATCATATAAGTTGTTCTTCCTGCAAAACCTTGTTGAAATACTGTGTTGATGTATCTTTTAGCTTCCTTTTTGAGGTTAACCTCTTTTACATTGTTAGAAAAGAATAGCTCCAGTTCTAATCCGTTATTTGGAAATCTGCTTAAAAATGATCTTCTGTAAGATAGGTTTTTAGGGTTATGAATCATATGTCTATAAGACTCTCTTAATCTAGCGCACTCTTCCTGTAAAACTTGTTTATCAATTTCTAGTTTAAAATCTTCCTTAAACTGAGTACTCATATGGAAGTTATATTCTTCCATTTTTTTGGGGTGAAAATATTTGTTTTTATTCCCTGCCATAATAGTAAACTCTCCAATTTTGGGTAGAGGAAGAACATAATTTCCAAAATTGTCTGTTTTTGTTTGCGCGATTACTTCGCCTTGATCCCATATTTGGACATACGTATTCGGAATTGGAAACCCTTGGGGTGAAGTTACTTTACCTATTAATTCGAATGGTTTGTAACTAAACGTGAATGAGAGTGTGCAGAATATAGTAAATAATAATGGCAAAATTTTTCTCATACGCTCGATTCTACGGGATTGAAACAAATTGGTTTAATGAATTTTAATATGTTGAAAAATCAATTAAAAATCATCGAAAACCTTGCCAAAGATTTTTAATTTAACGGGTAACCGTGGAGTATGCAATTGTTGATATAGAAACAACTGGTGGATTTGGCGCTAAAAACAAAATCACTGAAATAGCTATTATTATACATGATGGCAATCAAGAAATTGAAAGGTATTCAACTTTAGTCGATCCTCAATCGTTTATTCCTCAAAACATTACGACTCTTACTGGAATAACAAACGAAATGGTGGAAGGTGCTCCTCCTTTTTATGAGGTTGCCAATAAAGTTTGGGAAATGACAGATAATAGGGTTTTTGTTGCTCATAATGTAGGTTTCGATTATAATATTATAAAAAACGAATTCAAGGATTTAGGAGCTAGTTTTCAAAGACAAAAACTTTGTACAGTTAGATTAGCTAGAAAAATATTTCCAGGTAAACCTTCCTATAGTTTAGGTAACTTGTGCGAATCATTAGATATTCCATTAAAAAACAGACACAGAGCCCTAGGTGACACAGAGGCTACAGCTTTGCTGTTTCAAATGATGATAAATCAGAATAATTCTGAAGAATTTGAAAAAGAATTAAAAGCCTTAAATAAAGAAGCGAAACTCCCTTCAAAACTTGATGCCTCTGTTTATAATGATTTACCAGAAAAATGTGGTGTTTATTATTTCTATGATGATAGCAAGGAGGTGATTTATGTTGGTAAAGCTAAGAATATCAAAAAAAGAGTCAGTCAACATTTTACCAACGTAGATTCTACAACAAGAAAGAATAATATGATGCGCGAAATTGCAGATATTTCTTACGTTGAAACAGGGTCGGAATTAGTTGCATTATTAAAAGAATCAGAGGAGATAAAAAAGATATCGCCGAAGTATAATCGGGCGCAAAAGAAAATAAAGTTCAATGTTGGTATAATTCAATATCAAGATCAAAATGGTTATGTACGTTTAGGTGTTGATAAGAAGTCTTCTTTAAATGCCCCATCATATTTGAAGTTTTCAAGTCAATCAGATGCCAGACAATTTTTGCATCAACTTGTGAAAAAGGGTGATTTGTGTCAAAAGTTAGTAGGCTTACAAACAGGAGAAGGTAGTTGTTTTGAATATCAATTAAATATGTGTGGTGGAGCATGCGTTAAAAAGGAAAATGTCAAATCATATAACAAGAGAGTGCTTCATATCCTAAATAAATACTCTCTTAATGGAGATAGCTACTTGATTATTGATGTTGGTAGATCAGTAGATGAATTTTCAGCTGTTTGGGTTCAGAATGGTGAGTATAAAGGCTTTGGTTTTTTTGATGAAGATGTTCAAGATCCTGAAATCATTAAGGATGGAATTCAACCTGCTATGGATAATAGAGATGTAATTGCGATTATTAAATCTTTCTTATCCAAAAACTATTTGAAAACAATTCCATTGGAAAACACAACTTCATTTGGTACACTCTTCTAATTTGAAAATCTATCTTTGGAGTTCAATGTTATCAAAGCTTTTTAAAAATATTTTGCTAGTCTTTTCAATCACAACTTTTTGCAGGTTGGTGTTTTGGATTTTGAATTCAAATTATTTTGATGACGTTAATTTAGGTCTGTTTTTTTATGGTTTGCGTTTTGATGCTGTCTCAATAGCTTACTTATTTTCAGGTTACTTTTTACTATTACTCTTTCCTTTTAAAAACTCCAAGAATAAATGGTTAAAGAAAGGTTTAGGATTTTCTTTTCAGTTAGGATTAAATCTTACATTACTATCTAATCTGATAGATTCTGTTTACTACAATTTCACTTTTAAAAGGTCAACAGGCGATGTATTTACACTTGTTGGAACTGGTGATGATGTTGAGCGATTAATACCTCAGTTCCTTAGAGATTATTGGTATGTCGTTTTGGTTTATGTGGCTTCAGTTTGGTTTTTCACTAAGGTTTATAAAAGAATCAACAAATCAAGCCGAGATTTTGTTATCGATAGTTATAAAACTTTTTTAAAAAGAAGTATCGGTTTTGTTTTAGGCGTAACCATAATGATTATATCAGCAAGAGGTGGTATTCAGCTCAGGCCTTTAAATATGGCAGATGCTCCAAGGTATGCAAAAGGTGAGGGAGTTGCTGTTTTGGTTAATACGCCTTTTTCTATTTTATTGACCATTCAAAACTCAGGTGTTAAGAAGTTGAATTTCTTTAAAAACAATAAAGAACTAGCTGATATTTACAACCCAATTCAAAAAGTAAAAAACAACCCAATTTTTAAAGGGCGAAATGTGGTTGTTATTATTTTGGAAAGTTTTGCCGAAGAATACATCGGTCATTTATCTGGTAAAAAAAGCTATACGCCATTTTTAGACTCACTTTTAAAGGAATCATTTGTTTTTAAGAATAACAGATCAAATGGATTAAAGAGTATTGAAGCGCTTCCTTCAATTTTTGCAGGAATACCTTCGTTATCAAGCTCACCTTTTATTTTATCTCCATATGCATCAAATAAAATACAAAGTTTACCAGATGAATTATCGAAGTTAGGCTATAATACATCATTTTATCACGCTGGAGAAACAGGAACTATGGCATTTGATGCGTTTTGTAAGAATGCAGGAATTGATCGCTATTTTGGTCAAGAAAATTTTCCAGAAAAAGACAAATACTTCGATGGGGCTTGGGGGATTTATGATGAACCTTATTTAAGTTATTTTGCAGATGAACTCAGTATGAAACAAGAGCCGTTTTTTTCAGCAGTTTTCACACTTTCATCGCATCACCCATATTCCATCCCAATAGAGTATGAAAATCGATTTGATAAAGGAAATTTAAAAGTTCACGAAACGATTGGTTATACTGATCATGCTTTGAAAAAATATTTTGAAAAGTCTGCTGATATGGATTGGTTTGAAAATTCAATTTTTGTGATTACTGCTGATCATCCTGCTCAAAGTGAATATCAGTTTTATAAAAAAGCTGCAGGAAGATTTAAGGTGCCGTTGGCAATTTATGACCCTACTGGTATTTTAAAAGGTGAATCTCAGAAAGTTTCTAAACATTCAGATATATCAAATACTATTCTTGGATTAGTTACAGATTCGGTAAATGTTTTAAGTTTTGGACAAGATTTATTTAATGATTCATCAGGTTTCTGCGTGAATTATTACCACAACACTTATATCATTAGAAATGGACAATATATCTTGTCGTATAATTTTAATTTCTCTCCAAGGTTGTTTGCTGAAAAAGATTCATTGTGGAAAAAGGATCTTTCAGATAAATCTGAGTTTAAGAATATTAAAGATTCGCTACTTAATTTTGGGAAAGCATATATTCAGCAATTAAATAACAGATTAATTGAAAACAAACTCTCCATTGAATAAAAGGTCGATACTTTTTATCATTAATCCAATTTCTGGAACTGGTAAAAAAAAGATAGTTGAAAAACTGGTTCAAGAAAAATTGGATAGGACTGATATTGATTTTAAAATTAGATATACAGATTATGCTGGGCATGCTCGAGAGATAGCAAAAGAAGTCACAGATAAAGGATTGTATGATACTGTTGTTGCTGTTGGTGGAGATGGTTCTGTGAATGAGGTTGCTAGCGGATTAATTGGAAGTAAAGTTAAATTAGGTGTTATTCCAACTGGTTCGGGTAATGGTTTTGCACGTCATATGAAGATTCCTCTTAAGATTAAAGAGGCGCTGAAAACTATAGAAAAAGGAAATGCTACCAATTGTGATACTGGAATAATAGGGGGATATAAATTTGTTGGTGTTTCAGGAGTTGGTTTTGATGCATTTATTAGTAAAAAATTTGATGAAGCATCAACCCGAGGTTTTTGGACCTATTTTAAGTTAACCGTCAAAGAGTACCGAAAATATCAAGAGAGAGGTTACAAAATTAGTTTTGATGGAAATGAGATGGTATTGAAAGCTTTAATCATAAGTTTTTGTAACTCAAATCAATGGGGTAATGATTTTGTTATTGCGCCCTCTGCTCAAATATCTGATGGTAATTTAAAGTTGGTAATTGTAAGAAAAATGCCAATTTATGCAGTCCCTTTTTTTGCTTTGAAACTTTGGAGAGGAAAAGTCGATAGTTCCAAGTATTACAAATACTTTAAAATAAAAGAAGCAAATATTAAGCAGTCTGAAGATTTAATTCATGTTGATGGAGATCCTGTAAATTATGGTTCTGATTTTAATGTGAAAATTGTGCCTAACAGTTTATTGGTGTTGACTTAACTTAAAATTTAATTCAACTTAATTTTTGGTTTTCATTCAAAGTATTTCTTTGTGACATGGAGCTTAACTATATTGAAAACGAAGAAAGTAAGTTTTTTGCTATTGTTAACGAGTATTTAGTCGCTCCTTAAAAAAACCACAATCAACTAATTATTAATTATTTATATTGAAAACTATTGTGTTTTAGATGTTCTAAATTGCAAGAAAACTGGTAACTTAATGTAAAACCCTTGCAATTTTGGTTGGAAAAAAGA
>CAXRIN010000091.1:0-11816 GCA_964230605.1 Flavobacteriaceae bacterium
CTTTTCCCTAATCCATCAAGTGGAGAGGTTAACATTTCGGTTAAATCATCCGAAAAAGGAACAATAGCTTTTAGAGTTCACGATGCTTTAGGAAAAATTATAAAATCGGAGCAATTCCAAATTAACGAAGGGAACAATCAACTAGGCAGCTTCATCAACGGAGCCAACGGTAAGTACTTCGTATCGGTAGTTACCAGCGATGGTAAGTGCTATGATTACACTGTGGTGTTGATGGAGTGATGATAATTTGAAAAAAAACTAAGCACAAACGTCATCCTATGTTTACAGTCAGAGTATTTTAGAAAGATAAACTAGAGGTTCTTCGCTGCGCTCTAAATGACGGATTTTTTGGATCAAGCTCAAAAGTTGGGGAATCACGCTTTGGGAACTTTGAATTAGTGTTTCTTGTTTCTTTGAACGCAGAGGGCGCTAAGAAGACGCAAAGGAAACAGAGATACTTAACCTTCTTGAGCCATATGATTCGAATATTGTAATAAGATCATTTTCCAACCTCAAACGTTACATCGGACTGACATTAAATAACAAAACTCTATGGTCTCGGTGCCTTCTTAGCGGCCTCTGCGTTCAAAAAAAAACAATTTCAAGTCAACTGAAAAAAGTCAATTCATTTTTTATTTAGATTAACTCAGGATTATGCATTGTCCCCAACTTTTGTGCTTGATCCGATTTTTGGATAATCATTTAAAGACTTAACAAAAAAAGAAAAGCAAAAAAAAAGCTACCATTAGGTAGCTTTCTCATTTGAATTTATTCGTTTGATTAATCGTTAACGTGTAACGCAGCGTTTAATTCGATTGTTTTTGGATTTGGTTTACAAACAATTTTACCTGTTTGTGAATCTTGGATAAATAACAATTTATCTTTTCCATTTAAATCCATTCCTTTTACAATATTCTGTCCTTCTGGAACAACTTCATTTTGAAGGTTTACAGGTTGGTTTTCGGAATTGTATAATGAAATTTTACTTCCCGCAGTTACATAAACTCCTGCAGCTATTGTACATCCAAAACCTAAAGAGATACCTGTACCAGCGTTTGCTCCTAATAAACACTCTTGTCCGATTGAGATAACATTTTTATTTCCACCAGAAAGTGTTCCCATAATTGAAGCACCACCTCCAATATCGGAGTTTTTATCAACCACAACACCTCCAGAAACACGTCCTTCAACCATTGCGTTTCCTTTAGTTCCTGCATTAAAGTTTACATATCCAGCTGGCATAACAGTAGTTCCTTCTCCTAGATATGCTCCCAATCTAACTTGTGAACCTGATACAACTCTTGTTCCTGATGGGTAAGTGTAGTTAACCATGTATGGGAACTTATCAATATGAGATACTTGTAAAGGCTCTGTGAAAATATATTTAGAAATTTCAGCTGATAAATCTTCTGGTAAAACAGGTCCTTTATTAGTCCAAGCCACATTGTTTAATTTGCCAAAAGCACCATTTAAATTCAATCCATGAGGCTCAACACATCTTTGAGATAAAGCTTGTAATTTGAAGTAACCTTCAGTTGCCGATTGAACATCTTGATCTTTATCGAATAGGAAATAAACAATCACTTCTGATGTATAGTATGAATGATTATTTGAGTAGTTATCCAAGAAGTTTTTAATAGCAATTATGTTTCCATGCCCCGAAATATCATCGTGAAATGCAGAGAATTTATTGAAGGCATCGTTTAGTTGTTCGATGTTTAAAACGTATTCTGCGTTTTCTCCAAATTTAATGTCTGCTACATCGGCAAAAACTGCTGCAGTTCCATACGATCCTTCCCAATTAATTAATGGAAAATAGGCATCTAATGTTTTTTCGTCTTTACTTCTTTTAACTCCTAAAGCAAATGCAAGGGGTTTTTGATATCCTTCTTTTGATTCAACTGACGCTACGTAGCTTTTAAACTCTTCTACTGTACTCATTTTTTGATTTTTTCTTTTTTTGATAGAATTATTCTCGCGCAAAATTACTGCTTTTTACTCTTTAACCAATCCCCATAATTGGCTTTTAGATAACCTTCTTCTATGAAGTAATCGAGAACTGGATTAATTTCGGTTTTTGCAAAATATTGCGGCACGTTCATTACTAAGTTTCCGTCACTGTCTAAAAAGGCAACATGAGGAAAAGTAAGTTTGTTTTTGGCCAAGGCTAAAGCAAGTTGATGAACACCATTTACATTTTTGAATTCTTGCCCTTTGTAGTTAATAGTTTCAGGATTGTTAATGAATAGCTTCACGGAGTGGAATGATTTATTCACCTTGGCAATAGTGCTTTTATCACGAAATGTTTCTTTGTCCATGATGTTTGATGTTATACTATTTGGATGAACAATGTGAACCATGATTTTCTTTTTGTCTTTTTTTGCGGCTTTAATTGCAGCTTCGAATCCTTTCCATTTAATTCCATCTTTAGGAGCTTCGTAGCTAGGGCTGTAAACGGTTTTAAATTGATCAACAAATCCAGCAACATCTCTTGATGTTTTAAAAACTCCTTCTGCAACGAAAGCTAAATAACCATATAACTCCAAAGGTTTTTGAAATCCTTTTAATGGTAGATTGGCTTTTAAACTATCAGCAAATAACAAGATAAAAGTAGGGTAGGACATGTTACCTCTGCATAAATCAATAGCTACATCATGCGTGGTTTTTCGGGCTCTTCTTTTAAAATTGCTGAATTGTGCTTTTTGTTGAGCGAGTTGAGCGCTCAGTGGGTTGGATCTTTTTAAGTTTTGAAGATTAGCTAAACTGTCGCTTAATATTTTTTCATAATCGCTAATTGGTTTTAAAGTAGCAGAAAGTTGGTCCTTGTTTTTCAATTTTGACAATTTCTTCAAATCCTTCTTGAATCTTTTCTGATCGACTTTTGAAAGTTCTTTTTTGAATGCATTCAAACTTGCTTTGAAGTTTTCGGTAATTCCTTCTTCTTCATTGTTTGCGTATTTTGCACATTCCTGAGTAAAAGCTTGATAGTTGGACTGAGGATTTTTAAGAGCCTTAATCTTTGAATCAATTAAAGAATCGGAAGATTTTATTTCCTCCGTAAGTTTAGCAAGCTCATTTGTTAAGCTATCTAAGATAGATTGAACTCTATCCTTTTGCGTATTATGATAGGTGTTCCCCATGAAAACAACTGAATCATCCATTTCAGCATCTAGTTTCACAGGATAAAAATTCGCGTTTAGGTAACTGGCAACCGACTGATCTTGAAAAGTAGTTGCGTCCATTCTTTTACACCAACCACACCAATCTGTATACACATCAATAAACATTGGTTTAGGTTGAATTTTATATAAAGAATCGGCTTCACTTAAAGAAAGCCAATTAATTGGTCCACTATGTTTTTGACCAATGGTAGGGTTAATGAAAATTAATGAAAGCAGTAAAAAATATAGAAATTGTCGCATGTTGATAATTACGTTTTGCAAATCAAATGTTAAGATACCCAGAAAATAATAAATGTTTAGTTTTGCAGTTTACTAAACTAGTATAAAACTGAACCTAATAATAGTTTGTGCCTTTAAGAAAAGTTAAAATAGCAGTCCTTTTTGTAATGCTTCTTTCTTTTGCATCCTATGCACAACCAATTGGCAGATGGAGTATAGGTTTAACAGGTTCAGTTGAATATTTCCTGAGAACATTAAAAGATGCTGAGCGTTTTAATTTAGATACCAACTTATTTCTGGGGTTAACCGATCAGCAATACATTGAACAAAGAAACGCTGTTGACAAACCTTATTTCCCCGGAAAGACTTTTGGTTTTTTATTAGATTATCGTTTAGGTCCAAGGTATAACATAGAGTCAGGGATTAGGTTAGTAGAGGCGGGTTCCAAAGTTTCTGTTAGTGATTTTACCAGTTATCCATTAATTCAAGAATTCGGATTGGAAAATGTAGGTGAAACGGTTATAAGTAAATATCATGTTTTAGAAGTTCCGTTTATAATTCGTCAACGTTTAGGAAGTTCGAATAAGTTTGATTTAGCGAAGCGAAAAACTGGTTCGTCTTTAACTAATATGTATCGTCATTTCTTTGTGAGTTATGGATTAGGATTAGGTTTTCCTATAAATGGGCCTAAATTTTATAATGGCATTGAGTACAATAATATTTCTGGTAACATGGGGATTGCAGCATTAGGTGGAGTTGGTTTTCATATGAATACCCGATCACCTTTCTTTTTTAATGTGAGAGCACATGCAAGGGCTACACTAATGAGTTACTATGAATATGCGCCAATTAAAACATTTTATCACGGACTAGGGGCAGAGGTAAAGCTAGGTTATAGATTTCCTTACGAGACAAAAGAAGAGAAAAACAGAAAGCCAACAGATTGTGCTTCGTTTACAAATGCCCCTGATGTTTCGAGCAGACCACAAATTGTGTTTGGGATGAAATATGGAGGACAAATTAATTTTGTGATGGGGAATAGTACTTCGGATCCTTTAATTGGATTTAAGGGCTTAATTCCTGCTTCGGAATTTGATATTGAAACAGCTGCAGGTGAAATGCAGCCTATTTTTTCTCCGCATGTTGGATTGCATTTTGAATATTTGTTTCATCCATATTTTTCATTTGGGACTAGTCCGTCATGGGTTCAAAGAGGGTTTAAATCGTATCACACCTATTTCTTAAAAGATGGTAGAACCCTTAAAACTCGTCAGCGAGCATACTTGAATTATATTGACTTACCGTTAAAGTTGATGTTTTATCCTACTCCGAAATATTTCGCTCATATGGGGCCAGTAATCACAGTTTTAGCAAATGAAAAGTTATTTGATTACTATCAGGTTTATGACGGACTTCAAAATTATCCAGAGGGAAACACCAGTTATATTGAAGAAATAGATGTAAAAGGGTATTATGAAGAGGCGCCAGATGCTTTTTCAATGGGATTTGAAATTGGAGGTGGTGCTCACGTTGATGATGCGTTTTCAGTTTCTGCTCAACTAACAATGTACGGTGGGATATTCCAAAAGGGGAATGGAAGACCTGAAATTTGGAATACAACTTTGTCGGTTTCGGCTTATTATTTCTTCTTGAAAAAATAATGAAGAGCATTTTTAAAATATTAATCATGTTATGCTTTGTTCAATTAACAGTTTTTGGACAAGATGCTCCTGGTGCCGAAAATCAAAGGAGATACAGAGAGCAATCATACTTTAGTGCTCATTTGGATTATGTGTATACTTTCCTGAATGGTACAGGAGGTAATGAAAAATCTCAGTATTACCGTGATTATGTTCAAGACTTGAATAATAATGGAATTGCAGCCGAGGGTGGGATTTTTGGTAGAAATGCACTTTCGTTTGGTGTAGCGTATGATCAGTATTTGAGCAAGAGATATGCTTTACATTTTCAAGCTAGTTATTGGCAAACAGGATACAGAGAAAAGTTAAGTGTTGCAGGTAAAATTGAAGAAGATGAAATAATAAGAGAAAAGTCTCTAGGAGCAAATTTGGATTACTTCCATATTCTCGCGGGATTGAAATATTACAACGATTACGGATTGACTTTAACGCTAGGAGGTTTTGTGAACTATAATGTTTTGGATAAGGTGAAATATGATGAGGTTTCAAAGGTTACTGGGAGATTTGGAGAGTCGGATACATCTATCAGTCAATCACTATATTTCCACGAATATTATGGTCAAAACAGGACTGTTTTTTTAACAGGAGGGGTTTTCATGATTGGTTATAAATACTACGATATCGAATTTGATGCTTCAATAAAGTTTACTGGATCTATTTTAGAAGAAACAGATGATTTCTTCTTCAATGTTTATCAATTTGGAATTAGGTATACCTTACCTACAAAAAGGGAAGATAATTAGTTAAAATAATGAACAGGTTGGTATGTTCATTTCTTGCTTAAATTGATAATCAATTAATATGTTTAATTGGGTTTAATTAAGTAATTTTGCGCACTTATTCACACTAGTGTTGTATTATGCCGATTAGAAATTTTGTTTTCGACTTTGATAGCACCTTAACATCTGTTGAAGGATTGGATGTTTTGGCGGAGATTTCTCTGAAAAACAATCCTGAAAGAGATGAGGTAGTTAAAAAGATTCAAGAAATCACAGATTTAGGTATTGATGGAGATATTTCTTTTACGGATTCATTAAGCCGAAGAATAGCTCTTTTAAAAGCCAATAAATCTCAGTTAGGAGAGTTGATTGATTTCTTGAAAACAAAACTTTCTGATTCTGTGAAGGCTAATCAACAATTTTTCGAAAAATACAGAGATCAAATTTACGTGATTTCATGTGGTTTTAAAGAGTTTATTGAGCCTGTTGTTGCTGATTTAGGAATAGCTCCAGAAAGAGTTTTTGCTAATACTTTCAAATACGATCAAAATGGGACAATAATTGGATTTGATGAAGCAAATCCTCTTTCACAACACAATGGAAAAGTCAATTGTTTGAAAGAATCTGGTATTGACGGGGAGATACAGATTATTGGTGATGGGTATTCAGATTATGTAATGAGACGTGAAGGAGTGGCAGATAAGTTTTTTGCTTACACTGAGAATGTTTCAAGAAAAAAAGCCACGGATAATGCAGATCATGTAGTGGCGAGTTTAGATGAGTTTATTTCAATAAATCAATTATAAAAAGAGACCATGGCAGTTTCGTTTCCAAAAAATAAAATCAATGTTCTTCTTTTAGAAGGAGTGCACACTGATGCAGTAGAGATTTTCAAGAAAGAAGGATATAACGTTGAATTTTCACCTGATAGTTTATCTGAAAGTGAATTGATTGAAAAAATCAAAGGTGTTCATGTTATTGGTATTCGTTCGAAAACTAAAATCACTCAAAAAGTTGTTGACGCAGCAGATAAATTATTGGCAGTTGGTGCTTTTTGTATTGGTACAAAGCAAATTGATTTAGATGCTTGTAAGTTGAAAGGAATTGCAGTTTTTAATGCTCCTTATTCAAATACAAGGTCGGTTGTTGAATTAGCAATTGGTGAGATCATAATGTTAATGAGGTCAACTTTTGTTAGAAGTGCGGAGCTGCATCAAGGAATTTGGAAGAAAACAGCTGCAGGATCAAGAGAGGTTAGAGGTAAGGTTTTAGGTATTATTGGATACGGTAATATTGGAAAACAACTTTCAGTTCTTGCTGAGGCTATGGGGATGAAAGTTATCTTTTATGATCAGTTGGAAAAGTTAGCGCTTGGAAATGCTGAGAAGAGGGATTCAATGAAAGAAGTTTTTGCTGAGGCTGATGTTATTTCATTACACGTTGATGATAGTCCGGAAAACAAAAACTTAATTGGTGAAAAAGAATTCGCACAAATGAAAGATGGTGTGATTTTCATCAACTTAGCAAGAGGTTTTGTAGTTGATATTGAAGCGTTAGTTACTGCTCAAAACTCAGGTAAAGTAGCTGGTGCTGCAGTTGATGTTTATCCAAAAGAGCCTAAGTCTAATGATGAGCCATTTGAATCTTTATTATCAGGGCAACCTAATACAATTTTAACTCCGCATATTGGAGGAAGTACAATGGAAGCTCAGCAACACATTGGAAACTTTGTTCCTGCTAACATTATTTCATATGTAAATACAGGTTCTTGCTTTGATGCTGTTAACTTACCAAGAGTAAAAGTTGCGCCTCAGCGTGATGCTCACAGATTCTTGTTGATTCATAGAAATATTAGCGGTGTAATGGCTGAGGTAAACAACATCTTAGCTAAGTATGATATGAATATTACAGGGCAATCATTAAAAACTGATGAGCAAGTTGGATATTTGATTACTGACGTGAACAGAAGTTACGATGACCACATTTTAGACGAATTAAGAAACATTAAAGGCGCTATTAAATTCCGTCTTTTATTCTAGTTAAATAAAAAACGTATTTTAGACCACTGATTTTTGAATTATGGCAGAAGAAATTAAAGATTTAGAAAAGGAGCAATCACCGGAATTAATGGAGGATTCTCTAAGTAAAACGGAAGTTTTATTAGAAGAGAATAAGGATTTAATCTCCAAAGTTATAATTGGTATTGTAATATTGGTGACTGGATATTTTGTTTACAATAATTGGGTTGCTGAGCCTGCTGAAATGGCAGCAAATGAAGAAATTTGGCCTGCGCAAAAATTATTTGAACAAGATTCGATAGCAAAAGCAATTTCCGAATTTGAATTCATTGCTGAAGAGCATAGCGGAACTGATGCAGGTAACTTAGCCAATTTGTATTTAGGGCTTTCATTGTTAAAGGAAGCTAAATTTGATGATGCCTTAGCTGTTTTTGAAAGTTTTGATGCTAAAGGTAAAATGATGCCGGGATTAAAAATAGGATTGATTGGAGATTGTCATAGTGAACTTGGAAATGTTGACGAGGCGATAGCTAATTACAAAAAAGCGGCTACTGTTTTAGATTCAAAATCTGTTTCTCCATACTTTTTGAAGAAAGCAGGAGTTTTATTAGAGCAAAATAATGATGTGGCTGGAGCTGTTGAAGTTTATCAACTTGCTTTAGATAAGTATCTTAAAGAAGCAGCTCCTTCTGTGCAGTCTGTTAAAAACGAAATGACAAAACTATTAGCTAGAGCCAAGGCAAAAGCTAATTAATTGTAGATAAAATCTAATTAAAAAAGTGCAGCCAGTGGTTGCACTTTTTTATTTTTGTATCATGGCAACAAAGAATAAGAACCTATCGGAATTTGATCCAAAAAAAGTTCCTTCCGGAAGAGGGAAGAAAATTGGGATCGTAGTAAGTGAATGGAATGAGGAAATTACTGAAGGTTTGAAGAAAGGAGCAATTTCAGCTTTGTTAGATTGCGGTACCTATGAAAGGGATATTATTATTGAATATGTTCCTGGAACTTTTGAGCTGCCACTTGGCGCTCAATTCTTATTAGAATCTCAGGAACTTGATGCAGTAGTGGCAATAGGTTGTGTTGTTAGAGGAGAAACTGCTCATTTTGATTACGTTTGTCAAGGGGTGACACAAGGAATTCAAGAGGTTAATTTACATTATAACACACCTGTTATGTTTTGTGTATTAACTGATGATAATATTGAACAAAGTAGAGCTCGAAGTGGAGGTAAACTTGGTAATAAAGGGACTGAAGCTGCTGTTGGAGCTTTAAAAATGATAGGCTTGAAAGATAAAGTGTCAAGCAAGTGATACTAAAAGAATTATCAGTTGTAAATTTTAAAAATCTTAAAGGGGTTGAAGTTTCTTTAAATCCAAAAATCAACTGTTTTGTTGGTAATAATGGACAAGGGAAAACTACTCTTTTGGATGCAATATATTATTTGTCTTTTTGTAAATCTTTTTTAAATCCAATCGATTCTCAGAACATTAACAGAGACGAAAATTTCTTTGTTTTACAAGGTGAATATAATCGAGAAGAAAAAATAGAAAAGGTCTATTGTGGTCTTAAAAAAGGACAGAAAAAAGTATTCAAACGAAACAAAAAGGAATACGAAAAACTCTCTGATCATATTGGGTTATTTCCGCTTGTTATTATTTCTCCATCAGATTCTGATTTAATTTCATTGGGAAGTGATTTGAGAAGAAAGTTTTTAGATGGGATTATCTCACAGTTCGATCATGCATATCTTGAAACTTTACTCACTTATAACAAAGCGGTAACTCAAAGAAATGCATTGTTGAAATATTTCCAAAAGAACAGAACATTTAATCAAGATCAGTTAGATGTTTGGGATGATCAATTAGTTAAGCACGGTGAAGTTTTGTTTGAGAAACGAAAGCAACTAATTGAACAGTTAACACCTGTTTTTCAAAGGTATTATTTACAAATATCTGGCGGAAGGGAAGAGGTAGAGCTAGTTTATCAATCTCAGTTAATTAAAGGAGATTTCTTGGGGCAATTAAGGAGTGCGGTACGAGAAGATTCTAGAAAGTTATTTTCAACAGTTGGAGTACATAAGGATGATTTGTTGTTTCAAATAGCAGGAAGTCCCATTAAAAAATTTGGATCTCAAGGTCAGCAAAAGTCGTTTTTAATTGCTTTAAAATTAGCGCAATTGGAGTTTTTAAAAAACATCGTTGGTATTAACCCAATTCTTTTGTTAGATGATGTTTTCGATAAGTTAGATGAGGAAAGAGTTTCTCATATTTTAGAAATGGTTAATGGGAATCAATTTGGGCAAATATTCATATCCGATACACATCCTCAAAGAATTGAAGACATATTATCTAAGTTAAAACTTGAAAGTGCTGTCTTCGAAGTAAATAACCTAGAGGTTCATCAAAGAGCTTAATTTTCTTAATTTATTATGGAAAAAGTCAAACTGGGGCTAAAGGAAAATTGGAAGCAGTTTGTGCTTTTAGTTGTCATAAATACATTTGTTGGAGCAATGGTAGGGATGGAAAGATCCGTTTTGCCGCAAATTGCCGAAGTTGATTTTGGTTTAGTTGTAAAAACAGCTATTCTTTCATTTATTGTCGTTTTTGGTGTTTCTAAAGCAGTGGCAAATTATTTTGCGGGACGTCTTGCTGATAAGATTGGGAGAAGGGAATTATTGATTTTAGGGTGGCTTTTTGGTATCCCTGTTCCATTGATATTGATGTTTGCCAATCATTGGAATTGGATTGTGATAGCTAATTTGTTTCTTGGTATAAATCAAGGACTAGCATGGAGTAGTACTGTTGTTATGAAAATAGATCTGGTTGGAGAAAAACAACGAGGTTTAGCAATGGGATTTAATGAGTCTGTAGGTTATTTAGCTGTTGGTCTTGTTGCTTTTGTGACAGGTTGGATTGCGGATAATTTCGGATTGCGTCCCTACCCATTTTATTTGGGAGTAGCTTTCGTTTTTTTAGGATTATTAGCTTCTGTTTTTCTTCTAAAAGACACCAAACATCATGTGAAAAAAGCATCACTCAATAGTAATGTTAAACCTCTTGGAAATGTTTTTTTAGAAACAAGTTGGGTGAATAAAAATTTGGGGTCTGTAACCCTGGCTGGATTAGTAAATAATTTAAATGACGGAATGGTTTGGGGTCTGTTTCCTATTCTGTTAACTAGTAAAGGGTTTGATTTGGAGCAAATTGGAGTTATAGTAGCAATCTATCCATCGGTTTGGGGATTAGGCCAATTGTTTACAGGAAAGATGTCTGATTATTACAATAAAAAGTCAATGCTGTTCATTGGTATGTTAGCTCAAGCACTTTCTCTATTGGCTATGGTTTGGGCAAATAGTTTTGTTCATTTTGCTCTTCTGTCTGTTCTCCTTGGAGTTGGGACAGCAATAGTTTATCCAACATTTTTAGCTGCAATGGCTGATTTTACTCATCCTACACAAAGAGCTCAAAGTATTGGAGTTTTTAGGCTTTGGCGAGATTTAGGTTATGCTTTTGGAGCAATTTTGACGGGTTTAATTTTAGATGCTTTTGGAATTAATCCTTCAATTTTGGTGATAGCAGCTCTAACATTTATTTCGGCGATCATTATAAAGCTTAGAATGGATTGAATGCTTTTATTTAGGGTGTATTTTGTATTTCAATCCATCTATATAGGATTTATCAATTTCCACCTGATAGCCTTCGGATTCAATGTTTCTTTTAAAAATGGCTAGTCCAATTCCAGTGCTTAAGTCAGAGTTTTTACTTTTGCCTAATGTTTCAAACATATTAAACATCTTTTCATGTTGATCTTCTGGAATACCTGGTCCGTTATCCCAATATGTAGTCGCTCCTTAAAAATCGATATTTAGTATTTTTTGAACGAATAAAAATTTGATGTTATAACAATCAAAAAGACCTCTTGCTTTAATAGCATCATCATTTTCTTAAAATTCCAACCTGCTGCGGCTAAAAACGC
>CAXRIN010000092.1:0-47931 GCA_964230605.1 Flavobacteriaceae bacterium
CCTCTGCCATTTATACTTGAGCCTGATTGATAAACTCTAGGACTAAACCCAACATATGCTATCAGTTGCTTGTAATGAGAGAACTTTGTGAAGTCATTAGTTATAGCTATTAACATTGCGGCTGTTTTAGGTCCCATTCCTGGTATAGATTGAAGATTGTTGTAGGTAGATTCAAAGTGAGTTTTAGCTAACTTAACAAGCTGTAAATTAAGTTTCTCTTGCTTTTTGATTAGAGTTTGAACTAATCCCTTTAACTCTTTAACAACCAGACAATCTTTAAAGGCGGCTACTGATAAAGATTCTAACTGACCATTGACTTGCCTAATTTGTTTATCTAAAAGCTCAAGCCCTGTAAAAACCTGTTTCATAGCTATAACGGCTTTACTCTCTGGTTCCCATATCGACGGATCATTTAACTCTGCATAACGAGCAATGGTTTGAGCATCTTTTTTATCTGACTTTGCTCTGTTAAGTTGCATCTGACTAAAACGCTTAATAACCAAGGGGTTTATAACAGATACTTTAATTCCTTTTTCATGAAGGTAATGGGCTAATGAAGTGTGATAATAACCGCTTGCTTCCATTACAACAAGAGTGTTATCGTTACAGCTCTTCAATAATGATTTAAACCCCTTTAATGAGTTGGGATACTCTTTGTGGGACTTGTCTTGAGAAATAAATGTATCAAATTTTGCTTTACTAATGTCGATTCCTATAACTTTATACATAGCTAATTATTTAGTTGTGCATTAACTTATCAATCCTTAATGCAGGCTTTAAGCCTAATGAACTGTTCAAGTTTTTTGCACAGAAAGAAAGGGGCTAGCATCCAGAACGGTCTTGCTGGACAAATGACGGAATACAGCCTTTTTCTTTCTTCTAGTTTATCTTTCTAAAATACTCTGACTGTAAACATAGGATGACGAACAATATTATGCGGCTGACCAATCAGTTCTTCCTCTGTGTATTTTGCTACTTCGATAAACTTTTTATTGATACTTAAAATATTTCCTTTCTTGTCTGTTTCGGATACAAGACACATTTGATCCAAAATGTTAATTCGAGAATTAAGCTCCTTAATTACAGTATCCATTTCAGCTTTGTGCTTCTCTGCGTCCTGATGAACTTGCTCAGCAGTTGCTTGCATTTCTTCGGCAGTTTGTCGCAACTCTTCTTCCTGTTGACTCATCATATCAGCCATATCTTGTGATTCCTTCAACAGTTTATTTGTCTGAATATTTGTTTTTAAATTTTTGAATGTAGCCCCAATACTTTGCGCTAACCTTTCCATGAATTCAATTTGATAATCTTCAAAAACATTAAAAGAAGCAATCTCCACCATTCCATAAATATCATCGTTTTCTTTCAAAGGCATAATCAGTAAAGAACTAGGATTTGCACCCCCTAAACCACTTTGAATATTCACGTAATTTTGAGGAACCTTCGTCATGTAGATATATTTATTTTCAAACCAAGACTGTCCTACTAAACCATCCCCTTTTTTAATTTCTTTCGTTAAGAACTTTTGTCGATCATAAGCATAAGCTGAAATCAATTCCATTTTGGGATCATTCGGATCCACATCATTTAATAAGAAAATACCACCTTGATTTGCTTCTAAATATTCAATTAATTTTAAAATAATTCTTTGTCCGAAAGCAGGTAAATCAGATGTATCACTTCTTAGTATATCAGCAAAAATAGCCAGACCACGAGTTGCCCAGTTTCTTTGTTCATCTTCTTTAGCAACTTATTGCAATTTATCTCGCATTTCAATTAAGGAATATCCTAAAGTATCATTCTCACCAACAGGTTCAAAACTAGAATCATACTCTCCTTGCCCGATTCTCTCTGTAAAAGAAGATGCTTTTTTTATGTTATTTACTATTTCCTGAATACTTGAGAGTGTTTCTCCAATTTCATCATCATTATTAAACTTATTCAGCCTTTAAATTCCCTGTAGCAATTTCATCAGCGACAACTTTAGCATAATTTAATGGTGTAACAACAGACTTCATCATTAAATATCCAACAGCCAAAATCATCAAAACAATTATTCCGCCAGTAATGTAAAAAGCCATTAAACTTGAATTCGTATCACTTTGAATGGCCATTGCTCCTCCCTCAGGTATTAATGAGGTTTCTTGAAATGAATTAATTGTAATAGCTCCAAATATCACCAAGCCCGACACAATAAGAGCCATCATAACAACACTTAAAAGCAACTTCTTTTTTATAGTCATATTTTAAAACTTTTATTCCGTGCGCCTTTTTACCTCATAATTCCTCTCAAGGTTGCGTAGAATACATGATATATGCTGCAGTTAAAAAAAGTTAACCCGTTTAACATTTGATCTTTTTCACATTAAATTTACCGAGTGAAGGAAAATCATTTGAAAATTCTGGTTTCTGTAATGACCATGGCTCTTGTAGGAATCATTCTTGTTCAAGGCTATTGGCTAAATAGTGCTATTGAATTAGAAGAACAGCAATTCCAAAAAAATGTCCTTCATGCCATGAGTGTTTCCACTAATCGATTGGAGTCGATGGATAGACTATCAGGGCTGGGTAGAGGAAACAATCAAGGTATGACAACCTTTTCTATAAAAACCCACACTTCAATAGATACCAATTTTAACTCGCATAAATATTCTATCGAACTAGAGGAAGAAAGTTTATTTGAAACTGCTGATGGAAATTTGGTTAAAAAAACTACCCAAATTCTTAGAGATGCAAACGGTAAAATCATTCAAAAATCATTTAACACAAAAAAATCTAAATCATCTGAAGGTAAAAACCCATTTAAAAGTCAATCTTTTGGCGGTTTTCAAATGGACTTTTCTCCTTTTAGTTCTTTCGGAACATTAGCCGAGCAAGTTGACCCGCACATTCTAAGTAAGATTCTTAAAAATGAGCTTAAAAACCATGGAATCGACACTAAATTTCACATCGGATTATTTTCTAACAATAACTTGGTTTTAAAAGAAAAGGGAGTGCCAACAGAAGCCTTTTTAGAATCGCCATATTCTGTTCAACTTTTCCAAGACCCATTCTCTATTAGAAGTGATCATTTGAGTTTATTTTTCCCAAAAGAAAGAGGTTACTTGTTCCGATTGGTTGGACCTGTAATTGGATTATCGTCTATTTTCATTCTAGCGATTTTAGTTACTTTCTGGATCACATTCGCAACTGTTGTTAAGCAAAAGAAATTAGCAGTTATTAAAAATGATTTCATCAATAACATGACTCACGAGTTAAAAACACCTATTTCAACTATTTCATTAGCTTGTGAAGTATTAAACGACCAAGATATTCCTAAAACACCAGAGCGAACAACTCACTATGTAAACGTTATCAATTCTGAAAACAAAAGATTAGGAACGCTTGTTGAAAATGTCCTGCAAAGTGCTGTTTTAGATAAAGGAGATTTTAAACTTAAATTGCATGAAATTGATGTACATAATATCATTGCTGATGTTGTTCATCAATCCAAGGTGAGAGTTGAAGCAGTCCAAGGAAACATTACTACTGAATTAGCTGCGGAAATTCCTGAGATAATCGCAGATAAAATTCACTTTACAAACATCATTAGCAACTTAATTGATAACGCTATTAAATACTCACCAACTCAACCATCAATAAAGGTAAAGACAAGAAATTTAAACAACGGAATTGTAATTGATGTGAGTGATAGAGGAATAGGAATTTCAAAAGAGAACGTGAATAAAATATTCGATAAACTTTACCGTGTGCCAACAGGAAATGTGCACAATGTTAAAGGATTTGGATTAGGTTTAAGCTACGTAAAAGCGATTGTAGATAAACACCAAGGAACAATTAAAGTATCAAGTCAACTAGGTAAAGGAACCACTTTTAGTATTCATTTACCGTTTAAACCAGAAGAAGATGAGCAATAAAACAAACATTTTATTAGTAGAAGATGATCCAAACTTAGGTTCATTACTTCAAGAATATATCATTGCTAAAGGATATAACTGTCAGTTAGAAACTGATGGAGATAAAGGTTTAAAAGCATTCTTACAAGGCTCGTTTGACTTGTGTGCATTGGATGTTATGATGCCTATTAAAGATGGTTTTACCTTAGCTAAAGAAATTAGAAATACAGACAAAAATATTCCTATCATTTTCCTATCAGCTAAATCGCTAAAAGAGGACAAAATTGAAGGATTTCAAAGTGGTGCGGATGACTACTTAACCAAACCATTCTCTATGGAAGAATTGCTCTTGAGAATCAAAGCAATCCTAAGAAGAACTCAAGGTGAAGGGGTTGTGAAGCAGGAGAAAAAACATTTTGAAATCGGTGAATTAAGTTTTGATTACGATCGCAGAATCTTAAAAGAAAAAAGTGGCAACGAAAATAAATTAACAAGTAAAGAGGCTGATTTATTGAAGTTACTTTGTGAAAACACTAATGATGTTCTTGAACGGTCGGTGGCATTAAACAAAATATGGAAAGACGATAGTTATTTTAATGCTAGATCAATGGACGTTTACATTACCAAATTGAGAAAGTATTTGAAAGCTGATCCAAAATTAGAGATAGTAAATATGCACGGAAGAGGATTTAAGTTACTTACAAACTAAAAAGTCCGTCCAAAAATAAACGAAGGGTAATGAACTAATCAATTGGTTATTTACCCTTTTTTATTGCTTGCTCTGAACTAAACAAAAATACACTTGTTACAACTGTGAAAATGGCAACACCAGCTTGAGTCTCTAACGTATCTTCCCACAACATACTAAGTAACAAAACCAACTGACCAAGCCCAAAAAGGAATTTTAGAGGCCCATCGTATTTAAACATCTGAAAGATTATAATTCCAATGAAAATGATCAGTCCAATCAATCCTAGGGCTACCCCTGTAGTGATAAATTGATTGTGCGACTTTTTATCAAACTTTGATTCTTCACCACTTAATTGACTGTATTTTTCAAGAAAAACATCTTTCACATCTCCTGTTCCAACACCAAAGAATAAATGATCTGAAATTATAGATATTCCTGTTTTTGCAAACATTAATCTACCCGCCACGGAACTACGATAATACTGCCCTTTCATTATAGCATATTGAATTTCCATTAAACTTTGATGGAGCCTAACCAAAATAGGATTCCTATTTATATAATAAACATTGGTAACACCATTTTCAACAGCTTTAATTTCAGCATCAGATAAATTTGTGATTCCTAATGAATCTTTAGTTAAACCTCTAGAGGTTAAATACCTCATCAAAACAGCCTTGATTTTAAATTCTTCAAAATTTGCTAGGATATCCAAATCACTTCTTTTCTCCCATTCTTGTTTAAGTTCTCGATAACAAATATTGCTTTGTACATGATAACCATTTTCTCGATCCAAATGATCTTGGAAATGTTTGTATTTGTTTCCATTTGGAGTTTCATATAACTCGTTTATTGGCTTTAAATCAAAAACCATTTGATAAACTTTATTAAACTCATACCCCCCGTAAATTCCAATAGAAATAAAAACAACGGCAAAAAAAGTAGCTATTTTTTTTTGTCTCTGAAAAGCAAAAAACAAAAAGAAAATCGATATTATGGGTACTAAGATAATGCCCGTCAAACTTTGCGCGTAACTAAAAAAGAAAACTATCCAGAAGACAGGTATCAATAGCAGCCACTTGAATTTAGATTTTAACTTAATCAATCCCCATAGCCCCATTCCAAAACCAAAGGCTAGAATAAGGGATAACCTGATTAAACTAATGAAAGGAGACAAAGCTCTTAAATCTGTAATCTCTTGATCTGTCCCTAATTTTAATTGATAGTTAACCACCCCAATAATTGAAGCTGCGATAGCTGATGATACCATTAGGACTAAAGCACCTATCACTTTTTTGTAATCGAATTTCTCTCCTAGAGCAAAAACAACAGGAATAATAAATAAAGGAGCTTTTATTTTTAAATCCTTCATTGCATAGGGCATGTTTTCCGAATGAATGAGTCCAATAACGAAAATTAAAAACAAAGAAATACTGGCCATCAGAACCCATTTCTGAGATTTAAATCGTGTCCACTTTTCTTTCCAATTCCATTGAGCAAACCACGCAATAGACATTAAAAACATGGAAAGAGATGTAGTAAACTTTGAAACAGCAATGCTTCCCGCCAGACCAAAAAAGCCTAGAAAAAATAAATAATAAGCGATTTTTCTATTTAACGGCATTACCTATTGAAGTTCTCCTGAAAGAATGCCTTGATAACGATCTTTATCAGATAATATTTTTAGCGCCTCATCAATATCTTTATCATTGTTCAATTCATTTTGAATACGACCTTTTTGAAGGTAATATCTAGTGGCAATTTCTATCTCTAATAAACGTTTTAATTGAGCTTTATTATTATGAATTTGCGCCTTCTTTTTCGCCTTTAGTTTTTCCTCAATCTCCTCAAGTTCATTTTCTATATCAGATAACATTTCATCCTTTTCCGCTCTTTTCTTTAAAGCCTCTAAGCTTTTATCTGTTTTGGTTTCGTAATCGTAATCATTCTCGTTAATGTATTTAACAAATGCTTCAAACTCTTCTTCAGAAATACTAAACTCCGAGGCTGAAGGAATTGAGTCATGTTTCAAGACATACTCTGTCGCATAATTAAACAAGTGATGATTTGAAGCTAAAGCCACAGTAACAGCAGCATAATCTTCTTTTTCTAAATTAACGTCAGGTTTTATCCCCGCACCATCTAAAACGGTCCTACCATTTTTTGTTTTGAATTCTGTAAGTAAAGAATCGGGAATTTTACTTGCATGTCCATCTTCATCTTTGTGAGAATAATCAATGGCTTGAATACATCTTCCACTTGGAATATAATATTTAGCTGTAGTAACTTTTAAACTTGTATTATACTTTAATTTTCTTGTTGTTTGCACTAAACCTTTCCCATAAGTGTTTCTACCCAAAACAACAGCTCTATCAAAATCTTGTAAAGATCCACTTACAATCTCAGAAGCAGATGCCGAACCACCATCCACTAAAACAACAACTGGAATGTCTTTATCAAGCGGAGCATTCAAAGTCTTGTACACTTTTGTCCACTCTTCAATCTTTCCTCTTGTCTCAACAACTTTTATCCCCTTTTTAGTAAATAAACCAACTGTATTGATGGCTTCATGTAATAACCCTCCAGGATTGCCTCTTAAATCAAAAATTAAAGATTTGAAATCTGGATCTTTTTTCAGTTCAAGAAAGGCATCCTTAACTTCCTTTGATACATTTCTTGTAAAACTTGTCATTTTAATATACCCAGTGTTCTCGTTTAACATTCCGTAATAAGGAACGCTTTTTATTTGAACTTTTTCTCTCTTGAAAGTAACATCAAACTCCTTTTCTTTGCCAGGACGGCGTATAGTAACGGTTAAACTTGTTCCCGGATTTCCTTTTAGAATTTTACTTAAATCGTTTGTTGATTTTCCTTTTACATCTTTGCCATCAACTTTCAAAATAACATCTCCTGCTTTCAAGCCAGCTTTGTGCGCTGGAAATCCTTCGTATGGTTCACCAACAACTACGAAATCATCAATTTTTCTAATTCTAGCACCGATACCGCCATACTGACCAGTGGTCATTAATTTATAATTCTCAATATCCGATTCAGGGTAATACACAGTGTAAGGATCCAAACTTTCCAACATCGCATCAATCCCTTCTTTCATTAAATCACCAGGTTGCGTTCCGTCAACATAAAGTGAATTAACTTCCTTATAAACCTCCGTAAAAATGTCCAAATTTTTACCAATCTCAAATCGATCAGATGTTTCTTCTACCTCAACAAAACTAATTAGAAGCAAGGTTAACAGTCCAACCCCAAAATATATTTTACTCTTTTTCATATGCTATTACAACCTGAGTTAATTTCTTTAGAACCTCTTTAATTTTTAGTTCAACATTATTAAAACTAGGTAAATTATCGGCCTGACAAACTATCATTATGTTCATGGATAACGAGCTTTTCTTTAACTCATTATTCAAATCAAATTTATTTGTTCGAATAGACTCTTTAACGAGTCTTTTCACACGATTTCTGTCAACCGCTCTTTTGAACTTCTTTTTCGGAACTGCTATACCAAATTTAGCAATTGAATTTTCCGATTCTTTTAAGGTATAAAACGCTCTAAAAGGAAAAGAACCTACTGAAGATTTCTGAGCGCTAAAAATCTCAGAAACAGCTTTTTTACTCTTCAATCTTTCTTCTTTCCCTAGCGAATTATTCATTTAATTAACTGTTGATTTCAATAAATCTCTTGATATCTCTAGAAGTGCCAAATACGATTAAAGTGTCTGTTTTCTTAATAACAGTATCTGATGAAGGAACACCCAAAATATGCTGAACTACTTCAATTGAATCACCTCGATCTTCCTCAAAACATCTTTTAATAGTAATTAAATTCAATCGATATTTACTTCTCAAACCAATCTCTTCAATTGTTCTTGCTTCAATATCGTTTGGTGGCTTAATTTCGGCAACTTCGTAATCATCAGGTAATTGAAGGAAGGATACAATATTTGGGTTAATTAATTGCTCAGCAACAAAAATCCCAACCTCTTTTTCTGGTTCAAGTATTTCCTCAATACCCATTCTTTGAAGAATAGCCTTCTGATTTTCATCATTCGAACGCGCAATAATTCTCTTAACTCCCATTTCCTTTAAATGGAAACAACATAAAAGTAAAGCTTCAAAATTGGCACCAATTGCAACTACAACAGCGTCACTATCCTGAATGTTTTGAGATTCTAAGGCTTTTGTATCAGTAGCATCCATTGTGACTCCCAATGCAACAAAATCTTGAACATCTTCAATTAATTCCTCCCTGTTATCAACTGCGATAACTTCCGCTCCTCTATCACTTAAAATTTTGGCAATGGCTTTACCATATTTACCCATTCCAATTACGGTGAACTTTGTTCCTCTCATTTTATATTTTTTCTAAAGCTTGAGTTAAATCTTGAATCAAATCATCAATATCCTCTATTCCTACACTTAATCTAATTAACGAATCTACAACGCCTGATTTTTCTCTTTCTTCCTTTGGAATAGCAGCGTGAGTCATTGTTGCAGGGTGACCGCATAAAGACTCTACTCCTCCTAATGATTCTGCCAAACTAAAAATTTTAGTGTTTGAAATTACTTTAATTGCGTCTTCCTTTTTGTTTCCTTTGGTAGTGAACGAAATCATACCTCCAAAGTTTCTCATTTGTTGAGCTGCAACTAAATGATTTGGATGAGATGTCAAACCAGGATAATATACTTTATCAATTTTTGGATGATTTTGTAAAAACTCAGCAACCTTGGCAGCGTTTTCAAAATGTCTGTCCATTCTTACATGCAAAGTCTTTATTCCGCGAAGCACTAAAAAACAATCTTGTGGACCTGGTACCGCTCCGCAAGAATTTTGAATAAAGTATAATCTTTTAGCCAATTCTTCATCGTTTAACACGATTGCTCCCATTACTACATCACTATGACCTGCAATGAATTTAGTTATACTGTGAACTACAATATTAGCACCTAAATCCAAAGGATTTTGTAAGTAAGGCGACGCAAAAGTATTATCCACAGCAGTTAGTAAATCATGCTTCTTCCCTAATTCTGCAACCGCCTTTAAATCAATAATATTCATCATTGGGTTAGTTGGAGTTTCAACCCAAATCATTTTTGTTTTATTATTGATTAATGACTCAACCTTTGTTAGGTCGTCCATAGCGACAAAATGAAACTTTAACCCCCAATCTGCAAAAACCTTTGTAAACAAACGATAGGAACCTCCATACAAATCATTGGATGAAATGATTTCATCTCCTGGTTTAAACGATTTCAGTAAAGCATCCATTGCAGCTAATCCGCTTGAAAAGGCTAAACCAAACTTTCCATTTTCAACCGCAGCTAAGTTTTTCTCTAGCGCATGTCTTGTTGGGTTTAAAGTTCTTGAATACTCATATCCTTTATGCTCGCCCGGAGCAGACTGGAGGTAGGTACTAGTTTGATAAATTGGTGTCATTATCGCTCCAGTTGCCGAATCTGGCTCAGTACCGGCATGAATTGCTTTAGTTCCGAAATTTCCCATATTACGCGATTACAGCTCCGTTATCTGATTGTTGGTTTGGAGCAACAAATTGAAGTTCTCCTTTATTATTTTCCGCCATCAAAATCATACCTTGAGATTCTATTCCCAACATTGTTCTTGGGGCTAAATTCACTAAAATTGAAACTTGCTGACCGATGATATCTTCAGGCTTATAGAACTGTGCGATTCCAGAAACAACTGTTCTATGATCAATTCCTGTATCCACTTTCAATTTCAACAATTTCTTGGCTTTCTTAATTTTTTCTGCTTCAATAATAGTCCCTACTCGGATATCCATTTTCTGAAAATCATCAAAGGTTGTTGTATCCTTTTGCGGTTCTAAAGTTTTAGCAGCAGCCTCTGCTGTTTCTTTAGCCTTTTGAAGTTTTGCTCTTTGTTCTTCAACAACAGCATCATCTAGTCTTTCAAACAACAAGGAAGGTTTATTAATTTGATGTCCTGCTTGTATATTTTCCTCACTTAAATTCTCCCATGACAAACCAGATAAGTTCATCATTTCTTTTAAATTACCTGAAGTTTCCGGTAAAAATGGCTCGGATAAAATTGCTAATGCAGAAGTAATTTGAAGAGCTATATTCATAATTGTCTTTACTCTTACTTCATCTTCTTTTATCAACTTCCACGGCTCATTTTCAGCTAAATACTTATTTCCTAAAGCTGATAATTTCATTAATTCAGCAAGTGCCTCTTTGTATCTATGCTTTTCAATACTTGCACTAATTTTATTTGGATATTCATTCAACTGAGCTATTACATCTTTATCCAAATCGGTTAATTCTCCTTTAGAAGGAACTACACCGCCCCAATATTTATTGGTTAATACTAAAGCTCTATTCACAAAGTTTCCAAGGTTAGCAACCAACTCATTGTTATTCTTTGACTGAAAATCAGCCCATGTAAAATCTGCATCTTTTTGCTCTGGCAAGATTGAACATAAAACATATCTCAACAAATCTGTCTTACCTGGAAAATCTTTTAAATAATCATCTAACCAAACGGCCCAGTTTTTTGATGTTGAGAATTTTTCTCCCTCTAAATTCAAAAACTCGTTTGCTGGAACATTTTGAGGCAAAATATAATCTCCCATTGATTTTAACATACTTGGGAAAATTACCGAATGGAAAACTATGTTATCCTTTCCTAAAAAGTGAACCAATTGTGAATTTCCTTCCTTTTTCCAATAATCTTCCCAATTTCTGTCTGAATCATTTTCTAGCAATTGCTTTGTAAATGAAACATATCCAATTGGAGCGTCAAACCAAACATATAATACCTTTCCATCGCCTCCATCAGCAGGAACAGGAACGCCCCATTCTAAATCTCTTGTAATTGCTCTTGGATGTAACCCGGCATCTAACCATGATTTTACCTGTCCGTAAACATTAGGCTTCAACAATGATTTCTTTTCTTCAACCCATTCCTTCAACCAAGGTTCGAATTTATCAAGCGGTAAAAACCAATGCTTCGTTTCTTTTAAAACAGGCTTGTTTCCACTTAATGCAGATTTTGGGTTTATCAAATCCGTTGGACTTAATGATGTTCCGCATTTTTCACATTGATCTCCGTAAGCTCCGTCTTTATGACAACTTGGACACTCTCCCGTAATGTATCTATCAGCCAAAAACTGCTTATTTTCTTCGTCGTAATATTGCTGAGAAACTTCTTCTGTAAAAACACCATCTGCTTCCATTTTTTTAAACCACTCACTCGCCATTTCATAATGAGCAGGAGATGATGTTTGTCCAAAATAATCTAATGAAATTCCTAAACCTTCAAGAGAGTTCTTGATGATATTGTGGTATCTATTTACAACTTCCTTTGGTGTAACTCCTTCATTCTTTGCCTTTATTGAAATCGGAACTCCATGTTCATCGGTTCCTCCAATAAAAACAACATCTTCTTGCTTTGCGCGAAGATATCTAACATAAATATCTGCAGGAATGTAAACACCAGCAACGTGACCTAAATGAAGTGGGCCATTTGCATACGGTAAAGCTGTAGTAACTGTGTATCTCTTTGCCATTCGGCAAAATTAGTGAAATACAGCGTATTTAAGCCTATTTATTTCTTCTTCTGTGATACCGTTGAAGCATCTGTATTATCCTCCTCTAAATATAAAGGATCAACATAACTTCCTAGCTTCGGTGATTTACAAGAAGATAAACCGATAGCTGAAAATACAGCAATAGCAAGTGCAATTTTCGATAGTCTCATAATCTTAAAAATACAGCTTTAAATTCCATTTTAAAAATGAAATTGAACGACAAGTTTTAAACACTTAACTTTGCGACAGTTATATGGAATCAAAACAAAATATCAGACTCTTAGATTTAGATCAACTTAAATCTTTTTTTGTTGAAATTGGAGAAAAGGCTTTTCGCGCTAAACAAGTGTATGAATGGCTATGGAAGAAGTCTGCCATGAGTTTTGACGAGATGACTAATCTCTCTAAAGACATAAGAGAAAAACTAAAAGAAAACTTCATTATTCCTGTTGTCAAAATCAAAACTAGTCAAATTAGTAGCGACAAAACTATTAAAAACGCTTTTGAATTAGCCGATGGTAACGTTGTTGAGGGGGTTTTGATTCCGACTACAGATAGAATGACTGCGTGTATTTCATCCCAAGTTGGATGCAGTTTAACTTGTAAGTTTTGCGCTACTGGGAGATTAAAACGTTTAAGAAATATTGGATTTGATGAAATAGTTGACCAAGTTGTTCATATTAAAAATCAAGCTGAACAAAACTACAATACTCCATTAACAAACATTGTTTATATGGGAATGGGTGAGCCTTTGTTAAACTACAAAGGGATGATGGATTCCATTGAAAAAATCACATCACCTGAAGGCTTAGGAATGTCACCTAAAAGAATTACAGTTTCTACAGCTGGAATTGCTAAAATGATTAAAAAACTAGGCGACGATGAAGTGAAATTTAATTTGGCTTTATCGCTTCATGCTGCCAATGATAAAAAGCGAGATTACATCATGCCTATTAATGAGCAAAACTCATTAGAATCATTAGCTGAGGCCTTGAAGTATTTCTATGATAAAACTGGAACAAGAGTAACATTCGAATACATTGTTTTCAAAGATTTTAACGATAGTATTGAGGACGCTGCAGAATTAGCTTCATTTGCAAAAAACATCCCTTGCAAGATCAATATTATTGAATACAATCCTATTGAAGATGGCGAATTCCAGCAAACTACTCCTGAAAGATTAGATGCTTTTGTAAAACATTTAGAAAGTAAAAATCTCGTGGTAAACGTAAGACGATCTAGAGGAAAAGATATTGATGCAGCCTGCGGACAGTTAGCTAATAAGCATTGATGAATCGTTTATTTTTTTAAAATCTCGTCATAGCGAGGCACGAAGCTATCTCATTATATCAAAAACCAATCCTCAGCTAAATCGCTCCAAAAGTTTTTTTCATTAATCAAATTAAGTTTATTATTCCTTGAGCCAGCTTTCAATTGTTTCTCTCGTTTAATTGCTGATTCAATACTCATATACTCTTCAAAATAAACCAATTTATACAACTCATATCTTGATGAAAAAGAATTAGGAAATACTTTATTTCTGTGTTCTAAAATTCTGGTATGAAGATTTGAAGTTACTTCGATATAAAGCACCCTATTGTAACGATTAGTTAAAATATAAACGAAACCTCCCTTTGGCATTTAGGGAAATTATTTAAAACAATTTAAATATTGTGAAAATGAGATTGCTTCGTGCTTCGCAATGACGTGAAACCTATTATTTGTTTAAAAAGTTAATTGACTAAATAAAAAATTACTTCTCCCTTTCCGTTGTGTAAAGAATCAAATCAATTAAGCTTTGACGGGAAGGAGTATCAGGATATGTATTGATGATATCCATTGCTTCGCCTCTAATTTCGTACATCTTTTTCTTTGTGTACTCGATACCTCCAGAAGCTTTTACTTTTTCGATTAACTCGGTAACTTTTTTTTGATTTTCATTGTGCTTTTTAACAACTCCAATCATCCATTTTTTATCGGATTTTGAGGCATTATTTAGTGCGTAAATTAAAGGCAAAGTCATTTTACGCTCTTTAATATCAATCCCTACTGGCTTACCAATTAAACTTACGGAAGATTCGTAATCAAACAAATCATCTTTCATTTGAAAAGCAATTCCAATCTTCTCCCCAAACAATCTTAATTTTTCAACCTCTTCAGAATTAGCTCCGGCAGATGAGGCACCAGTAGCACAACAAGCAGCAATTAGAGTAGCCGTTTTCTGACGGATGATTTCGAAATATATTTCTTCTTTAATATCTAATCGCCGTGCTTTTTCAATTTGCAACAACTCGCCTTCACTCATTTCTTTTGTTGCTGCTGAGATGATTTCCAAGAAGTCATAATCTTTGTATTGAGCGGCAGTTTGCAAACCTTTACTCAACAAAAAATCACCAACTAAAACAGCAATTTTGTTTTTCCAAAGGGCATTTACCGAAAAGAAACCTCTTCTTTTATTAGCATCATCAACAACATCATCATGAACAAGCGTTGCAGTATGAATCATTTCAATTAAACTAGCAGCTCGGTAACTTCTATCAGTAACTCCTCCGCACAAATTCGCCGCAAGAAAAACAAACATAGGACGCATTTGTTTTCCTTTTCGCTTTACAATATAATGAGTGATTCTATCCAACAAAGGAGCATTCCCTTTCATTGCCTCTTTGAATTTGTCTTCAAACAAATCCATTTCATTAGCAATAGGAGCCTTTATTGATTTAACAGATGCCATTTAACATGACAAAAATACTAATAAAGAAGCAGTTTTACTCAGCAATAGCAGAGTTTAATGTTTTTTGAGAGTTCTCCAAAGATTTATCTTCCAAAGGAATGTATCCAACTGATAATGCAACGTTACTTACATTATCTAAATAATGCTTTACAAAATCTTGAACTGGCTTTCTATTGAGACTCTTTTTTGAAACGTATAAGTATAACGTTCTGGCAAGAGGAGGGTAAGTTCCATCCTGAACAGTTTGTAAAGTTGCTTCTACACCATTGATTTTCAAAGCCTTTAATTTATCTCTGTTTTGTTCAAAGTAAGCTAACCCTATGAACCCAATTCCATTCTTCTCGGCAGCAATTCCTTTTACCAACTCATTATCATTTTCAGAGGATAAGTAATCACTTCTAATCGAACCTACTTCACCCATGATTGCTTTAGTGAAAAAATCAAAAGTTCCTGAAGCAGCTCCTGGACCAAATAATCTAAATTCGTACTGAGGCCACTCAGCATTTACATCTGACCATTTTAAAACTTTGTCTTCAGAATCTGGTTCCCACAATTTTTTTAAATCAGCAGTCGAAATATCACTCAGCCAATCATTACCCGAGTTAACCACAACGGTCATTCCATCTAAAGCAACTTCTAACTCAACAACCTCAACACTGTTTTTTTGAAATAATTTCAACTCTTCATCATTGATTTTTCGTGATGAACCTGCAATATCAATTTTCCCCGACGCCAACTCATCTAATCCTTTTATAGACCCTGAATGTTCAACTTTTATTAATGTTTCATCATTTTTATACAGGTCGAGTATACCTTTTGAAATTGGGAAAAGCGTACTTGACCCCCCAATTCTAATTTCGTTGTTTGAAGATGATTCATCGGTACTCTGAGTAGTTGGTTGAGTTCCACAACTAAACAAGATGAAAGTTAGGCTGAAAATAATTACTTGGTATAACTTGTTCATATTCTAGATTTTGGTTGTCTACGACGGACTATTAATTAAGTTTTTAATTCCTAAAATTTGATTTACAATTAAGCGAGGTTTAAAGTAAAAGAAAAGGTTGATCCAACACCTATTTTACTATTCACATTTAAAGTTTGTCCATGTGCTTCAACAATATGTTTTACAATTGAAAGACCTAATCCTGACCCACCTTGTTTTCGTCCTCCACTCTTATCAACCCTGTAAAACCTTTGGAAGATTTTCAATAAATTTTCCTCATCAATACCAACTCCATTGTCTATAACCTCAACTAAAACATAATTCTCATTCATTTCATTAAAGCTAACGTCTACGCTACCATTATCTTTTCCATACTTAATTGCATTAACAACCAAATTGGAAATTACTTGATAAATTCTTCTGCGGTCTGCGTCGACGAAAATTTGACGTTTGGGAGCAGTTAAAAAATTAATTGAAATCTCTCTTTCTTTAGCTTTTAATTCAAGTGAATCAAAAACCTCTCTGCAAAGCTGTACAAGGTCAAAAGTTTCTATCTCTAGAGGGAATTCTCCAGAATCCAGTTTAGTAATAAGATCTAAATCATTCAATAAATCAATGATTCTTTCAATGCTCTTGTCAGCTCTTTGTAGATAGTCCCTATTAATTCTTTGATCTTCCAATCCTCCATCTAACAAAGTCAAAATATATCCTTGAATTGTAAAGATTGGTGTTTTCAATTCATGAGCAATATTTCCTATGTACTCTCTTCTGAATTTTTGTTGTTCTGTTAACAATTCCTCTTCTTGCTCCAATTTTTCGAGATAGGTATTAACCTTACTATCAATCAACTCAAAAGGATCATCAAGTAATTTTAATACCTTTCTTTCATAAGTGATATTCAAAACTTTATCAAAAAGAAGGTTAATGCGATCAAAAATAAACTTCTCCAAAACCCACTGAGAAGAAACAAATAGAATGCCTCCAACTAATAGAGACATCAATAATATGATATCGAAATTAACTTTGGAAAAACCTAACAATAATAATAATGTTAGCAGAAATCCACACAGACTAAAGAAAAGCGTGATATGGAGTGTTTTTCTAAACATTATTCAGGAGAAACGAATTTGTAACCAACTCCTTTAACTGTTTCGAAATAAACATCACCAAACTTTTCTCTCAATTTTCTAATGTGAACATCAATGGTACGATCCCCTACAACCACTTCAGAACCCCATACCTTTTTCATTATAGTTTCACGGTCAAAAACTTTTCCTGGCGCTGAAAACAAAAGTCCAAACAACTCCATTTCTTTTCTTGGAAGTGTTCGTTCTTCGCCATTTTTAATCACTAAGTACTTATCCCAATCGATTGTGAATTCGCCATAAGTAATTTGCTGAGATTTTTCTTCTTTTGAAAGATTACCTCTTCTCATTACAGCCTTGATCCTACTTAATAAAACCCTAGGACGAACAGGCTTAGTGATGTAGTCATCGGCTCCTGCTTCTAATCCTGATATTTCAGAATAATCCTCTGATCTTGCGGTTAAGAAAATAATCTTAGGATCGTTTATGCTTGTATCATTCTTAATTTGATAGCAAGTCTCTATTCCATCTAGG
Organism: Flavobacteriaceae bacterium; assembly: GCA_964230605.1. Lineage (GTDB taxonomy): Bacteria > Bacteroidota > Bacteroidia > Flavobacteriales_C. The sequence continues at coordinate 17,464 of CAXRIN010000092.1, forward strand.
TCAGGCATCATCACATCTAATATGATGATATCCGGTTTAAAGGTCTTATTAATTTTTATGGCATCATGCCCATTATTGGCTTTTTCAACCTCAAACCCTTCACTTTTCAAATTGTATCCAACAAACTCTAAAATATCTTTTTCATCGTCTACAATTAAAATCTTGATGTCATTCATTCTTCTAATTTAGTTAAAGAAATGTAATCATACTTTTCAAAAAGTACAATAACCTGCTCATATTTAACATTAAATTCATCAATCGATAACATTCAATCCCATTCCATCAAAAGATTCTTCAAGGCTAAATAGCTAATATTCAAACTATGAGAAACTACTTGTTTGTTTACAATCATTTAACTTACCATTCAATAATGATTTACTATTTTTGTCGCGTTACTTCAACAGCTTTACGATAAAAATCGATTGACTGGAGAATAAAACAAATGTGAATGGAATTTGGTTTTTATGATGCTCTGAAAATACTAGGAGCTTTAGCTTTTTTCATCTTCGGTATGAAGATGATGAGTGAAGGAATTCAAAAAGCAGCGGGAGGTAGTTTAAAACGCATCCTTAGCGCGATGACCCAAAATAGATTTGTTGGAGTTATTTCTGGTTTTCTTGTAACAAGCTTTGTTCAGTCTTCTTCGGCTACTACTGTAATGACAGTAAGTTTTGTAAACGCAGGATTAATTAACCTTACGCAATCTGCAGGAATTCTTCTAGGTGCTAACATTGGAACAACTATTACAGCTTGGCTTGTAACACTTTTAGGATTTAAAGTAAAAATATCTGTCCTTTCATTACCCCTTATCGCAGCGGCTGTACCAATGCTTTTTGCGAAAAGAAAAAAAATCAAATTTTACGGTGAATTTGTTTTAGGATTTGCCATTCTTTTCTGGGGTCTGGCAGAATTAAAGGACGCTGTGCCTAATCTTAAAGAGCACTCTGACTCATTACATTTCCTTCAAGAGTATGCTAATGGAGGTTTCTTCTCTAACATATTATTTGTTGGTATTGGTACAATTATAACAGTTATCGTTCAGTCTTCAAGTGCAGCAATGGCATTGACAATTACTTTATCTATGAATGGTATTATCCCATTCGAAGTAGCTGCTGCAATGGTATTAGGAGAAAACATTGGAACAACAATCACTGCATGGTTAGCTTCCATTCCGGCAAATGTTTATTCAAAACGAGCAGCAAGAATTCACTTACTTTTCAATGTTATAGGTGTTGTTTGGATGATTATTTTAATTAGCTTCTTTGTTGATTTACCATCTATTATTCAATGGATTAACACCAACATAATTGGAAGCGATTTGAATATTATGTCCCCAGAAGGTAGAGGATTTGGAATTTCAATATTCCACACCGTATTTAATGTTGTAAATGTTCTTATACTTATCTGGTTCATCCCTTGGCTTGTAAGCGCAGCCACCAAAATGGTTAAATCGAAAGGTGAACTTGACGAAGTTTATAAGTTAGAATATATCGGTGCTGGGTTACTTCCTACTTCTGAACTTTCATTGATGGAAGCGAAAAAAGAAGCACACAAATTTGGTGAAATCACCAATAGAATGAATGGTTTCTTAAGAAAGCTGGTTAACGAAACTGACAGCAAAAAATTTGACGACCTTGTAAAAAAGGTTAGAAAATACGAAGATATTACCGATAGAATTGAAGAGGAAATAGCTGTTTATTTAACTCAAATTGGACAAGGAGACATCTCGGCTGAAACAGCAAAAAAAATAAGAGGTTTACATAGAATTATTTCGAGCTTAGAAAGAATTGGAGACATTTATTTTAGGATGGCTGTGACCTTAGAAAAAAAGAAAGAAAGTAAAGTTTGGTTCAACCAGAGTCAAAGAGATAGCTTAAATATGTATTTCGATAAACTAGATAGCGTTTTTGTTGAAATAAGGAAAAATATCGACTTAGAATTCGGACAAGTTAATCTTGACAATGCTATTGAACTAGAGAGAGAAATTAATAAAATAAATGATCAACTTCACCAAGAACATATCATTGCTCTTGAAAAAGGCGAATACGATTTCAAGTCTGCTATGCACTACAGAGATTTATTCATGGCATGTGAAAAGATTGGAGATCATTTAATGAACATCTCTGAGGCGATGCAGATGAAGTTTTAATTATTTACTCGTCCATGACGAGTAAATAGTATCACTCTCGTTGCCAGCTCTGTCGATAATGTAACATGCGTATCTGTATGCGCTATCTGTAAGCACATTGTAAATTGGCGCTGGCTTAAGTATTAAAGTAATTTCACCTTCAATACTTTTATCTTTTGCATTTGGAGTTAACTTAGGTAAATTATATTCTCTATTGGGAACATCTGGAAAATTAGTTACCTCTTCTCCATTTTTTTCTTGGTAAATTAAGAAGCAATCTACTTCCGATAAATCATCTCTACCTATGTCACCATCTCCATCTTGAAACGAAAACACATATTTAGCAGAATCTACCTGAAAGTCAGAGGACAAGTAAGTTTGATATTCCTCAAATTTGATAACTGGAACCTTACTAAATTGATCATCCTTTATACAGCTTCCAAGAACAAAAGTACTTCCAATAATTAGTGATATTTTTGTTTTGATTTTCATCAGTCACTAAAAATAAATGAATTTAAACGAAATTGAGCATAGAATATTTGAGATAAATTCAAATTCTCAATTTGAAGATTTAGCTTTCGAGGTTTTTAAATATCAATTCAAAAATTGCTCAGTTTACAATCAGTTTGCTCAAATTCTAGGAAAAACACCTAGTTCAGTGAAATCAATAAATGAGTTTCCATTCTTACCTATTGAGTTTTTTAAATCTCAAACAGTAAAGAGCGGGAAATTTGATGAAGAAATAATTTTTACAAGCAGTGGCACTACTGGTAATGAAACAAGTAAGCACTATATTAAGAGCTTAAAGACATATGAAAAAAGTTTCTTGACTTCGTTTAATAAAAACTATCCTGAATGGGAAGATTGTGCTATTATTGGTCTTTTACCTAGTTACCTTGAGAGATCTGGCTCATCATTAATTTACATGGTGAATCATCTTATTGAGGCATCAAAAAATGATAACAGTTCATTTCATTTAAAACCAAATAAGAAGTTAAAAGAGATACTTGAATCAGATGAACCGAAAATCCTTTTTGGCGTAACATTCGCTCTTTTAGAATTATGTAATACTAGGATTAATTTAAACAATACTATTGTTATTGAGACTGGCGGAATGAAGGGGCGAGGAAAAGAGTTGACAAGGGAAGAACTACACCAGAAAATTCAATCAGATTTAAATCCAAAAGCTATTCATTCTGAATATGGGATGACTGAATTACTGTCTCAAGGTTATTTAAAAACATCCAGATTTGAAGCTCCAAATTGGATGAAAGTTTTAGTCAGAGAAACAACAGATCCTTTAACCATTAAAAGCCAAGGAAAAGGAGCTATAAACGTTATTGACCTTGCCAATATTCACTCATGTTCATTTATTGCCACTGACGATTTAGGGAGTGTTGATAAGGACGGTTTATTCACGATTTCCGGTAGAATCGATCACGCTCAAATTAGAGGCTGCAACCTATTAGCCCTATAGACTATGGACTATGGACTATGGACAAAATTAAAGTATATCCAATCTTTGGGAATCAAACTTCACAAACATAAATAGTAGTGCTGTAAATCCAAATAAAGAAGATCCTCCGTAACTCATAAATGGTAAAGGAATACCAATTACTGGCATAATTTGAATTGTCATCCCTATATTGATGAGTAGGTGAATAAAGAATATTGAAGCTACACAATAGCCATACACCCGACTCATTTTAGACCGCTGCATTTCTGCCTTTTGAATCAACCTTAAAATGAGTGCAATAAATAATATGAGCACTAGAGATGTTCCAACGAATCCCCATTCTTCTCCAATTGTACAAAAAATGTAATCTGTACTTTGCTCAGGAACCCACTTACCTTTGGTGTGTGTTCCTTCTAAAAACCCTTTTCCTGTAAAACCTCCTGATCCTATGGCATTCAACGATTGATCGGTTTGGAAACTTACTGTTTTATCATGTCTCTTACCTAGTATAATTTCAATTCTTTCCTTTTGATGTGGTTGTAAAATATTATAGGCTTTCTCAATAAATCCAACATAACCTAAAGCCAATACTAACCCTCCTAAAATCACTCCTCGCTCAATCCTTTTCCACAATTCAGGAATTAGAATAACAATAATTATATTAATGCTTATCCACCCCCATAATATGTAAGTATTTAGTGAGGTGCTCCACTGAAAAATCGCTAACAGTAATAAAAACCCCAAAACAGAAAATATAGAGAATAAAGCCATGTTTGTTTTCTTGATAAACGATGAATAAACCAATATCCCCAAGGCTCCTAATGCCGTAAACGCGACATGTTTATCATACATTAAAGTAATTATGGCTAGCACGATTGCCATTAACCCAACAATGAAAATTCTCCCTATAACTCCTTCTCTGTAAAAAACGAAAAAGAAAGATGTAAATACCAAAGCCGAACCTGTATCATCTTGCCCTAAAATTAAAATCATTGGAAGCAACGCTATTCCTATAGGCAAAAGTTGTCCGTACACATCTATATCTGAAAATGAGAAAACTTTTTTTCCTTTTATAAACCGATTCAACCCTTTTCCAATATCCTCAATTGAGGATTCATCAACCTTCTTATCTGTAGTTATATTGCCTAAATAAGAACTTAAAAAAAGTGCAGTGGCAAATTTTGCAAACTCAGCTGGTTGCAATTTAAACGGACCAATATCAATCCAAGCTCTAGCTCCTTTTACATCTCTTGCCAGGAATATTACAGCTACTAATAGCAGTGAGATAACGCCATATATTACTGGAGACACGGCCCTAAAGAACTTACTTTCAAAGGACATTATCGTTATACCAATGATTAATGAAGCTCCAATCCAAAGCGCTTGTTTCCCGCTTCGATTTCCCATATCAAAAAAATCGGCACTAGAGGGATTAAAATCTGCAGCATATATATTGAGCACTCCAATCAAACATAACGCAAGATATAGGCCTATAATAACCCAATCTACATTTAATGCTATGTTTCCTCTTTGCTTCAATTCAAATTTTACTTTTTAGGTTCGAAAAATACTTTTTCAATCATTTCGGTTTCGAGCTCCGTTCTTTCAATCTTACCTTTCAAATATTTCTCAATCATTAAACTAGCAATTGGAGCTGCAGTGCCTCCACCACCTCCCGCATTTTCAACAAAAACAGCAATTGCAATTTTGGGGTTTTCGCGAGGTGCAAAAGCCATAAATACGGAGTGATCATCACCATGAGGGTTTTGAGAAGTACCTGTTTTACCACAAACTGTAATACCTGGTATTCTTGACGATCTTGCAGTTCCTCCATATTCCTCTAGGACCCATTGCATTCCGTTATGAACGATTTCAAAATTAGACGAATCAACTTTTGTTTCTCTTCTGAAGGTTGAGTCTTTAAACGACAATTCTTCTCCAGCTATAGCAGTAACAATATGAGGTCTGAAAAAATGACCTTTGTTTGCCATAATACAAGCTAAATTAGCCATTTGTAAAGGAGTAACCGAAAACTCTCCCTGACCAATTGCTATAGAGTAAACAGTTCTCCAATTCCATCTGTTTTTGCCGTAAATATGATCGTATTCCCTTTTATCAGGTACGTTTCCATCTTTCTCTCCATATAAATCAATTCCCAACTTGTCGCCAAACCCAAATGATCTTACATATTCCTCCCACTCATCCATTCCTTTTCTTAATTGAGCCATATTTCCACTTTTACCTTTAGTAAGAATTTTATTTACCAAATTGTAATAATATGGATTACATGAATTTTGAATTGCCTGAGGTAAATTTAATGGGCTTTGATGATTATGACAGCCAACTAATTTTTTATTACAAGCATAGGCAGTAAACTCATTTGCTAGACCCATATCTAGAGCAATAGCACTTTGCATGGTTTTTACGATTGAACCAGGTGGTTGACGAGATTGAATTGATCGAGGAAAAAGAATTTGCTTTTTATCTTTTGCTAATCTTTGATAGTTCTTCCCATACTTCCCTCCGACTAGTAAATTAGGATTATAAGTAGGCGCATTTACCATTGCTAAAACTTCACCAGTTTTTGGTTCAATAGCTACAATAGCTCCTATTTTTCCTACCATTAACTTTTCGCCATATTCTTGTAGTTGAGCATGAAGTGATGTCTGCAAATTTTTACCGGGTAGTGGCAAGGTATCCAAAGCTCCTTCTAAATAAGATGAAATATATTTTCCATGACGGTTTTTCAAATAATGCTTCCCACCCTTATTTCCTCTTAACTCTTTTTCATAAAACTGTTCTAAACCTGAACTACCTTTGTAATCCTGGGGAATATAAAATCCATCTCTTTCTAAATCTCTAGGACCAACTTTTGATACATGACCCAAAACATGTGCAGCAATAGGACGAGGATAATTCCTTACTGTTCTTTTCTTGATTGAAATTCCTTTGTAGTTAAACAACCTTTCTTTTATCCCTCCAAATTCTTCAGATTTCATAAGAGATTCAAACACTTGCGGTAATCTCGAAGAATAGCCTCTGTTTAGTTTTGGATTCTTAATCTCCTTTATCCTCCTATTAAACTCAACGGTATCAATACCTAGCAATTCACAAAATCTCAAAGTATCAGCTTCGAAATCACTCATCGTAATCATAACATCATAAGCAATCTCATTTTGAACCAATACCTCTCCGTTTCTATCATATATATTTCCTCTTACAGGGAATTCTACAACCTTATCAACGGCATCCGTTTTGGCTCTATTTACAAAATAGTCCTTAGCAATTACTTGAACATAAAATAGACGGCTTAAATAGACTAAAAAGAAGAATCCAAAAAGCAGAAGAATGTGATATTTTCTGGATTCGAGCTTAGCCATTATTTTTTCGACTCAAATGTGAATTGGTAAATCATCACTAATATCCAGCTCACAGTAAAACTAACTATTAGCCTTAGAATTAACCAAAAGAAATTAGAAAAACTGAATGATTCCAAAATAAAAAACACAATGTGATGAATTGCTAATAGGAAAATGGAATAAGTGGTGTAATTTTTCAACCCTAAATTCAAAATGGAAGGTTTTATTCCCTCAGAACCCATATCTGTAGGACCTAATGAAGCTAAAAATAATGGACGAAGAAAAGCCAGCACTGTACAGGCTACAGCATGCGCTCCACCTGTGTTGGAAAAAATATCCATTAACAGTCCAAGTAGAAAAGCTAAAACAAGAAGCAACGACTTATTTATATTTCTTTGAAGAGAGAGAATAACCAGTGGATAAACCATTGGTAAAAGTGCTTGAGATATATTCAAACGATTTAAAATGATAACCTGTGAAACAAGAATCATTAAAGTCAAAAGAATATTTCTCCAGCTTAAATTATTCATTCAATTCAAATTGCTTTTCGTTCAACTCCTCAATTTCCTTTTTGTATAAATTCTCAACAACATAAACTTTATCTAAAGCTGAATAATCAATACTCAAATCCACAATAATTTTTTGTGTTTGAGTTTCACGGTTCTTCTCAAATGATTCGATTTTTCCAATATAAATACCAGCAGGAAATACAGATGAATACCCTGAAGTTAAAACTGAATCACCAGGCTGAATTCGGGTAGTAATTGGAATATCTTTAATCTCAGCTTTTCGAATATTTTTGCCCGACCATTTTAACAATCCTGCCACCCCGCTTGATTTTAACTTACAAGAAATAACCGTTTTAGGGTGAAGAAATGAAATAATTGTACTGTAATTACTAGAAACGGCTCCTACAATTCCTACAATTCCTTTTGGAGAAATCACCCCCATCTCTTCTATTACACCATCATTACTTCCTAAGCTTAGTGTAATAAAATTATTTGGACTAGAATAAGAGTTACTTACTACATCAGCTATACGATAAATATATTTCTGATTATAAAGAGTATCATTAATTTGATAATAATCTCCATTAACTTTCTTTAATGAAGTGGGAATTTGTTGTCTTAATTCAGCATTTTCAATTAATAACTTCTCATTTTCACGCTTCAAATGAAAATAGTCTTCAATCCCATTTACAGTAGCATAAGCTCCTCCTGAAATAAAGTTTGCTGAATTAATAAACTTTGTTCTTTGATAATTCTTTTGTTGGATTGTTAAACTCAAGCCAATGATTATCAAAACCAAAAAAAGAATTTGGAGATGAAATCGTTTTAATATGGCTAGAATATTTATCAATGCTTATTCTCTCTACAAAAAAGCCGTAATTAAAATATATTTTCAACTACGGCTAATCTTTAATTTTATTTACAATCAGATTAAGAATGGGAATCTTTCAAAGTTCTTTAAGGCAATTCCTGTTCCTCTCGCAACGGCCTTTAAAGGATCATCAGCAACGTGAACAGGTAACTTAGTTTTTTGAGATATCCTTTTATCCAATCCTCTTAACATCGATCCACCTCCAGCAAGGTAAATTCCTGTTCTATAAATATCTGCGGATAATTCAGGAGGCGTCATTTCTAACGCACTTAAAATAGCTGCTTCAATTTTACTGATTGATTTATCTAAACAATGCGCAATCTCAGAATATGAAACTTCAATTTCTTTAGGAATACCTGTCATTAAATCCCTTCCATGTACAGCCATATTCGCTGGCGGTTCATCTAATTCAGGAATGGCTGCTCCAACTGCAATTTTAATTCTTTCAGCAGTTCTTTCCCCAACAAGGATATTATGCTGACGTCTCATGTATTCTTCAATATCAGCAGTAAACTCATCACCTGCTACACGAATAGATTTATCACAAACAATTCCTCCAAGAGCTATAACGGCAATTTCAGAGGTACCTCCACCTATATCAATCACCATGTTACCTTGAGGTTCTTCAACGTCAATACCAATTCCAATAGCAGCAGCCATTGGCTCTTGGATTAACTTTACTTCTTTAGCCCCAGCATGTTCAGCAGAATCACGAACTGCTCTCATTTCAACTTGAGTAATACCTGAAGGAATACAAATTACCATTCTGATATTGGAAGGTCCGAACATTTTCTTCTTTCCTTCATTTATCATCTTGATAAAACCTCTAATCATTTCCTCGGCGGCTTGGAAATCTGCAATTACTCCATCCTTCAAAGGACGAATTGTCTTGATTTCCTCATGTGTCTTACCATGCATTTGCATAGCTCGCTTACCTATTGCCATTACATCTCCAGACGTTCGATGTTTTGCAATAATTGATGGTTCATCAACTACTACTTTATCATTCTCAATGATTAAGGTGTTTGCAGTACCTAAATCAATGGCAATTTCTTGGTTTAAAAAGCTAAAAAGACCCATGGGCTAAATATACGTTCTGTTTTGCTTAAAATTTGAGTTTACTACGCTGTATTTATTAACAACATTAAGTTGTTTTGTCCTATTTTATTTAGTGCTTGAAATGACGAATTCCAGTTTTCACCATCGCCATATCATTTGCATTACAATAATCAACTGAATCTTGATCTTTAATAGAACCTCCAGGTTGAACTACAGCAGTTATTCCTGCATTTTTTGCTAACTCAACACAATCTGGGAATGGGAAGAAAGCATCAGATGCCATAACTGCCCCTTTCAAAGAGAATCCAAAAGCTTTAGCTTTTTCAACAGCTTGTTTTAAAGCATCAACTCTTGAAGTTTGACCAGTTCCACTTGAAATTAAAGTGTTATCCTTTGCAAAAACAATTGTATTTGATTTTGTATGCTTACATATTTTGGCTGCAAAAACTAAATCAGCTTTTTCAGCATCAGTTGGAGCCTTCTCAGTCATGTTTTCAAACTGATCAGCCGTTTCCATTACTAAATCCTTGTCTTGAACTAAAGTCCCGTTTAATGCAGTTCTTACCGTTTTCTTTGGTAACTCAACATCTTTTTGAATTAAGATAATTCTATTTTTCTTTGATGTTAATAATGGTAATGCATCCTCATCATAAGCAGGAGCAATTAAAACCTCGAAGAATAGTTTTTGAATTTCTTCAGCCGTAGCCTTATCAACTTTCACATTAGTGATTAATACACCTCCGAAAGCCGAAACTGGATCACCAGCTAAAGCGTCTTTCCATGCTTCTAAAACAGTTGACCTAGTTGCAACACCACAAGCATTGTTATGCTTTAATATAGCAAAAGTGGTATCCTCAAATTCTGCAATTAAGTTAACTGCAGCATCAACATCCAATAAGTTATTGTATGAAAGTTCTTTTCCGTTTAGCTTTTCGAACATTTGATTCAAATCACCATAAAAAGCACCTTTTTGATGAGGATTCTCACCATATCTTAAAACTTGAGAAGTTGGTTCTGATAATTTTAAAGCAGACTGATTATCTCCATCAAAATATTTAAATATCTCCGAATCATAATGTGAGGAAACATTAAATGCAGCTAAAGCAAATTGCTTTCTATCTTCTTCCGCTGAAACACCACCCTTAGCTTCTAATAAATCCATTAAAGCTTGGTATTGGTTTTTAGACGGAACAATGATTACATCTTTATAGTTCTTCGCAGCAGCTCTAATTAAAGAAATCCCTCCAATATCAATCTTTTCAATAATATCAGCATGTGAAGCACCAGATGCCACAGTATCCTCAAATGGATATAAATCAACAATTACCAAATCAATTTCAGGAATCGCATATTGAACCATTTGTTCTTTGTCTCCTTCTAAGTCTCTTCTTCCTAAAATTCCTCCAAAAATCTTTGGATGTAAAGTTTTTACTCTTCCTCCTAAAATTGAAGGATAATCAGTTAAGTCTTCAACTCTCTCAACAGCAACACCTAAACCTTCAATAAATGTTTGAGTTCCACCTGTTGAATAAATAGTAACCCCTAGTTCGTTTAATTTCTTAACGATTGGCTCTAAATTTCCTTTATCAAAAACAGAAATTAAAGCACTCTTAATCTTAACATCAGCCATTTTGGATAGATATAATTTGGAATAAAAATGCAAGTTTACGCTTTATCCTTAGCTATCTCAATTAATAATTACTGTTTTTATTATAATGTTGAAAAGTTGTTCAGTTTGTTAACTTTCGCTGATTATTTGAAGCGAAAACTCTACGAGTTTTCAGTTTATAGACGATAGTCCATCGACCAAGGTGAAAACTGCAAAAAAAAAACAAATAGCCCAGAACAAAGTTCTTGGGCTATTACTAATTCTATCGTCCATCGTCCATCGGCTATGGTCTATGGTCTATGGTCTCTAAATTAAACCGTCATTATATCTCTTTCCTTAGCAGCGATAATCGTATCAACTTTTGCGACAAATTCATTTGTTAAGTCTTGAACTTTTGTTTCTGCGGCTTTTTGAGCATCTTCTGGAAGTCCGTCTTCTTTTAAAGCTTTAATTCCATCATTTGCTGATTTCCTGGCAGATCTGATTCCTACTTTAGCATCTTCCCCAACAGCTTTAGCTTGCTTACTTAAATCGCGTCTTCTTTCTTCAGTTAAAGCAGGAATTGTTATAATTATAACATCTCCATTATTTTGTGGATTCAAACCTAAATTGGAATCTATGATCGCCTTAGAAATTGGATCAAGCATTGTTTTTTCCCAAGGCTGAACAGTTATTGTTTTAGCATCAGGAGTACTTACATTAGCAACTTGAGATAAAGGAGTTAAAGCCCCATAATAGTCAAGCTTAACGCTTGCAAGCATTGACGGGTTAGCTTTCCCTGCTCTAATTTTAGTTAATTCACTATCTAATCTTTCAATAGATTTCTGCATCGCTTCTTTTGCAGAATCTAACTCAAATTGTACTTCCTCAGTCATTTCTTAATTTTTAAAATTCAACTAAAGTCCCTACTTCTTCTTTACCAAAAATTACATTTTTCAAGTTTCCTGGCTTATTCATATCAAATACAACGATAGGTAACTTGTTTTCATTACACAGAGTAAATGCAGTTAAATCCATAACATTTAACCCCTTCTCGTAAACCTCTGTAAATGAAATCTTATCATATTTCTTTGCCTCACTGTCCTTTTCTGGATCAGCGGTATAAATACCATCAACTCTAGTACCTTTTAAAATAACATCAGCTCCAACCTCAATAGCTCTTAAAGTTGCAGCTGTATCTGTTGTGAAGTATGGATTTCCAGTTCCAGCACCAAAAATAACAACTCTACCTTTCTCTAGATGACGTGTTGCTCTTCTTTTGATATATGGTTCAGCAATTTGCTCCATTTTTATCGCTGTTTGCAAACGAGTATCTACTCCAATACCCTCCAAAGCAGCTTGCAAAGCCATACCATTGATAACAGTTGCAAGCATCCCCATATAATCTCCTTGCACTCTATCAATCCCCATGGTTTCGGCCTTCATACCGCGATAAATATTACCTCCTCCAATAACAATTGCTACTTGAGCTCCTTTATCTACAACAGCTTTAATTTCTTCAGCGTAAGCAGATAAACGTTCTGGGTCAATTCCATAGTTACCGCTTCCCATTAAGGCTTCTCCACTTAACTTTAGCAAAACGCGATTATACTTCATCCTTGATATTTTTAAATAGTTCCCTAATAAAGGAACCTTCTGGGTTGTGAAATTACAAAGTTTATTTCTGATTTTGACTGATAAATTACGATTAGAAATTAACAGACAAAAAAAAAGCTACCGAATTGGTAGCTTTTTAAAAAATGAAATTTTATTACTTCATTGAGAATCTTTTCATTCCAACAACAGTTAAATCTTTTGAAGCTTCACTTAAGTATTGCTTAATTGATTTTTTATTGTCTTTAATGAATGCTTGATTCAATAAAGTGTTTTCTTTAAAGAACTTTTTCAATTTTCCTTGAGCAATTTGATCAACCATATTTTCAGGTTTTCCTTCTTGTCTCAATAATTCCTTAGCGATTTCTAATTCCTTTTCAATTGCTTCTTGAGAAACACCATCTTCATCAATTGCAATCGGAGCCATTGCTGCAGCTTGCATTGCACAATCTTTAGCGTAAAGCTCATCAACTTCTAAGTTTAATGCAATTAAAGTAGCAATTTGGTTACCAGGGTGGTTGTATCCATATACTGTACCTCCTTGAACTGTTTCGTAGTAAGAGATTTCAAGTTTTTCTCCAATTACACCAGTCTGCTCAGTAACTTTATCAGCAACAGTAATACCATCAATCTGACATGCTAACAACTCTTCTAAGTTTGCACAGTCATTTTCAACAGCAACGTTAAGGAAAGATTCAACTAATTTTCCGAAGTCTTCGTTTTTAGCAACAAAATCCGTTTCACAGTTTAAAACAAGTAAATAACCCTTATCTCCAGAAACTTTAGCTAATGCAAAACCTTCAGAAGCTTCTCTGTCTGCTCTTTTGTTAGCTAACTTTTGTCCTTTCTTTCTTAAGTAATCGATTGCAGCATCAAAATCTCCATCAGACTCTTGTAATGCTTTCTTACAATCCATCATTCCAGCTCCAGTTTGTTTTCTTAATTTGAAAACGTCTTTTGCACTAATTTCAGCAGTTGCCATCTTTTTTATCTTTTTACTTAAGTGTTATTAAATTAAGCTTCTTTCTCTTCAGAAACAGCTTCTGTTTTTTTAGTCGCTTCTTTAGTAGCTTTTCTTTCAGTTAATCCCTCAGCAATAGAAGAACAAACAACATCTAAAATTTTTGCTACAGAAGCAGAGCTATCATCATTTGCTGGAATTGCGAAATCAACTTCATTAGGATTTGAATTTGTATCAACAATAGCAAATGTTGGAATTCCTAATTTTTTTGCTTCAGCAACAGCAATGTGCTCTTTATGAATATCAACAATGAATAAAGCGGCAGGTAATCTATTTAAATCAGAAATAGAACCGATGTTTTTATTCAACTTATCTTTTTGACGAGATTTAGATAAACGCTCACGCTTTGAGATCTTTTCGAAAGTACCATCTTTCTCCATTTTCTCTAAAGAGTTTAATTTTCTAACTGCTTTTCTTACAGTAGCGAAGTTAGTTAACATTCCTCCTGACCATCTTTCTGTGATGTAAGGCATGTTGATTTCATCTACTTTCTGAGCAGTCAATTCTTTAGCTTGCTTTTTTGTAGCAACAAAAAGAACTTTCTTTCCAGACTTAGCAATTTGTTTTAAAGCTGCAGCCGCCTCATCCAACTTCGCAACAGTTTTGTTTAAATCGATAATATGAATTCCATTCTTTTCCATGAAAATGTACGGAGCCATATTAGGATTCCACTTTCTTGTTAGGTGTCCAAAGTGACACCCAGCTTCTAATAACTCTTTATAATTTGCAGTAGCCATATTCTAAATCTAAAATCTTTAATTCGTAGTATAATATTAACGCTTCGAGAATTGGAATTTCTTACGAGCTTTCTTCTGACCTGGCTTCTTACGCTCAACCATTCTTGGATCTCTAGTCATTAAACCTTCTTTTTTCAAAGCTGGCTTTGACTCCTCGCTAATTTCAACTAATGCTCTCGAAATACCTAAACGGATAGCTTCAACTTGACCAGTGAATCCTCCTCCTTTAACATTTACAGTAACATCAAATTTACCTTCTTGATCTGTTAAAGCGAAAGGCTGATTTAATTTGAATAACCACTGATCTAATGTGAAGTACTCTTTTGAGTCTCTTCCATTGATAGTAATTTGTCCGCTTCCTTCTTTAAGGTAAACTCTTGCAACAGCAGACTTTCTTCTTCCGATAGTATTAACTACTTCCATTCTTCTTATTTAATATCGTTAATGTTAATTGCTTTTGGCTTTTGAGCTTCTTGCTTGTGCTCTGCCCCAGCGTAAACAAATAAGTTTTTATGAATAGCGTTACCTAATTTATTTTTAGGTAACATCCCTTTTACTGCCTTTTCAACTAATGCAGTTGGGTGTTTATCTAATAATTGCTCAGCAGAAAGTACTCTTTGACCACCTGGGTAACCTGTGTATCTAATGTATCTTTTCTCGCTCCACTTTTCTCCCGACAAAGAAACTTTGTCAGCATTTACAACAACAACGTTATCACCACAGTCAACATGAGGAGTAAATCCTGGCTTATGCTTACCTCTAATTAACTTTGCTACTGTAGAAGCTAAACGTCCTAAAGTTTGTCCCTCCGCATCAACAAGTAACCACTCTTTGTTTACTGTTCCAGCGTTCTCCGAAATTGTTTTATAACTTAATGTATCCACTATAATACCGTTTTTAAATCCCTGCAGTTTGCAGAAAAATGGGCGACAAAAGTACGAGTTTAATTTTAACCACACAAATTATTAACACTTTATTTGTGGAAATTTGGCAAAATACTTTAAATCAAGCTTTTAGAACGCTTATTTTCTTGCTCAAATATTTTCAATACCATTTACAAACATCGAAAACTAACTTTTACATAATCATTCAAAAAAGCTATTTTTGCAGAAATTTCAATTATATGAATGTATTAGTACTAGGATCAGGAGGAAGAGAGCACGCTATTAGCTGGAAATTATCACAAAGCCCCAAACTTTCAAAATTATTTGTAGCACCAGGAAATGCTGGGACAAGCCAGTTAGCTACAAATTTAAACATAGGGGTTAACGACTTCCAAAGTATTAAGCAAGCTGTTTTAGACAATGACATTAATCTTGTTATTGTTGGACCTGAAGACCCTTTAGTTAATGGAGTTGTTGATTTCTTTTTGAATGACAATGATGTTAAAAACATTCCTGTAATTGGCCCTCAAGCTGAAGCTGCTCAACTTGAAGGCTCAAAAGAATTCTCTAAAAGATTCATGCAAAGAAACAATGTCCCTACAGCAGGTTATGAATCTTTCACAAAAGATACTTTAGAAGAAGGGAAGAAATATTTAGAAACCCAAAAACCACCATTTGTTCTTAAAGCTGATGGTTTAGCTGCTGGAAAAGGAGTTGTTATTCTTGAAGATTTAGATGCTGCTAAAGAGGAGTTAACAGCAATGTTAGCAGATGCTAAATTTGGAGATGCTTCCAGTAAAGTTGTTATCGAAGAGTTCATGAGCGGGATTGAATTATCTGTTTTTGTGATTACTGACGGGAAAGATTATGTTATTCTTCCTGAAGCAAAAGATTATAAAAGAATTGGAGAAGGAGATACTGGACTAAACACAGGAGGAATGGGAGCAATCTCTCCGGTACCTTTTGCTGATGAAGCTTTCATGAAAAGAGTTGAAGAGGAAGTTGTGATTCCTACAATTGAAGGATTCAAAAAAGAAAACTTGCCTTATAAAGGATTTGTATTTATTGGTTTGATGAATGAAAATAGTACTCCAAGAGTTGTTGAATACAACGTTAGAATGGGTGACCCTGAAACTGAAGTAGTAATGCCAAGATTAAAAACAGATCTTCTTGAAATCATGGAGGCTGTTGCTGAAGAACGATTAGGAGAAATTAAGGTTGAGTTTGAAGACAAAACAGCTACAACAGTAATTATGGTTGCAGGAGGTTACCCTGAAGCTTACGATAAAGGTTTTGAAATTTCAGGATTAGATAAAACTGAAGGTTCGTTAATCTTCCACGCAGGTACTAAAGAAGAAAATGGAAAAGTTGTTACCAATGGTGGCCGTGTTATAGCAGTTACCTCATATGGAGCTGACTTCAATGAAGCTTTAAAACAGAGCTACAAAAACACAGATATCATCAATTGGGACAAAAAATACTTCAGATCTGATTTAGGATTTGATTTACAGAAATATTTAAACTAAGAAAGTATAAACAAATTGAAAAAGGAGCTTTATAGCTCCTTTTTTTATAACTCGATTCTAAAAGTTGTGCCTTTTCCTAATTCAGAGTTTTTTACAAAAATCTTTCCGTTGTGATGATCCTCAACGATTCTGCGAACCAAAGACAAACCTAATCCCCACCCCCTCTTTTTAGAAGTAAATCCTGGTTTAAATACTTTTTTGAAATCTTGCTTTGGAATACCTTTTCCAGTATCCATTAAATCAATTATTAATTTATCGGCTAATTGAGAAATTTCGATATCAATCTTCCCCTTCCCTTCCATCGCATCTACTGCATTTTTTGTTAAGTTTTCAATCACCCATTCAAAAAGCGGAATACATAACTTTAGCTTTAAAGTGTCATCACCTAACACATTAATCTCAACTTTATCAGAAATCCTAAATCTTAAATAACTTATAACTTTTTCAACTGCTGATTTTACTGAAACTTCTTCGAATGAAGGTTCTGAACCTATTTTGCTGAATCGATCAGTTATTGTTTCAAGTCGCGATACATCCTTGCTAATTTCCTCTACTATCGACTGATCCACTTCGGTAGTTTTTAAATATTCAACCCATCCCATTAGTGAAGACAACGGTGTACCTAATTGGTGAGCTGTTTCTTTTGACATTCCAACCCAAACTTGATTCTGTTCAGCATTTCTTGAACTTGAAAAAGCGAAATAGCTAATCAAGACAAATAAGCCTATAATAGACAGCTGCATATAAGGATAAAATGCCAACATATCTATCAGCACAGAATGCTCAAAATAAATATATTGCTTCTCTGAACCGAAAACAGGAATTTCAATTGGTGCTCGGCTCAACTTCATTTCTTCTAATTTCTCCAGAACATATTCAGGATCATTAGCAACCTTTACAGAATCTAAATTTCGCCAAGTAACAATATTGCCCTTACTATCCGAAAGAATCACAGGAACTGTTGAATTTCCTGCTATAATTTTATGATAGAATGAAATATCCCCTGGATCAGAAATAGAACGCTTAGTTGCTTCAGCAACCAATTCCATTTTTTTACTTTCTTCCTTCGCTAATTTCTCAACAATTGAATTAGTGTAGTAAAGTGAAGAAAGCGCAATTATTAGAGCTCCCAATAAAAGAGCAATTTTCCAAAGTTGTTTTTTTGCGTAAATATTCATTAGCGATTCAAGATCTATTCTTCATCTTCTTCCTCTTCATCTTCTTCCTCTTCATCTTCCCATGAAACAGTTGTAACAGTTTTTTCAGGACCATTATTCAAATCTACTTCTTCTTTCTTTTTTTCTTCTTCTACCTTGTTTTTCCCTTTAAAAATGGTCCCAAACTCTTCTTTAAAAACCTTCTTTATTTCTTGAGTTTCCTTTGTCCAACTTTCTTTGATTAAAGTCCTTTTAGTTTTAATGTCATAACTAAATTTCGGATCATCAATATTCCCAGTCATCCTTAAAGGTAAGGTTGCTGTTTTATCATTGTTTTCTACAACGCCAAATTCAGCATCAATTTTGTTTTGTTTATTGGCTTTAAAAATTTCACTGTGCTTTATTTTAAGCAAGTAATCAATATCTTGATTAAAAGAATGGGTTCCTTCTAAATCTAAATTCAAATCGCTCGATCGAATCGCCATTTCTGGAATATTTATAACACCGTTATTAATTTCAATATTGTTCTCAAGAGTAGAGAATTTTAAATGAGACAAATTGAAGTTTAATTTAAATTCAGAATTTAAATACTCTTGCAGCTCAATTAAAGGCTCAAACTTTACTAGTTCTCCATTTTGAATACTTAAACTAGTTTCTGTATAAATTTTATTTTCATCTAAATTCAATTGCTTGTCTGATTCTGCTAACAATAATGAATTAATGGAAATCTTACCTTTTACATGTCTCTGAAGGAGCACATCTTGTCCAAAATTTTCAAATTGATAAAAAGCCTTATTAGCATCGATATCCTTAAACTCAGTTTTAGATCGAAAAACAACTTTGTTTTCATTTTGAGCATTGATAGATCCTTTAACTTTGGCTGACCCATCGCAAGTTTCCATTTTCAAATCATCAAACTTTAATACTTGATTCCTTAAGGTCATTCTTCCAGAAATATCACTGGCTTTGAATTTTCTAAACGAAAATTGCCCAAGTTCCAAATTAGTTTCCAAGGCTATTGACTGAGGTAATTCAAAAGAATATTCGTTATTACTCTGAATAATCGAATCGGTTTCCCCTCCAATAAACTCCTCCAATATCATTTGATCCATTTTTAAATCAGACTCAAATAGTAATGGTTCTTCAAACAAAACCGTCTCCAAGTAATCCTTAATTTTACCATTCATTTTAAATGAACTAGAAAGTATCTTCCCTTCAAAAGACTCCAAATTCAAATTGGATTTATTAAAACTGAACTTGCCTGAGTTAATATTAATTGGATAACCAAAGTCGCTCGGTTGAGCAACTACATTTGAAACAGACAAAGTACCTTCAGATTGCAAACTTTTTAATTCAGCTTTCTTTTTATCTACAAATAGTTCCTTCAACCTTCCGCTTAGAGACATATCAAAAGAAGCTTGCCCTTTAAGCTCTTTGAATTCTTCTTTCAATGCCAACTTATGAAGAGAAGCTAAATCAAAATCAGATTGAACTTTCGCAGATATAAATGGTCTTTCGAAGTCTGTTACCTCTCCTGAACCTGAAATTTTTATATCATTATAATTTGCTGAATATTTATCGATTTTGACTTTTGCATTTTCAATGGAATTCAATGCAGATTGAAAATATGTTCCCTTGGCAAAAACTTCTTTGAATGAATTTTCATCAACGCTAAAAAAGCCATTGTTTAAAGAAAATATAATTTGCAGTAGAGGCGACTTTTTAGTCGTTTTATCACCTTTGATTTTTACGTCAACAGAAACATCCCCTTTTAAACTTGAAACAATTGGGGCTTTGTAATTGTTGGGAAGTAAAGCAACTAGATTGGAAACTTTTTGATCATCTAAATCAAAATTAAAATCCAAAGTTTCGGCATCTTCTTTTTTATCAATTCGCCCATTTACTTTAGTGGACCCACTTTCTAAATCACCTAAAAATTCAAATAGAATCTTATCATCAGTTATCACTAAACCGAAATCTCCTTCCAATGAAATTGATTTTTGAGATTCAAAATCATCAATTTTTAATTTAGGTACAATACCTAAAAATTCGGCCGAAAGTGAAATAGAATCCTGTAAACTTGTAGGCTCAATTTTACATTTTGCTAAATCAATATTATAAGCTTGGTCCTCTTTCCAATCTTCATAACCTAGTTTCACATTTACCAACTCAATATTATCAATACTAAATGAACTAGAACTTTTTGTAGAGTCTGAATTTTCCTTTAAAATATTGTAATTAGGTTCTCCTTGTTTATTGGTAATTACATTCACTTGGCCTTCTTCCAAAATAATTTTCCCAACCTGGAAATCTCCTTGGATTAAAGGAAAAACATCAAAAACTAAATGAATCTTATTTAAACTTAAAAACGGCTTATCTCCTTCCTCAAAGCTATATGCTTGGATATTATTTAGATCAACCGATACATTAGGGAAATTGGAAAAAAGGCTATACTCTATAGATGAAACATTAACCGGTCGGGTTAATTGCTTTCCCAATTCTTGTTTTACGTACTCAACTACTTTATCCTCATAAACTGTACCCACAACAACAAGAGCCCCAACTAATAAAAGAAGGATTACTGATACATACAGAAAGATTTTTTTAACGAGTCTCATTTCAGCCTACCAAAGTATAGCAATTTCAAATACGATTCCAAAATCTACAAACTTCTTATTCAATGTTGTTTGTTTATAGTTTTCGCGCGTTATTACTGATCAATTTAAGTTTCAAACGACAAAACCAAGGTCTTATTGCAACAATCAGTAAATCAGAAAGATATACGTTTGGCACACAGATTGTTTACACCTTTGCAGTAAATCTTTATTTTTTTTGAGTTTTAGCTCAACCAATTTTAAGATTTAACCGTAACTTAAACAGAGGTCATAAATTTAAAACAGGAGGTCACATGTTAAAACAGTCTTTACAACAGAAATTACTCCAAAAACTTTCTCCGCAACAAATTCAATTAATGAAATTGTTGCAAGTGCCTACAGTGGCTTTGGAGCAAAGAATCAAAGAAGAACTTGAAAGTAACCCTGCGCTTGAAGAAGGTTCAGACGCAGAAAAAAGTGCTGAACAAGAGGACTACGATGATGATTATAATGAAGATAACAAAAGAGATGATTTTGACTTATCACAATACATTTCTGATGACGAAACTCCATCATATAAAACATCTGTAAGGAATAGCGGGCCTGATGAAGAAGACAAGTCTATGCCTTTATCAATGGGAAAATCTTTCCATGAGGTTTTAATCGCCCAATTGGGTTTAATGAAGATTTCAGAAGATGAAAGAATTGTTGCTGAACATTTAATTGGAAACCTTGATGATGCTGGCTATTTACGACGAGAATTGGATGCTATCATGGATGACCTGGCTTTCTATCAAAATATTTCAACAACTGAAGAGGAATTGGAAAAACTACTTGGTAAAATCCAAGAAATGGAGCCTGCAGGTGTTGGAGCTAGAGATCTTCAAGAATGCCTTCTAATCCAAATTAGAAGAAAAAACAGATCAGATTTAAATGTTTATTTAGCTGAAAAAATACTTGAAAAAACCTTCGAAGAGTTCACTAAGAAACATTACAACAAAATCATAAAAAGGTTTGAAGTAACTGAGGAGGAACTAAGGCTGGCTTTGGAGGAAATATTAAAGTTAAACCCAAAACCGGGTGGATCAATGAATGAAACTCAGCGAGTTGCTCAATCTATCGTTCCCGATTTTCATTTAAATATAGAAGATGGAAATTTACAACTGACTTTGAATGGAAGAAATGCTCCTGAATTAAAAGTTAGTAGAGAATATAAAGATCTTTTGCAAGGTTATCAGGCACAAAAAGGAGAAGCATCCAAATCGCAGAAAGATGCTGTAATGTTCGTAAAACAAAAATTAGATTCAGCAAAGTGGTTTATTGATGCTATTAAACAGCGCCAAAACACGTTATTAAATACTATGCAAGCAATTGTAGATTTACAGCATGATTATTTCATGACAGGTGATGAAACTAAAATCAAACCGATGATTTTAAAGGATATTGCTGATAAAATCAATATGGATATATCCACAGTTTCTCGAGTAGCTAACAGCAAATACATTCAAACTCCTTATGGAACATTTTTGCTAAAAACCTTCTTTTCGGAAAGTATGCAAAATGCAGATGGCGAAGAAGTAAGTACTAGAGAAATTAAAAAGATATTAGAAGACACTATTCAAGTGGAAGACAAAAAGAAACCTATGACTGATGAAAAACTAGCTACAGTTTTAAAAGACAAAGGTTACCCTATTGCTCGAAGAACTGTAGCTAAATACAGAGAGCAGCTCGGAATTCCAGTAGGTCGATTAAGAAAAGAAATTTAAACTTTTAGCCATGGTAAATCCATGGCTTTTTTACGCTTTGGAATTTGTACTTTTAACAAGTGGAAAAATTCAGCACCAAATTAGGACTTTTTACTTCCTACGTTTTACATCCGCTTTTCATGCCTACTACTGGGCTTATAACAGCCTATTTCGTAGGAAAGGTTCCAGGGTTTAATCCATATTCAACTGAACACGATAAAGAGATAGCACATTTTGTACTTTTTGCTGTTTTCGTTGCAACGGGAATTCTACCTGTTGTTATTGCTATTATTCTAAAGCAAACCAAATTAATATCATCTATACACATGCCTAAAAAAGAAGAAAGATCACTTCCTTTCCTGCTTACTTCTATGTGTTATTATGGTGTTTTTTATTACTTAAATTCATACCTAGAATTACCCATTGATAAACTCATTAGCTATTTTATTTTAGCTGGAGTTCTGGCCACTATACTTGGATTTATGGTTACCCTTTCATGGAAAATAAGTGTACACATGATTGGAGTTGGTGGAATAGTTGGAATACTTACCGTTCTTTCTAAAGTTGGTGATGAGGTTTTAATATTACCATTAAGCATTTCTTTGATTATTGCAGGATTAGTTGCTTTTGGCAGACTACAACTCAATGCTCATACCCCAAAACAAGTTTTGGCGGGCTTTTTCTTAGGATTCTTCTGTGAAATATTAGGACTTATAGTGGCAAATTAATTAGCCATTAAAGTAAGTCCAAAAGAAAGTTGATTAACTCCCTTTTGTTGATTTGGAGTCATTAAACCATTCAAACCATAATAGGTGTAAAAATTAATTAGTCCGTAACCAATTCTAAATGTAACACCATATTTAAAACGCTCTAATTCGCCTAACCCCTTTCTTTCATAAGTTTCACCTTTTCCTTCATCCAACTCATAATGAGATTTAACCATGTAACCAGTTTTGGTACCTAGGTAAACTCTGAAAGGATTTTTGGTTTGAGTTCTATATCTGAACTCTATCGGGATTTCTAAATAATGGGTGCTTAACTTATTTAAACTGTAAGGTGTATTCAATAGTCTCATTCCAACCTCCCTTACTGAGCCTGTTGGTAATGATTTGAAATTAGCGTTATGCTGGATATTATTAAAGTCGTATCCTAAAGCATAAAACCATGAGAAATTAGACTTTTTAAAAGGAATATCTTTCCCCCAAGAGACTGCAAAACTAAATGTTGGATTAGTGTTTAAATCCTTAGGTCCATTCACCCATTGCGGACTATAAAAATCAAAAAGCAAACGATCTGATTTTGTATAATCTCCAGCTTGTAAATTCAAAGAGAGAATTACAAATAAAAAAATGGCAAGTATTTTAAAGCAAGTTTTGTGCATAATGCAGTTCTCGCAAGATACTAATTATTTCATTAAAAGGCCATTAAACAAAAAAGGCTCGCAAGTGCGAGCCCAATTATCTTTAGTTTTGTAATCTATTTTCCTGCATTAGGAACCGAGATACTTCCTCCAGTAAGATTTTCAAGATCTCTATCAAACAAATAAAGCCCTCCTTTTTCAGAACCTGTTAATTTAATTCTGTCTAAAATCCCTCTCGCTGTTGCCTCTTCCTCAATTTGCTCACTTACATACCATTGCATGAAATTGTGAGTTGTATAATCTTTCTCTTCTAAACAAGTGTGGACTACACCATTAATTTCAGCAGTTACTTTTAACTCATGTTGTAATAAAGACTCAAATATCTCAGTAAGTCCTTCAAATTCAACTGGCGGTTCAGCAATTGCTGGTATTTTAGCAGTGCCTCCTCGCTCGTTAACATACCTAATCAATTTCAGCATATGCTGTCTTTCTTCATCTGCCTGACGATATAAAAACTCAGCTGTTCCTCCATAACCTTGGTTTTCAGCCCAAGATGCCATTGAAAGATAAAATTGAGATGAATCTCCTTCTAATTGTATTTGTCTATTTAAAGCTTCTTCTACTTTATTTGAAACCATAATATTCTTTTTTGTTGAAGTTAATCATATTGTCTCTTTTAACCAATATTCAAAACCTATTTAGACATAGTCTAATTCTACTTTCCTTCTAAAATGATCACTATCTCACCTTTTGGAGGTGTTTGCTCAAAATACTTTATGTTTTCAGCAACCGTCCCTCTATGAAAAGTTTCATGCATTTTAGTTAATTCTCTTACCACACAAACTTGACGATCCTCACCAATGAATTCAGCAATTTGCTGTAACGTTTTTAATAATCTGTGTGGAGATTCATACAAAACAACAGTACAAGGTAACTCTGCCAAAAATTTCAATCTTGTTTGCCTACCCTTTTTATGAGGAAGAAATCCTTCAAAGAAAAATTTATCACAAGGTAAGCCACTACCAACCAAAGCCGGAACAAAAGCAGTTGCACCTGGTAGAGTTTCTACCTCAACACCTGCCGCAACACACTCTCTAACTAATAAAAATCCGGGGTCTGAAATTCCAGGAGTACCTGCGTCGGACACCAATCCAATAGTTTCACCTCCCTTTATCTTTTCTATAATTGACGCTGTTGTTTTATGTTCATTGTGAGCATGATGCGCCCACATTTTTTTATCAATTTCCAAATGCTTTAAAAGCTTTAAAGTTTGCCTAGTATCTTCCGCTAGCAAAACATCAACTGCTTTTATAGCCTCAATGGCTCTAAGTGTAATATCGCCTAAATTCCCTATTGGAGTGGGGATAAGTATCAACTTACTCATAAGGCAAAATTAAGTCATTCATCATAGTAATCTTGTTAACCTACAATGTTTATTTAAATTCGCAATAATGCGTTGGTTTTTGGTAATTTTTATTTTCTCTTTTAATCTTTCTTTTTCCCAAGAAATTAAGGGGATCATAAAGCACCATTCCCAACCAGTCCCCTACGCTAATGTTTTCGTTAAAGAAACCAGTAATGGCACGATAACAAATAATAAAGGTGAGTTTTCTTTAGTTGTAAATAGTCTTGAAGACTCTATTGTTATTTCTTGCACTTCTTTTCAAACCAGAATTCTACAAGCACAATTTATCAAAGCAAACCCAAACATCCATTTGGAGAAATCAAGTATTGAATTGGAAGTGGTAACTATCAATGAAAAGGATGACAGGGCTAAAAAAATAATTAAAAACGTGATTAAAAATCGCCACGTAAACGATTATTTAAATACGGGATTCACATCTAATTTATACGTAAAATCAATTGTATCAATTGACTCAAAAGACTCTAATAAATTAGTATTCACTGAAAAATTTTCTCAGATAGAACATTCAAAAGAAGGGAAATGGAAAGAAACTAAAATTGGTTTGAAAGACCTCTCTCCAAAAGAAAAACCTAAAGGAATGTTTACTCAACGTTGGGGAAGTTCTATGCGAAGAAGGTTAGTTAATACTCAATCAAAAACAAATTTATTCTACGATAATATATCCGATGGAAATTTTAACTTTTATAACTCAATAATCCTTATTCCTAAACTAGCACAAAACCCTTTTATTAGTCCAACAGGATATTTAGGAACGTCAAGTTATGATTATCAATATGATGGTATTTATTTGGAACATGGTAAGACAATTCACAAAATTTCAGTTACCCCAAAACGACCCGAAGAGTCTGTTTTTGAGGGTGAAGTTCATGTAGGGGACAGCACATGGCAAATCGTATTAGTAAATCTTAAAATGAATGGCAAAAAATTGCATCGTTATAACACCTTCAAAGTATACCAACGTTACGTTAAATTAAATGAACATCGAATATTAGATAGACAAGAGTTTTTCTTTAATTACACTAAATCCATTTCAAAGGAAATATTCAACGGAACAGTTTATTGTAAATTCTCAAATTACAAGGAGAACAACAATTTGAAAATTGGTAATCTAACAAGAATTACTCTGGACTCTGCCGAATCACAGTCTGATACTTTTTGGGAAGAAAATAGAGCCATTGGATTATCTAAAGAAGAACAACAATTTATACTCTTAGCTGACAGCCTTAAAAAAGTTGAGCAATCAAAACAATACATACATATTCAGGATTCATTAAAAAGTAGATTCACTTTTGAAAAACTCATTTTAACTGGAGTTGATCATTACAATACTCCAAAAGGAATAAAATGGAAAATTGATCCTTTAATTAAACAAGCCAGAATATTTGGAATAGGTGGTTATCGTCATGCAATTGGTGGACAATTGGTCAAAGAATTTCAAAACAAAAATGAACTGTATACAAATGGAACAATAAATTATGGTTTCAAAAACAAAGACCTCCTTGCAGATGCTGAATTAAAATACACCTATTCACCACGAAAATTTGCCCAATTTAGGTTAAGCGGAGGAAGTAAATATCAAATGCTAACCTATATGCAAAACCTCTCTACTCTTTTCAGTAGAGGAAATTTTGTTCAAAATGACTTTTTAGGAGCTGGACATTTTTTTGAGATAACAAATGGTCTTTTCCTTGATTTTGAAATCAAATACATGAAAAGAACATCACTGGAAAAATTAAGTCTGGCTAATTGGAGTGAAGATTTATTTGGAGAAAACAATAAACCCATCTCTTTTGAAGATTACAATGAATTAAATTTTAAATCAACTTTAAGCTTTACCCCTTTTCAAAAATTCGCGTTGGAAGGAAGAAAAAAGATCGTTCTTGATAGTAAATGGCCTATTTTCCATTTGAGTTGGGAACAAGGTATTCCTGAAGTACTAAATTCAAAAATAGACTTCCAAAAAATAAAATTAGGAATTGACCATAGCTTTAAAATTGGACTAATTGGAACAAGTAAAATAATGAGTTGGTATGGTAAATACCTTAATACAAGGAATGTAGAATATCCGAATTATACATTTTTTAGAGGTACAGATAATTATTTCTTTTCTCACCCTCTTTACACTTTCCAATTACTTGGTAAAACTTTTAACTCTCTTGAATCCTATTACACACTTAACTACATCCATCACTTCCATGGAGCAATCGTGAAAAAAATCCCTTATATCAAAAAAACTAAATTGGAAACCGTTGCAGGAGGAGGCATAGTTAGAATTGATGACATAAATTTTAATCACGGAGAAATATATTCTGGAGCTGAAATTCCTTTTAGATTGGGAGAAACAAAGTTGAAATTAGGAGCATATTACGCTGTTGCTTACTCAAACTATAGCAGCATATCAAATATGATTAAGTTCGGATTGAATGTATTTAATCCATTCACCAATAAATGGGCTTTTTAATTCTAAATTTGCACCATGATAGACAGAACTTTTGAGGAACAATGGAAAGATTTGGAAGAGAAAATTGCTGTGCAATTTGGGGGAGATTTAGATGTTCAAGGAATTCTATTCTTAATCGGAGTTCAGGAATTAGGTAAAGGGGCTCAAAAATTCACAAAAGATCAAAAACTTGATGTAATTCACATTGCTATTTGTAGAGTTTTAGAACCTTTTGGTTTTTATAAACTTACTCACTCTGATCAAGATGGCTGGCCACATTACGAATCGTTAAAACCATTACCAAACCTCAAGCCTGGTGAACAATTAAAGCTTATGAAACAAGCTATACTAGAATATTTTGGGGAAATTTATTAGTTAGAAACCTTACAAGTAGCTGTAGTAGTTTCTCCTTCAACTAGTGCTAAAGTTGTAGTTCCTGTTTTACCATCACCGGTAGATACATCAACCTTAATAACAGCAGGCAATTCAAAACAAACCTTTTCAGTAAATCCACCGTCATTTGTTGTTAATTCCCATGAAGTTTTTAATTCTGTATCATTACAAAGATAGAAACCTGCGCTAGGGTTATCTGGGTTATCAACATAAAGCTTTACAACGGCATTAGCTATTGGTTTACTAGTTGAAAGGTCAATCACTGATACAATACCCTCTGTTTTCGGCTGAGTACATGCAGCTAATAAAACAGCAACTAAAAAAGTAAAAATGAATTTAAAGGCTCTCATAATATATATTCAGTTCAAGGTAATAAGTGCACCAAGATTTATTGACCTCAGCTCGACAAATATAATAAATTTTTGTTTCGTTAAAAATTCGCTTTCCCCCCCTAAATAACTACTTTTGCACCATGAATAAAAGTTTTCTTTTTAAGATTATCGCAACAATGGCTGTAGCCTTTGTTTATTACTCTTGTGGCTCAACCAAAGAAACTCCTAAAGAGGATCAAGTTATAAATGAAGCAGACAAAGGACTTTATTTAATTGAAACAAAGTTCGGGAACATGAAGCTAAAGCTTTATGATGAAACGCCACTGCATAAGGCTAACTTCGATAAATTGGTTGCCGATTCTTTTTACAATGACTTAATTTTCCATAGAGTAATCAATAACTTCATGATACAAGGTGGTGATCCACAATCCAAAAATGCTAAACCTGGGCAACAACTAGGTATGGGAAATATGGGATACACTATTCCTGCCGAATTCAACCCTAAATTCATACACAAAAAAGGGGCGCTTGCTGCTGCTAGACAAGGGGATAATGTAAATCCTCAAAAAGCTTCTTCAGGTTGTCAGTTTTATATTGTTCATGGAAATAAGGTTGATTCTGTACTTATTCAGAACTTAAAACAAAGAAAAGCTGCTACTCAAAAAAGAGCTTTAGGACCAAAAGTGATGAATGATCCTGCAAATGCATATTTAAAAGATGCTTTTATGAGAGCAAGAAATTCTGGTAACAAAGACAGTATTAATTACTACGGAATGATGCTTGAGCAAAAAATTAATGAATTATATACCGATGATAGTAACAGCTACACTTCGGAACAACTTGCAACCTACTATTCTATAGGAGGAACGCCATTCCTAGATATGGAATACACTGTTTTTGGAGAAGTGGTAGAAGGTTTAGATATTATTGATTCTATTGCAAATGTAAAAACCAATAGAGCTAATAGGCCTGACGAGGATATAAAAATGACGATTAAGAAATTATAATTTCATTTAAAACAGAGTTTGATGGAAGACAAGATTAAAGAGATAAGTCAGCAAATTGAGGAATTCAAAATTGAAGGGAAGGATGCTCTTGAAAAATTCAGAATTCAATTCTTAGGTTCGAAAAATGTACTTAAGGATTTATTTTCTGAGATTAAGAATGTTGCTGCAGAAAAAAGAAAAGAGGTTGGTCAATCTATCAACGCTTTAAAAAATCAGGCTCAATCTAAATTCGATTCTTTCAGTGCATCTGCAGAAGAAGCGGAAGAGCAAAATTCAAATATAGATTTAACATTACCAGGAGATAATTTCAAATTAGGAAGTCGTCACCCTTTAAGTATTGTTAACGAGGAAATCATTGATATTTTCGGAAGAATCGGATTCACAGTGTCTGAAGGTCCTGAGGTGGAAGATGATTGGCATAATTTCACAGGATTAAATCTTCCTGATGAACATCCAGCTCGTGACATGCAGGATACTTTCTTCATTGAGAAAAATCCAGATTGGTTATTAAGAACGCATACTTCCTCTGTTCAAATGAGAGTAATGGAGGCGAATGAATTACCAATCAGAACAATCACTCCCGGGAGAGTTTACAGAAATGAAGCTATCAGTGCTAGAGCGCATTGTTTCTTCCACCAAGTTGAAGGTTTATACATTGATAAAAACGTTTCATTTGCTGATTTAAAGCAAACTATCGACTATTTCGCAAAAGAGATGTTTGGTGAGCGCGCTAAAATCAGAATGAGACCATCTTATTTCCCATTTACCGAGCCTAGTGCAGAGGTTGATGTTTCTTGTTCACTTTGTGACACGAAAGGTTGTAATGTTTGTAAGTACACTGGATGGCTTGAAATCTTAGGATGTGGAATGATTGACCCTAATGTTCTAAAGAATGCAGGTATCGATCCTAACGAATATTCAGGATTTGCTTTCGGAATGGGTATCGAAAGAATGGCAATGCTTAAGTATGAAGTAAAAGATTTAAGAATGTGGAGTGAAAATGACGTTCGATTCTTGGATCAGTTCAAGGCCACTTGGTAAGATTTTCACGCGAATCCCGCTAATCTCACGAATTTGATATAACTGAAAAGGACAACTAAGTTGTCCTTTTTTTTATTTCTAATCATTATTGTCCGATAAAAACACAAAAAAATCCAATTGACAATGCAACTGTTTGATTTTAAAGCTTATACATTTTACATTTTAACGAAAATAAAAAGTAAGCCCCTTTAAAATAGTGTAGGTCGCATCAATTCTTCATA
>CAXRIN010000093.1:0-36260 GCA_964230605.1 Flavobacteriaceae bacterium
AAAGAGGTAAGCCCGAAAGAGTTATTAAAATCGCTATTGCAAACAAACTGCTCAAGCAAGCTTTTGCTGTTGCTAAATCAAACCAAAAATATGATGAAAATTATCAAAGAAATATTTGTTTTTAAACACAGTTCATCCAGAGCGATAGCGAATTCGCTATCGCTCTGGATGATGAAATGGCTTTGATAATATAGGTGTGAAAATTTATAAACCTCTGTCAGTTGCAATCTCAGCACTTAAATCATCCAAAAACGAAGTGGTTTGATAAGCTTTTGATAATACGATAGCTCCTTGGAGTCTGGTGTAGAAACTACGAGCTGATTCTTGCCAAGTATCAACATCATGTTTAAGGAAAAAGCTTTCTAAGGCATTAATTATCAATTCAAAAAGTTGTTTACAGGTTTCTTGTAGGTCTTTATTTATAGATCCTACTTCTTGTGATACATTTACCAGAATACTCCCAACTTTGTATTTTGTACTTATTAATTCATTCTTTGAATGATCAATTAAATTCCCTAATCCTTCGTCTAAACTACCAGCGTCTCTTAATAGCTTTTTGTACTCTAGCGATAATCGAATTGTGGCTGATCTTAAAGCCTCGGTAACTAATTGGTCTTTGCCTTTGGGAAAATGGTAGTATAATGAACCTTTAGGTATTTTGGTAGCTCTAAGGATTTCGTTTACACCTGTTCCGTGATAACCTTTTTCAATAATTAATTCGATCGTTTTTAGAGTGAGTTTCTCTTTTGTATTCACAATTGAAAATTTATGTTTTAAGTGTTAACAAATTCCAGACAAAAATGTTTCGTTCGGAGCCCACCTTTTGTATTTTTATCTGAGCAAAATCTATTCTCGAATTGTATTTAATTTTTGATACCGAAACAACGGGTTTACCCAAACGTTGGGACGCCCCAATCACCGATACCGATAATTGGCCAAGGTGTATTCAAATTGCATGGCAATTACATGACGAATGGGGTAAGGTTGTTGAAGCAAGGGATTACTTAGTTAAGCCGGATGGATTTGATATTCCTTTTGACGCCGAAAGAATACATGGTATTTCAACTACATTAGCAACTGAACAAGGTGAAGAACTTGACTTTGTATTACAGGAGTTTAATGTTGCTTTAAAGAAAGCGGATTTTGTTGTAGGGCAAAATGTTGGTTTTGATATCAATATTATGGGGTGCGAATTTTATCGTGCCAATGTTGAGTCGCCAATGGCTGAAATGCCTATATTGGATACTTGTACCGAGTTAACGGCAAATCTCTGTCAGATTCCTGGAGGTAGAGGAGGAAAGTTTAAGTTACCTACGCTTACAGAGTTACATCAATACTTATTTGGAGAAGCATTTGGAGAAGCCCATAATGCTACTGCCGATGTTGAAGCAACAACGAGGTGTTTTTTAGAGTTAGTTAGATTAGGTCATTTTTCGCAATCCGAATTAAAAAAAGAAGAAGGGTATCTTTCAAAATTTAAAGAAGAGAACCCAGAGCCTTTTGATTTTATTGGTTTAAAGCATTTAAATCTTAAGGACGAAAGTAAAAAGATAGCTGACAGAGAAGCGGCAGAAGCAGGGCCAACTGAAACTGTTGATGTAGCTGCAGGATTAGAGAGATTAAAAGGAGCTTCTTTTTGTCACTTGCATAATCATTCACAATATTCAATTCTTCAAGCAACTTCGCAAATTCAAAGTCTTGTAGATAAGACGGTTGAATATAATATGCCTGCGGTGGCTTTAACAGACTCAGGTAATATGATGGCTGCATTCCTTTTTGTAAATGCAGTTCTGAAAAAAAACAAAGCCATTGAAGCTGACATTAAAGAAGCTGAAGAGGCAGGAGAGGTCTGCAATAAACAAACCATTAAGCCCATAATTGGTGCTGAATTGTTCGTTTGTAAAGATCATAAAGATAAATCTTACAAAGACAATGGATATCAAATACCATTTTTAGCGAAGAATAAACCTGGTTATAAGAATTTATCGCGAATTTGTTCTCAAGGACATATTGATGGTTTTTACTATGTTCCTCGGGTTGACAAAGAATTGATTCTTCAATATAAAGAAGATATTATTGTCACTACGGGAGGTTTGAATGGAGAGGTGCCGTCATTGATTTTGAATGTTGGGGAAAACCAAGCTGAGGAGGCTTTATTGTGGTGGAAAGACCATTTTGGAGACGATTTTTACATCGAAATAGTTCGTCATGGTTTAGAGGAGGAGGATCGTGTAAATGACGTGCTACTTAAGTTTGCTAAAAAGCATGATATTAAAATAATTGCGGCGAATAATACTTACTACATTGACCAAGATGATGCTGAAGGGCATGATATATTATTGTGTGTAAAAGAGGGGCAGCAAAAAAACACACCAATAGGAAGGGGGAGAGGATTTAGGTTTGGATTCCCAAACCAAGAATTCTATTTCAAATCTCAAGATGAAATGAAAAAGTTGTTTGCGGATATTCCGGAGGCGATTTTAAATATTCAGGAAATTGTTGATAAAATTGAAGTTTTTGGTTTAGCGAGAGATGTATTATTACCTGCTTTTGATATTCCCGAACAATTTCAAGACCCAAAAGATTTAGAGGATGGAGGTAAGCGAGGAGAGAATGCTTATTTACGTCACTTAACTTACGAAGGAGCTAAAGAGCGTTACGGTGAAATTACCGATGATATTAGGGAACGTTTGGATTTTGAGTTGGAAGTAATCGCAAATACGGGTTATCCTGGTTACTTCTTAATTGTACAAGACTTTATTAAGGAGGCACGTAAAATGGGCGTTTCTGTTGGTCCGGGCCGTGGTTCGGCTGCAGGTTCAGCAGTTGCTTATTGTACTACAATTACGAATATTGATCCGATTCAATATGATTTGCTTTTTGAGCGTTTTTTGAATCCTGAAAGGGTATCGATGCCTGATATTGATATTGATTTCGATGATGAAGGTCGTGGACGTGTTATTCAATATGTAATTGACAAATATGGTTCTTCTCAAGTAGCTCAAATAATTACATATGGAACGATGGCTGCAAAGTCGTCAATCCGTGACACTGCTAGAGCTTTAGATCTTCCATTGTCCGAAGCAGATCGATTGGCAAAGTTGGTTCCAGACATGAAGCTGAACAAGATGTTTGGGATGTCTGATACTGAATTAGAAAAAAAGCTAGGAAATCCTGAATTAATGGAAATGGCTCGTGAACTAAAATTGGTTTACGATCAAGATACATTAGCTGGAGAAACTATACGTCAGGCAAAAGCATTAGAAGGCTCAGTTAGAAATACAGGTATTCATGCTTGTGGTGTAATTGTTACTCCAACTGATATTCGAGAACATGTTCCTGTTGCCGTGGCTAAGGATTCCGACATGTGGTGTACGCAGTTTGATAACTCTGTTGTTGAAAGTGCGGGATTACTAAAAATGGATTTCCTTGGATTAAAAACACTGACTTTAATTAAAGATGCAGTTGCAATTGTTAAAGAGCGTCACGGAATAGAGATTGATCCTGAGGCGATTCCTATTGATGATGTAAAAACATATGAGTTATTCCAAAGAGGTGAAACTGTAGGGGTTTTTCAATATGAATCTGCAGGAATGCAGAAATATATGAGGGAATTGAAGCCAACGGTTTTTGCGGATTTAATTGCAATGAACGCATTGTATCGTCCGGGACCTCTTGAGTATATTCCAAATTTCATTCGTCGTAAACATGGGGAAGAACCCATTATTTACGATTTAGACGGAATGGAAGAATATCTTGGGGAAACCTACGGTATTACTGTTTACCAAGAGCAAGTTATGCTACTTTCTCAAAGTTTGGCTGGATTCACAAAAGGTCAGGCCGATTCTTTGAGGAAAGCAATGGGAAAGAAAATCTTTGCCATGCTAGAGCAACTTAAGCCGCTGTTCATGAATGGCGGAGAGGAGCGTGGTCATAATAGAGAAAAGTTAGAGAAGGTATGGAAAGATTGGGAGGCATTTGCATCCTATGCTTTTAATAAATCTCACTCAACTTGTTATGCTTGGGTTGCATATCAAACAGCTTACTTTAAAGCTCATTATCCTGCTGAGTATATGGCGTCTGTGTTGAGTAATAACATGAACGACATCAAACAAGTTACTTTCTTTATGGAAGAGTGTAAAAGAATGGGGGTGCCTGTTCTTGGACCAGATGTTAATGAATCGGTCTATAAATTTACCGTAAACCAAAAAGGAGAAATCAGATTTGGTTTAGGTGCTGTTAAAGGAGTAGGAGAAGGGGCTGTAGAATCAATTGTTGAAGAGCGTAAAAAGAATGGACCTTATAAAGATGTTTTCGATTTTACTAGTAGAATCAATTTGAGAGCAGCGAATAAAAGATGCGTCGAGAACTTGGCTTTAGCGGGTGGTTTAGATTGCTTTTCGAATATTCATCGAGCACAATATTTTTTCAAACCTAACGAAAAGGAATCAAGCTTTTTGGAAAAGGCAATTCGTTATGGGTTGCAATTACAAAACGAACAGGGTTCTGCTCAGCAATCTTTATTCGGCGGTAGTTCTGATGTTGAATTACCCAAACCTCCAGTTCCAGCATGTGATCCTTGGAGTAGTGTATATGCTTTGAATCAGGAAAAAGAAATGGTTGGAGTTTATATTTCTGGTCATCCATTAGATGATTTTAAACTGGAAATTGAAAACTTCTGTAATGCGAGTTTTGATCAACTTAATCATTCACCTGATGAATTAAAAGGAAAGGATATTTCTTTTGCTGGAATAGTTTCGGAAGCTGCTGAACGAATGAGTAAAAAAGGAAATCATTTTGGGATTTTAACAGTTGAAGATTATACTGATGCAGGTAAATTTTTCTTATTTGGGGATACTTATTTAAAGTTCAGAAGATTTCTTGTTGAAGGTGCTTTTCTGTTCATCAGAGGTAAAATGGAGCCTAAGCGATTTGCGAAGACTAAAGATGATGTTGAGTTTAAAATTCATAAGATTGAACTCCTTTCAGATGTTCGAGATAAATTAGTTAAATCGGTAACTGTTCATGTGAAATCAAGCTTAGTTGATGATGATTATATTTCTAAGCTTTCAGGTGTTTGTGAGAAGAATGTAGGTGATTGTAATCTTCGTTTAGTATTGGTTGATGAAGAAGAAAATATTTTTCTTGAGTTGGCAAGTAGTGCATACAAAGTAAATGTGTCCAATGAATTTATTCATGGACTAAAAGCACTACCCGAAATAGAAATGAAATTCAACTAAAAGTAGAGACGTCCCGAGGGGCTTCTTAGAATATTGTTAAGTATTCTTTACTTTTCTCAACCTATAAAGTAATATACTTCCAATAATAATAAACGGAATACTAAGCCATTGTCCGGTTGAAAGCGAATTAAGAAATTCGTAATCTTCAATTCCTCCTTGTGGATTTTTAGTGAACTCGATGATGAATCTAGCGGAAAACATCGTAATAAAGAAAGTTCCTATTAATTTTCCTTCTTGTAAGTAAGATTTTCCTTTCCAGTACATTCTTCTCAAGAGGAAAAATATAATTAAATACGCAATTGCTTCGAAAAGTTGCGTTGGATATCTAGCAAAATCTTCATAGCCAACAAATTGTCCAAGCTCATTGTATATTTTGTTTTGCTTAAAGATTATACCAACGGGAGAATTTGTTGGGACACCAACGATCTCACTATTCATGAAATTAGCAATTCTAATGAAGAAAGCTGTGATAGCTAATGGGTAGGCTACCTTATCTAAAATCCAAATAAAAGAATGAGTATTCTTTTTTAGTTGATACCAAATAAGCGCAAGTATTACACCTATAGCTCCTCCATGGCTTGCTAATCCTGCAAATCCTGTAAATTCAAAACCGTTTTTGAAGCTGAAAGGAAGGAAAACACTCAAGAAATCTACTTTAAATAATTCCGACTGATAAAAGATTACATGTCCTAATCTTGCGCCAACAATACCACCTATCATGCATGAGAATAAAAGAGGATCCAGAAGTTTGATATCTTCTTTTTCATTAAGGAATAATTTTTTGCATATAGAGTAAGCAACCCAAATACCAACACCCCATAACAATCCATAATATCTTATCTCTAAACTTCCAAGTTTGAAAATTATCGGATCAATATCCCAAGTAATTGCAGATAATATGCTATTCATTTAGAAAAAGTTTGTTGTAAAAGTACTTTTTATATATGTAAAATACGAGGTGTTTAAAATAAAAAACAACCCGAAATAATTAGAGAATTAATCTCAATTATCTGGGTTGCTTTTCCACCACACAATTAAATATTGTTATTTTTTTTGTTTGTCAGGATAGACGTTGTCGAAGATACTCTCGGAATAGAACGAAGTTCTCTAATTTGAGTTGATTTTATTAACAAATAGTTCTTAAAAGGTCATTCAATTACTTTTCCTTTAACTTTTAGGTATATCGTATTGTTAATCGCGTTTGATTTAATAGTTACCGTTTTATTGAAATCACCAGTTCTTTTTGTGTCGTATTTTATCGAGATTTCTGCTTTTTCGCCCGGCTGAATTGGTTTACTTGGGCAATTAGGAACAGTGCATCCGCACGATCCTTTACAGTTAGTAATTATTAAAGGCTTTTCTCCTGTGTTCTTAACTTCTATTAGCCTTTCTCCATTACTCCCATATTTTATTATTCCGTAATCCAACGTGTCATTTTCAATTTTAAGAAAAGGTTCGTTTAAGTCTAATGATTGAGCTGAAGATGCTGATGAAAGACTTAAAAAGAAGAAAAAGACTATCAGGTTTTTCATGTGTTTAAATTTTAGAGCATAAAAAAGGGCACTAGAAGTGCCCTTAATTTCAATTTGTTATTTTTTATTCAGCTAAAGGACCACCATTGTTTGAAGGCATTGCCTCTTCAGCTTTAGTTGCATTAATGGTTCCAACAACTTTTAAAGTAACAGTCCCGTTATTTGCGTTAGACTTTACAGTAACAGTTTTGCTAATTCTACCAACTCTTTTAGTATCGTATCTTACTTTTAACTCACCTTTTTCTCCTGGCATAATTGGAGTAGTTGGACACTGAGGAACCGTACATCCACAAGAACCTTTACAGTTTGTTATGTGCAATGGTTTTTTTCCAGTGTTTGTGAACATTACAGTTCTAAAAGGATCACTACCTTGATCAATAGTTCCAAAATCTACAACAGTTGTGTCGAATTCGATTTTTGGTCCGTTTGGATCTACAGGAGTAGTTTCAGTTGCTTGATCTTGAGCGTTTGAATTTAAAACCATTCCGAAGAATGCTAAGCAGAATGTAAATAGTAATTTTTTCATTGTTTTATAAGTTTATGTTTTTCAACCTTATCAAATGTATGAAATAAGATATCAAAAACCTGTTAATGACTTGTTAAAGTTTTACCTAAAACTGTGCCATATTATCTCATGTTTGAATATTGTTGAAATGATTTGGTTTTGTAATGATTGTCTCCAAAGTATTTGGCCACTTCCAAATATTGATCAGCAACATAATACCCTGGAATAGCATTTATCTTTTTAAAATCCTCATCGAAATATACAATTGTTGGGTAAGCAAGGCCTCTTGGAGTACTTCCGAATTTCAATGCGAAATCGTGCGTTCTGCCTTTGTTTTTATAGTTTTTGTTTAAAAAGTTTACATCAGGTTTTGATTCTGCATCGAATTTAACTGCGTAAAAATGTTTGTTAATATAATCCACAACTTGAGAATCGGTGAAAGTGTATTTGGCCATTCTTTTACAAGGACCACACCATTCAGCGTAAACATCTATTAAAACTTTTTTGGGAGAAGTTTTCATTTTTTCTTGAACTTCATCTAGTGATAACCATGTGATAGATGGTTTATTTGAGTTGGATGTTTTCTTTTCAGAACTAGTACATGAAACAAGAAAGAGAAAAGTAATAGATGTTATAATTATGTTTTTCATTTTTCAAAGTTATTTAAAGTTGATAGTTTATTTTGTCTTTGGAAAAACAATAGCAAAAAAAAAGCGAGTCGTAAGACTCGCTGATTTAACTTTTGTGATCTGGCAGGGGCTCGAACCCTGGACCCTCTCCTTAAAAGGGAGATGCTCTACCAACTGAGCTACCAGATCTCCTTTTCAAAAGCGGATGCAAATATACGTACTTTAAATTTTTATCTCAAAATAAAACCTTGTTTTTTTTAAATCTTGAGTAAAAACTGTGTTAATTTTGACTTGTAAACAAATGGTTTTCAAATTGTAACGGAGATGAAAAAAGACGATAAAATTTTTTTGGTTGGGTTCATGGGATGTGGAAAATCTACATTTGGAAGAAAAATTGCTGCGGCTTTAAATTGGAATTTTATCGATTTAGATGATTACATTGAAGAAAAACAAGGAAGATCTATATCAAGCATTTTTGAAGAATCTGGGGAGGCATATTTTAGGGATTTAGAAACCTTAGCTCTCGAGGAAACAAAAAATTGGAACAAAACAATAATCAGTTGTGGTGGAGGTACTCCATGTTTTAACAATAATGATGATTTGATTAACAATTTAGGATTATCCGTTTACATAAGTTTGTCACCAGAGATATTAAGGGATAGATTAATTGGAGAGAAGTCAAAACGTCCTTTAATAGCTAATCTTTCCAATGATGAGTTACTTTCTTTTATTAAAAAGAAACTAACAGCAAGAGAGAGTTATTACAATAAGGCAAAAATTAAGTTTGACTATAGCGATAATCGAACCGAAAGTTTCATAAATGATTTAAGGATTCAAGTATCTTAATAGTAAAGTATTCTAGGTTAACAAAACATTAAGGATTCAATATTTAAAAGGCCTTTGCAATCAGAAAAAAAAAATGACTTATTTTTGTGCTTCTATTCAAAAATCGAGTAGTAGAATTTTTAAAATCTAAAACAAGAATTACAATGAGCAAAGTAAGAGTAGCATTCAACGGAATGGGACGTATTGGAAAAAACGTTATGCGTGTAATCGTTGAAAAATTTGATGATCAAATCGAAATAGTAGCTGGTAACGATTTAGTTTCTGCTGCAGAAATCGCAAATGGATTACCAAAAGATTCAATCTTCGGAAGATTCCCAGTTGATGTTTCTTTAAAAAGCGATAACGTAATCAAAGTTGGAAAACATGAGATTACTGTTTATGCTGAAAAAGATGCCAATAATATTCCTTGGGGTAAGCATGACGTTGATATTGTTTTCGAATGTACAGGATTCTATTTATCAACAGAAAAATCACAAGCTCACTTAAATGCTGGAGCTAAAAAAGTTATCGTTTCTGCACCATGTAGTGACTCAACTAAAACTGTTGTAGTTGGTGTAAACCACGAAATTTTAACTTCTGAAGATAAAATCGTTTCTAACGCATCATGTACTACTAACTGTTTAGCTCCAATGACTAAAGCTATCGATGATTCTTTCAAAGTAATCTCTGGTTTAATGTCTACAACTCATGCTGCTACTGCAACTCAAAAAGTTGCTGACGCATTTGGAGGAGGGAAAAACAGAGCTACTTTAAATAATATCATTCCTGCTTCAACTGGAGCTGCAAAAGCTGTAGGTAAAGTTTTACCTCACTTAAATGGTAAATTAAATGGTACTGCATTAAGAGTTCCTACAGATACAGGTTCTGTTGTTGAGTGTGTTTACCAAATCGAAGGTGAAGTTTCAGCTGATGAGTTAAAAGCTAAAATGCAAGAGAATATCTCAAAAATGAACGAGTCAACTTTATTAAAGCAAACAGTTTATTTAGGAGATTTCTATGAGTGTTCTAGAGACTGTGTTGGAGAGCCATACTCTTCAATGGTTTTAGATAACATTTTAGTGATTCCTAACAACGGAACAACTTTAGTTAAAGCGACTT
Source organism: Flavobacteriaceae bacterium (assembly GCA_964230605.1). Lineage (GTDB taxonomy): Bacteria > Bacteroidota > Bacteroidia > Flavobacteriales_C. The sequence goes on from CAXRIN010000093.1 coordinate 9,851, forward strand.
CATTCTATGATAATGAGATGGGATTCTCTCACAGAATGGCTGAATTAGCAATTATTTTATCTGCTAAGTAATTTTTAGATAATTTTTTACAATACAGTTACCTTATGGGTAAAGAAATAAAAAAGATTGGTGTTTTAACATCAGGAGGAGATGCTCCAGGAATGAACGCAGCTATTAGAGCTGTCGTTCGTTCCTCTTTTTATTACGGGATTGAAGCAGTTGGAATTTACCGTGGATACGAAGGTATGATTGAAGGAGATTTTGAAACTTTAGATGTTCGATCTGTTAATCATATTTTAGGTAAAGGTGGAACTGTATTGAAATCAGCTAGATGTCTTGAATTTCATGATCCTGAAGTAAGAGCAAAAGCTGCTGAAAAACTTCGTGAAGAAGGTATTGATGCTATTGTTGCAATAGGAGGTAATGGAACTTTTACTGGGGCAAAGTTGCTTTGGGAAGAGCAAGGTATTCCAGTTATTGGGGTTCCTGGAACTATTGATAATGATTTACACGGGTCTGACTATACTATTGGATTTGATACAGCAAATAATATTGTTTTACAGTCCATAGATAACATCAGAAACACAGCAATGTCTCATAACAGATTATTCTTTGTTGAGGTTATGGGGCGTGAATCTGGTTATATTGCTGCTTTTACAGGTTTAGCATCAGGTGCTTTCGGAATATTAATTCCTGAAAAGGAAACAACTTTTGAAGAATTAATAGAAAAGTTAGATACTGGTAGAAAAAACGGTAAAACTTCAAGCATAGTTGTTGTTGCTGAAGGAAATAAATGGGGTGGAGCTTATAAAATCAAACAAATGATTAAGGAGCACGCGCCACATTATGATGCGAAAGTTTCAATTCTTGGTCATACCCAAAGAGGAGGAGTTCCTACTTGTTTTGATAGAATTCTAGCAAGTAGACTAGGAGTTGCAGCTGTAGAAGGATTAAGAGAGGGGAAAACGGGTGTCATGGCTGGAATTATTAAAAATGAAGTTGTTTACACTTCTTTACAAGACGCTATTCAATTTAAAGATCACGTTGATGACGAAATTGTTAGAGTTGCCGAAATTCTTTCGATTTAATCAATCTTATAAAAACATGATAAGCGCTCCATTTTGGAGCGCTTTTTTTATGCGTACAAATTACTGTTTAATATGTTTTATTTTGATTAACAAGGCTTTAGCTTTAAGTGTCTTGAACTTGTCTAGACTGTATTTGTTGATAATTAGAAGTGTCCTTCCGTTAATTTCTGTTAAATAATACTATATTTGACGCTCAAACTTCACTTAACTATGAGAAGAATATTTTCACTATGTGCTATTTCCGTGTTACTCATGGGCGGAGCCTTAAAAGCACAAAATTCATGTAAACAAATCATCGGTTATTATCCATCTTGGCAAATGTACAAGAGAAGTGGTGCTGTTGTTCCTGAAGTATTAGATTACTCCAGATACAGTATTTTAAACTACTCTTTCTTTGCGCCTGATAGTAACGGATATTTGAAAGGTACCGATCCATGGGCGGATACTTTATTATTAAGAGGTAGAATTGATTGGGGAAAACCGCAGCCTGCCTATTTTACAAACACTTCGTTAATTGATTTTGCTCACTTGTGGGGAACTAAGGTTATGGTTTCCATCGGGGGGTGGACATTATCTGACAATTTCCCTGGGATAGCTGACGATCCTAATAAGACTAGGAGATTTGTTAATGAATGTGTAAGAATCATTAAAGATTATCAATTTGATGGAATTGATATTGACTGGGAGTACCCTTGTTATGAAGAGCATAGTGGTCGACCTGAAGTGGATAGAGAGAACTTCACAAAGTTCATGTATGCTATCAGATTAGGAATCGATTCCTTAGGTAAAACATTGGGACGAGTAGACGAAGATAAATTCTTGTTAACTGCCGCTTTTGGTGCGAACAAAGGACAAATGGATTGTATCGAATACAAAAAAGTTTCTGAATTCATGGATTACATCAATATGATGACTTATGATTTCAATGGAACTTGGTCGTCTGATGCAAACCATAACTCACCCCTTTATTCTCCAGAAAAAGGTTATGAAGGTTCTTTAGATTTAGCATTTAAAATGTTAAAAGAAAAGGGAGTTCCTTCAGAGAAAATAAACCTAGGAGTTGCCTTTTATGGAAGAACATTAAAAGGATTTAAAGGGAATGAACCAGCTATTTATGCTGAGCATGATGCAAAAGTGGATTTAGACAGATATCCTTTACACGAGGGTATGCCTTTGTACTACAGAATCGTAGATGAAATGGATACTTATGATAAGCAAATGTGGGATGATGTTGCTCAAAACCCATACGCTATAAGTACAAAGGATTCAGCATTTGTTTCTTATGATGATGAAAAGTCTATTAGATTAAAGGCTGAATACGCTTTTAAAAATAAATGTGCTGGAGTTATTATTTGGGATGCGACTGGTGATTACATGGAGAAAAAGAAAGGTTCTCTTTTAATTACAGGAACTCCTCTAGCAGATCAATTGGTTGATGTTCTTCAACCATGTAATCAACCTCGAATTAGAAAAAGATATTAATTAATAAACCTTAAACTATAGGTATGCAAAACAATAGAAAACTATTAGCTACACTTTTAGCATCTGCCGTATCAGCTGGAGCTGTATTTGCAGGTTCTTATGGGGGTAGTGATAGCGCTTCTTATTCTCCGCATAATTCAGTTTCTACTGGATTCTATATGGCTCAGCCATTTAAAAATGATTCTTCATCATCTGAAAATGATTATTCAAGAAAACTGAATCTAGTTAATGCTGGGAATAATAAACTGAAGGGCTTAACAAAAGGAAATATTGAGGTATCTGGTGTTACTAGATTCCTGACGATTCAAAGAACTATGTTTGACTCTTATGCAGATCAAACAACAAGTGATAAGCATATTTCTTTTTCAGATTATCCAAACGCTGATGCAAATTCTGGAGCTAACGCAGGTTATCCAATGTTAGAGCTTAATTTGAAATCTCAATTAAAGGATAATTTCAACTTTAATGTTGGTTATTCCTTAGGTAATAACATGACGGGAGATATTAAAGGTAGTTCTAGGAATATTGGAGCTGTACAAAATTTAAATTTTGGAGCTCAAATGAGAACAGGGATGTTCAAAACATCCATTTGGGCTGGAGAAGTTCTTTGGACAAATCTTTCAAGATTTACCCTTGGTCAGCCAGAATTTACTGATAATTACTTTGAAAGATTGCCTTGGGATTGGTATAGAACTTCATTTACTCGTTACCAAGAATATTTTACTCTTTCTTCAAATATAGGAGCTCAAAACCTAGGTAGAGCTCCATTGCAAGGAGGAATAGGTGTAATTGAGCATATGCCTTCTCAAATGAGTTTTAAAGTTATTTACGGTCAAACCAATAGAAACCTAATTCAATCAAAGCAGGCAACTGGTTTCCCTTCAATTACTTCGGGTTACAGACTAGAGAAATATATTTTCGAAAGAGCTGTAAGAGGTAAAGCTGGTTTAAACCTTTACGCAAAAAGAGCAAAAGTAGATGTTGGTCTTGATTTAAGAGACGACAATACAATGTATACTTTCGACTTTGATTTGAAAGTTCGTAAAATCAAATTAGAAGGTGAGATTGGAGGAAGTAGAATTGAAACAATAAAGGAATTTGTTGATATTCCTGTTGACCAATACGAAATTTACACTGGTACTGGATTTGGAGGAGTTTTAAAAGCTTCTTTTGATCGAAGAGCTGTTTTATGGCCGTTCTCGATTGAATTTTTCCACTTGAATAAGAACTTTGGTAATGTTGATGGTTCAATTTTGAACGCAAATCCTTATGTAAAACAGGGAGGTGCACAAAATGAATTCCTATACAATGACTCATATTTTGCCAATATTGCTCAAGAGGCAGGACAGTTAACCAACAACAGACAAGGTGTTAACTTAGATATTGAAGCAAATTTTGGAGATTTGAAAGTTCAATTTGGTTATTCAGCTAGTCAAGAGATTGAAGCATTAACGGATACTTTAACTATTCAACATAGAGTAAACTCCTTCTCTAGATCAAGATTTAGACCTTGGTTTCAAGCTGGAGGAAACTATGGTAGAATAAAGAGTTACTGGTTTAGAACTTTTGAAACAGTAACGTTGAATAACGAAGACGGTTATTTACAAAGAAACAAACTTGGTTTCAATGCTATAGAATTGATGTTAAAGTATAAGAAGCCTATTAATAAAAAGCAGGAAATAGTTTTATTAAACTTGAATACATTTAATTCGATTAAAGATGGATTTAATGCATTTTCAATTCCTGGTGATAAGTCAAACTTAGTTTCTGTTTTATACAATGATTTCACAGCAGCTTATAAATTAAATAAGAAAGTATCACTTGTTGGTAACTATGCTGTTGAAATTGCTAAAGGAAGTGAAAGAACAGCTGTTCAACATACAGATCCTGATACTAATGAAGACAGAGTAGATTATATTGATCAATTAGGAAACATGTATGCTGTTGGAGTAGATTACGATCTTACTAGAAAAACATCTTTTCACTTAAGAACTAAATACATGACGCACAGAGATAAAAACTTTAAACTTGATAAGTTCTCTGGATTAGAAACAACTTTTGAATTAAAAATATTCTTATAAAATTTTTTAAAATGAATTACAAAAAGTCATTAATATATTCAGCGTTATCCTTAGGATTAACTATTGGTGTTAACGCTCAAGGTCCTGCTTATAGTTTAAATGGTTTAGGTAGGTCTATTATTACAAATAACTCTTTAGGAGGAACAGCTCTTGAGTCAGCTACTAGTACCCAAACTGCAAATATTTCAGGTTATAACCTTTTTGATCTTCAAACAAATTTAGATCTTGATTCAACTTTTAATGCAAAAGCTATTTTGAGAACAAGATCTCCATTTGGAACAGCATTCGGGTCTCAAACTTCTTTCGAATTCCGTCAATTTTCAATGGGAGGTACAGTTGAAGGTTTAAAGTACGAGCTTGGGGATATCCGTGTTGAATTAACTCCTTATACAGTTTACAACTCTGATATAGCTTCAACTGGATTTGAATCTGATATCTTCGCTGAGAGAAAGGAGATATTAGAGTATGAAAACTTTAATGATGGAAATACTTGGCTATTACAAGGGGTATCTGGTCAATATGGTTGGAATATTGGTAAAGAAGGAGGTTTAGGTTTGTATGCTTTTACTACCAGAACTGCCTCAAGTAATGAGTTTGAAGTTCCAGATAGATTACTTTCTGGAGGTAGACTTGAATATAAAGTTGATAATAATATCAAAATTGGTCTTAACGAAGCAGCAATGTACGACTTAGCTGTTGCTACAGCCGAATTTGATTATTCAAACTACGTAACTACGGGAGATTTTAATTACCAAAGAGAAACTGAAAGTGCTATAGTTGGTTTTAATACCGAATTAGGAGGGGCTATGTTCAGTTATACTAGGAATAGTGATGATGTTACTCAAGAGTACTCAGACATGATGGTTGATGTTGATTTTGGATATACTTTGAAAAAATCAGGAATTAAATTTGGTGTTGATTTCAGAAGAGTTGGAGCAACATTCTTCTCTCCAACAGCTCAAACTAGAAGATATAATGTTAATAATAATCCAACATTATTCGGTAAAATAGAAGGTGCAGATAGAGGGCAGATTTATTATGATCAGTTTACTGATGAAGATGTATATAATGCTTCAATCTTAACTACATTAGATGGGTTTAATCAATACTTTAATAACTTAAATCCTTTTGGTGACGCTACACCGAACAGACAAGTTGTAGGTGTTGAAGTTGCTACTGATACTTCAGTTGCTGGATATGAAGCCGCTTTAAATGCTGATTTCGGACAAGAAATTGTTGGAGAAGGTGGGGAAGCACTTAGAAGTTTTATGGTAGTAAAAGCAGGTGGTGTTGCAAAAATTGGCAACCTTATTGGATCGAAGCGTCTTCTTAACGTTAGTACAGGAGTTAGATATGAGAATACATCTAGATCAGAGGGGGCTCAAGTAGCTTTATCAAGTATGTTAGTTGATTTTGGTGTAACTGCTGAGATTGTTAAGAAATTTGATTTATTAGCTGGTTTAAAATATTTCGCGGCTTCAGGAAATGAGTTTATGGCTGTAAGAGATGGATTCAATTTAGTTACAGATTTTAATGCTTATGACATTGATGTAAACGAAACCATTTTCTCGGTTGGAGCAAGAATCCGTTTTTCTGAACAACAAGCTTTCTCTTTAAATTATAATATGGCTCAGTTTGTTAACAACAATGTTGAAAACAGCGGATTAAATGTTGGGCAGTTATTTTTTAACTACACAGGTAAATTTTAATAAGAAGAGACTATGAGATTATTTAATAACAAAATTATATTTGGAGGAATTGCAGCTCTTGCTATAGCAGGGTGTAAGACTGACCAAATTGGCCCAGATTTAATGGGTGCTTCGGATAGTTTTGATAAGAATATAACTTTTGAATTAATTAAAGAAGGAAGCGCGGTATCTGATACTGTTAAATTTTATGATAATACAGATGCATACTTCAAGACTTCAAAGTTTAATGAGGAAGTAACTTGGGAAATTCAAGTATCAGGTAAGACTTCTGGGGCTGTAAAGAAAATCAAAAATACTGGCGATCAAATTAATGCTGATAATGGAGAATGGCTTTTCGGTCGATCTTCTAATGAATTCTTTTTCCAAGAAAATGAAGAATTATCTATCAAATTAATGATTACTGGGTTAGATAGTGTTTACTCTATTAATGACTTGGTTTTTGGTAGAGAGTATGATTGGCATAAGAAAACAGTGAATGGTGTAAAGCACATTGTCGTTGATAAATTTGATAGAGATGTACCTGAAGGTGATGATACACTTTCTCACAGAAGAGGTTTAGAAGGTTTTGCTGATGATGCAAAAGATTCTGATGTTGAGAGTGGATTGTCTGATTTAAGAGTTCAAGGTTTAAAAGGATACGCAATGAGCGGGTTCGATGCAAATTCAAATAGCTGGATTTTATCTAAAAACCATGATAGGCTATTAGAACTTTTAATTGGAGATGATGTAAGTGAATTACCAATTTCTGAAAACGTTTCGGCTGACGATCTTTATTTTACTGTTTTTGTTTACGGAGATAAAAATTATCCTAACAGTGCAGTAGAATTAAAAGTTTATGAAGTTGATAATGGAGAGCTTTCAACTCGACAATCATTACTTGATTACGCTTCAAATGCAGCTAACGCTTACGATCAAGGAGCGAACGATGGGTGGATTTACCGAATTCCAATAACATGGAATGGTTGGAAGGAAGTAACAGTTCCTTATAGTGCTTTTGCTGCAGGTAGTAGTCCTTCTGCTGGTGGAGCAGGTAACCGTGTTAAACAACCTAACAGAATTTCAGCGATGGCTTTATCAATGTTGTGTTACCCAACAGCTGGTGAAGAGGTTGCTGCAACTGTTGATTATTTAGTTATTACGGAAGGAGGTTATCCTCAATTTAAAAATTAATAAGTTATGAAATTGAACAAAATATTTTTAGGGTTTGCTTCTGTTTTAATTGGGTTTTCATCATGTGAGCCAATAGAGGAAGTAGGTCCAAGTTTATGTCCTAGTTCAGATTTTAGTTTCTCTGAAGGAGATTTAGAATTATATAGAGTTGGGAAAACAGAAGTTGATTTAGCATCTGTGAATAATGTTTTGCCCCTTGATTCAACAGGTTTACATTTAGTTGCAGATTTTGGTGAAAATGTTTCTTGGGAGTTGAAATTATCTAATGGATCTCTAGAAAAGAATTATTCAGGAAGTGGTTCTTCATTTGATATTTATTGGTATGGAACTCCTGACAAGTTTAATGGGCAAAATGTTTCATTTGGAGCAGGTGATGTTACCATAGAGCTTGATGTTATATGTCAAGAAACTATTGCTAAGACAATTAAGCTAACTGGTAAGCAGACTTTTACTAATACTCACCCTTCTTTTGGATTTTTAGCTAGAGATTGGGATAAAAATGGTCAATATCCAGTAAGAAATGATAATTATACTTTCTTTGACGGTGCGCCATTTGTATCTGGAAATACAGCAGCTGAAGGTAGAGTTTTTGATTATTTTGAAGAGACTTCTTCTCCTTTTGGAGGTAAGTATTTAGAGTTTGTATACTATAGTGGAATTGGTCCAAGTTGGTACTTTGGAGATTATGCTGTTCAAATGAAAGATTTCCAAAATTTATTAGCGACAGATAATTGTGATAGTATTTATGTTAATGTCTTTGTAAATAAAGTTGAAGGACATGATAATGTTCCTGCTAATTTTGGAATGAGAGATTCTACTAATCAAGGTTTCTTGGTGAATGAAGATATCAGTTGGAATGGTTGGAAGCTTTTATCTTATAAGTTGAGTGATTTAAGAAGTACTATAAATAACGCTCCACTATCTGATTTAGGTTCGGTTAAATCATTCTTAATTAATTTTGGTGCGTCTCCATCACAATCTGAGTCAACAGGTTGTAGGTATGATATGGTGTTGTTTACTGTTGGTGCACCTTTATTTGAGTAAGAAAACTTGTCTTACATGATATAGCCCTCTTTTTGAGGGCTTTTTTTGTTTTATACTGCGAATTTCTGAGTAAATTTACACCTCATTTAATAGTAACCAAAAATTAAATAAAATGAGTAACTACACAAAAGAGGTTTTCGATTCAGCAATTGAAGGATCAAAATTCGTTGCGAAAAAAATTAAAGAATTAATAGAGTCAAATAACGCTAGCGGTAAGAAAACAGTTCTTGGTTTAGCTACTGGTTCAACTCCTGTTAAAATGTATCAAGAATTAATTAGAATGCATAAGGAGGAAGGTTTATCTTTTGCAAACGTGGTTACTTTCAATTTGGATGAATACTACCCAATGGAAAAGAATTCTGAGCATTCTTACTGGTATTTCATGCATGAAAACTTATTCAATCATATCGATGTGAAACCTGAAAATATTAATATTCCTCTAGGTAATTTACCTCAAGATCAAGTTGATGCTCATTGTGCAGAATATGAAGCCAAAATTGATGCAGAGGGTGGTTTAGATATTCAAATATTAGGAATTGGTAGAACTGGACATATTGGGTTTAATGAGCCTGGATCTGAATTAGAATCAGTGACTAGACAAGTAACTTTGGCACAAATTACAATTGATGATGCTGCTCCAGGTTTTGGTGGTGTGGAAAATGTGCCTTCTAAAGCTATTACGATGGGTGTTGCATCTGTATTAAAAGCTAAATGTATTTACTTGATGGCTTATGGACAAAACAAAGCGCAAATTGTTTCGGATACTCTTACAAATGAAATAACAGATCAGGTACCTGCTACATATTTACAAAAACATAATAACACTGTTTTTGTACTTGATAACGAAGCAGCATCTTTGTTACCTGCATAATTGTTAGAACATAAATTAAATCTTGAAGCCAGGAAATTCCTGGCTTTTTGCATTTTTAATGTTTAAGTTTTCATTTGGTTAACCTATGAATACACCTATTGCCAATTGAATTTTTTGAAATATTTTTAAGATAGTAACCGTAACCAAATTTCTCATTGTGGAAAAGATTCAAAACAAAGTTTTCAAATCAGCTGATGAAGGTGCTCTTTATGTAGCGCAAGAAATTAAATCATTAATACTTGAAAAAGCCAAAAAGGATGAAAAGGTTGTTCTGGGGTTAGCAACTGGAGCATCGCCAATTTCTCTTTACCGAGAATTGGTAAAGATGCATCAAGAAGGTTTGAGTTTTTCAAATGTAATTACCTTCAATTTGGATGAGTATTATCCAATGGATCAAGAGGCAGTTCAATCATATCATAGATTTATGAACGAGCACTTGTTTAACAAAATTGATATTCCAAAAGAGAACATCAACATTCCCTCTGGAATGATTGAAATGGATGAGATTGCTGAGTTTTGTAAATCTTATGAAAAGAAAATAGATGAGTTAGGAGGGATTGATATTCAGATATTAGGAATAGGTAGAACTGGGCATATAGGTTTTAATGAACCTGGTTCAACTTCTAGGTCTTTTACACGTTTGGTAACGCTTGATAAAAAAACAAGAAGAGACGCTTCAAAGGATTTTAAAAGCATGGATAGTGTTCCTCGTAAAGCTATCACAATGGGAGTTGGAACAATCTTTAAAGCTAAAAGTATTTACTTAATGGCTTGGGGGGAGAAGAAAGCGGAAATTGTCTCTAAAGCCATCGAGGGTAGAGTTTCAGCTTTAATTCCTGCAACATTTCTTCAAAATCATCCTGAAGCAATTTTTATTTTGGATGAACCAGCAGCCTCTGAGCTAACAAGAGTCAAAACTCCATGGTTGGTTGGTGATTGTGTTTGGACAGAAAAACTTACACTTAAAGCTGTTTGTTGGTTAAGTGAGAAGTTGAATAAAGCAGTTCTTAAATTGACTGATGAAGATTATAATGAGTATGGAATGGGAGATCTTATTGCACAAATGGGATCAGCCTATGAATTGAATCTTGAAATTTTCCGTCATTTAAGAGATACTATTACTGGTTGGCCTGGAGGTAAGCCTGAAACAGCGGGGCAGAGACGTCCTGAGCGTTCAGCTCCATTCCCTAAAAGAACTTTAGTTTTAAGTCCTCATCCTGATGATGATGTTATATCAATGGGAGGAACTTTTATTCGTTTGGTAGATCAAGGTCATGAAGTATCTGTAGGTTATATGACTAATGGTAGTATGGCGGTACATGATGAAGATGTGTTAAACAGATTAAGTTTTATGCGTCAATTCATGAAAACTTTTGAACTTCAAGGTGATAAAGTTGATGAGTTTGCTGAAAAGGCTAAATCATTTTTCCGAAAGAAAGACTCTTCAACAATTGATTTACCTGAAATTCTAGAAATTAAATCTCTGATAAGAAAAAGAGAAGCTCAGTCTGCATATAGATACTGTGGAGTTGATGATGATAATGCTTATTTCCTAGATCTTCCATTTTATAAGACAGGAAAAGCTCAAAAGAAATCTGTTTCGAGAGAAGATATTGAAAAAGTAAAGGCTTTATTGAGTGAAATTGAGCCTCATCAAATCTTCGTAGCAGGTGATAAAGCAGATCCGCATGGAACACATAAAACTTGTTTGGACATTTTTATTAAGGCTTTTAATGAACTTCAAGAAGATGAAGAAGCATCTTGGATAAAGAACTGTTGGGTATGGCAATATCGTGGAGCTTGGTTAGAATGGCCTATAGATGAGGTAGAGATGGTTGTTCCTTTAAGTCCCGACGAAGTTACCAAAAAGAGAACAGCGATTTTTAAGCATGAATCACAAAAGGATGGAGGTGTTTTTCCAGGTGATGACCCTAGGGAATTTTGGCAACGCGCAGAAGACAGAAATAGAAAGACCGCAGAGTTGTATAATAAGCTTGGAATGCCTGAGTATCAGGCTGCTGAAGCGTTCAAACGTTTGCATTTGTAATTTATTGTTAAAAAAATTGTGTAACCTTTATTTTAGGCTTATTTTAGACGCATTGTTTAACCTATTTTATTTTAATATGAAAAAAACTTTACTATCAAGTATTGCTATCGCTGCTTTTTCAGTAGCAAACGCTCAATCTTTTGTAAACGCAACTGGATTTAACGAAGAATTCTCAAGTGCTGACAAAACAGAAGATGCTGGTTCTGACAGAGAGATTTTCTGGTATGGATGTGGAATTACAACAGCGTCTACTGAAACTGAATGTAATTCAGTAGATTACGATTTAACTAGATCTGGAAACGGAAAGTTATCTGTTGCTACAACGAAGCCTGTTGCTGCTGGTAACTGGACTCCAATGGGATTCTCTTTAGTTAACGCAGGAAAAGATCAAACTGTTGATATTTCATCAAATAACACTGTTTCTGTTTCTTATACAAACACTTCTTCTAATACAGTTGAGGTATACTGGTTGTTTGCTTCATCTGCTGATAACGGAACGACTTTAAAACTAACTTCTGCTGATGGTACTGGATCTTCATGGGGTGGTGTTGTTGCTGCTGGAGCTACTAAAACTTTAGATTTCGATTTATCTACTGGAACTAGAACTTCATGGGAGTTAGATGAAGCTGGTTGTGCTGCCAAAGGTGGTGTAGGTGGTGGAGCTGCTAAATGTATTTGGGATGATGGTTTTGATGTAAAAAACCTTTACTCAATTGATATCACTATTACTGGAGAAGCAACTGCTGAATCATCTTGGGCTCCAGCTGCATTAAACGGTGAAACTGTTGAATTTGATTACATCAAAGGAGGTACTCAAGATAACAGCTCAAACGAAGTTATTGCTTCTGCATTAAATGTTTACCCTAACCCAGCATCTGACGTATTAAACGTTAAGTTTGACGCTACTGCTGCTACTACTGTTGAGTTAACTGACTTAACTGGAAAAGTAGTTGCTACTCAACAAGCTCAAGCTGGTGCAGTTAACGCTACTTTCGCTACTGGTGCAGTTAACGCTGGTGTTTACTTTGTAAACGTTAAAAACGCAAACGGATCAACTACTCAAAAAGTAGTTATCAAATAAGTTTAAGAAATTAAACAAACAGAGAAGGGGCAAGCAATGCTTGACCCTTTTTTTGTGCAATTATTTTTCCACAATGAATATAAACGCTGCTTTACTTTAACCTTAATTGTGTATATTCGAGCCCGATTTATACTAATATTAAAACTTTAAAAATGTCTACTGAAAAGAATAAAAGCGTACTCGTACCCTTTTTAATTATCGCTGGGATGTTCTTTATCTTCGGTTTTGTTACCTGGATTAATGGAGCTCTTATCCCATTCATGAAAACAATGTGTGAATTATCTGATGCTGAATCATTTTTGGTTGTTTCAGCTTCATATATATCATTCGTTGTAATGGCTGTGCCTGCCTCAATGGTACTTAAGAAGATTGGTTACAGAAGAGGAATGTCCCTAGGTTTAATTTTGATGGGACTTGGGGCTTTGGTTTTTATTCCTGCAGCTTCGTCAAGAACTTATGCAATCTTTTTAACAGGGATATTTATTCAAGGAGCTGGTATGACTATTCTTCAAACAGCGTCTAATCCATATATCACTATACTTGGACCAATTGAATCTGCAGCAAAAAGAATCTCAATCATGGGGATTTGTAATAAAATTGCAGGGGCTTTAGGGTCAATAATTTTTGGTGTTCTCCTGCTTTCAGGAATTAAAGAAATTAATGAGAAATTAGGTCTTGTTAAAGGAACTGAAAGAGATTTGATATTAGATCAAATGGCTGATAGTGTTGTAGGTCCTTATATTATTATGGCTATTGCTTTAGGAGTTTTAGGTGTATTAATAAACTTCGCTCCTCTACCAGATTTAAATATGGGTGAGGAAGAAGAAGAAGGAAACGTAACATCAAGTGAATCTGATTTTGCTTCGTCTAAAACTTCTGTGTTTCAATTCCCACATTTGTTGTTGGGAGTTCTTGCGCTCTTTATGTATGTAGGAGTTGAAGTTGCTGCTGGAGATACAATTATTGCATATGGAATTTCAATGGATCTTGAAGGTGCTACAAGATTTACTTCTTTTACACTTGGATTCATGGTAATTACTTATTTAGCTGGAGCAATATTAATTCCTAAAGTCATTTCTCAAAAAGCAGCACTTACTGGTTCTGCAATTTTAGGATCGATCTTTACGGTATGTATTGTAATGACTGAAGGATTTACTTCAGTAATATTCGTTGCGATGTTAGGTATTGCCAATGCACTTGTTTGGCCAGCAATTTGGCCTTTGGCTATTGATAAATTGGGTAAATACACAAAAACAGGAGCTGCTTTATTAATTATGGCAATTGCGGGAGGGGCAGTTATTTCTCCTATTTATGGTCTGTTTGTTGGGTCTCAAAAGGATTCAATGGTAACTGAAAGAGCAGGTGAAATTGATGCTGCAGTGAAAAATGCAAATCAAATTCTTATTTCATATCCTAAAACACAAATAGTTGATTCGAATGAGGTTGCTTTAGATCCAACTTTATTAGCAAAAATTAATGCTGCAAGTTTAAATCTTGATACAGCTTCTATGAAATTAGCTGAAAACAGTATTTCAAATGAGGATGTTATAAAGTATATTAAACTTTCAAATGCTGATATTCATGGAGCTTTTGATTTGTCAGTAGGTTTAAATGCAGCGAAGGACTCTCTTTCTAAGCTTGTGAAGGCTATCGGAAAAGATGCTGATTTGGCACCAAGTTTTGCAACTGCTTTTATTAATACATTTACTGGAGGTGTTGATGTAACAGGTGAGTTTAATGCATGGGGAGATAAGTTGAATAAGGTTATAAACTCGGCTGATAAATCTACTGTTGGAGCTGGAATTGGTGATTTAGTTTCTTTAGCTGGAGACTTAAAAACGAAAGTTGCAGGAAAAGCTGAATTAGAATCTAGATTAGATGATATTGTATCCTTGTTAGGAACAGCAAAAAATAACCTTTCGTCTTTATCTGAAAATGATCAGATTCTAGCAAAGTCAGCTGCTGAATTAGGTAAAGCTGATGCTCAAATTAAGCCAGTAGTTGCTCAAGCTTCTACATCAGGTTATTGGGTTTTATTACCGTGTTATTTAATAATTTTATTCTTTGCTGTTAAAGGGCATAAGATAGGTTTACCAGAAAAGGCGTAATTACATTTACTTCACATACAAAATCCCCGCATTTGCGGGGATTTTTTGTTTGTATGGTATTAGTCCTAGGGATTTACTTTAGGAATAAGACTTCTTGAATTATATTCGTGTAATTAACTGACTATACTTATGACATCTTTAAGCCAAAGAATTGTATCAATTGATTTCCTCAGAGGGTTAACTATTGCCTTGATGATTGTGGTAAATAACCCTGGAGATTGGGGGAATTTATTTACTCCTTTTTCTCATGCTCATTGGGAAGGGGCTACTTCAACCGATTTAATTTTTCCTTTTTTCATATTTATAGTAGGTGCTTCCATTGCATTTTCCATGTTATCTAAAAAGTTGGATTCAGGAAACCATAAACAATTAATGATAAAAATTGTGAAACGTGGAATTATAATATTCTTGTTAGGTTTTTTGAAGGATAATTTTCCATACATGATTCATTCTGATGAAGGTTTAGTTTATAAACCTTTAGAAACTTGGAGAATTATGGGGGTTTTACAAAGAATAGGTTTGGTTTACTTGTTTGCAGGTTTAATTTTCGTAAAAACTAATTGGAAACAACAAGTTAGGATAGCTATATCTATTTTGCTTGGATATTGGGCTTTATTGCAAGTTGAAATTGAAGGGGCTTATGTTTTGGAATTAGGTAAATATGCAGGTGGAAATATCGTTACATATATTGATTATTTAATCCTTGGTGATAATCATATGTGGCAGCAAATAAATGTTGATGAAGGAAGGTTGTTGGGTTGGGAGCCAGAAGGTTTACTAAGCACAGTTCCAGCAATAGCAACATGCTTAATTGGGATTTTAGCAGGTCAGTGGATCAAACGTAAATCTGACATACTAAATAAGATTTCAAGTCTATTTGCAATTGGGGGCGTTTTAACAGTAGTTGCATTGCTATGGAATTTAGTTTTTCCCTTTAATAAAGGATTATGGACAAGTAGTTATGTTCTATACGCTGGAGGAATTGCTTTAATGGCTACAGGTTTTTGTATGTGGATGATGGATTATAAAGGCTATTCAAAGGTTGCGAAACCATTTGTGATTTTTGGTTCAAATGCGACTGTAGCTTATTTGATGGCTGAGCTTACATCCAACTTGACGTGGTTTATTCAAATAGGAGATTCATCATTAAATCAAACAATTGCAGGTGCAATTCGATCAATTATTCCTCATCCTGAAATAGCCTCTCATACCTACGCAATTTTATGGATTATTCCATTTTACTTAGTGTTAAAATGGATGTATAACAGAAAGATTTTTGTGAAAGTATAATTTTAACCCCCACGGATCTGTAAGATCTCACAGATCAAAAAATATTGAAAGATTAGTTTCACTGGTCTTTTTCGCGAAATTGAGGATTAAAGATTCGTGAGATTCACCAGATCTGTGGAGGATAAAACAGAATTTTAATCATTGTTATAAAGATATAATTCCAAGCTTTTCTTAATTATTCAAGATAATTAACCTAAAACCATCAATTGTTAGGAAACAAGTGCGATAAATCTTCGGATTTTTGCGGCAGATTGTTATATTTAGCCTCCCAATTTTAGGGTACACTTAGTTAAACTATTATAAACCACAAAATAACTGAATTATGGACGTACGTAGAAGGATTACGAGCTTCGAAGAGTACAAAGAGGAGTACCAAAAGAGTGTTGACAATCCGGAAGCTTTCTGGGCTGGTCATGCAGAATCTTTTGTTTGGAAAAAGAAATGGGATAAAGTTTTAGATTGGAACTTCTCAGGACCAGAAGTAAAGTGGTTCGATGGAGGTGAATTAAATATTACAGAAAACTGTTTAGATCGTCATCTAGAAGAAAGAGGTGATAAGGTTGCTATTTTATGGGAACCAAATGAGCCTTCTGAACCAGCAGTAAAATTAACATATAAGGAATTACACGCTAAGGTTTGTGAAGCAGCAAATATGCTTAAAGCAAACGGAGTTCAAAAAGGAGATAGAGTATGTATGTATATGCCTATGATTCCAGAACTAGCGATTGCTTGTTTAGCTGCTGCTAGAATTGGAGCTGTTCACTCAGTTGTTTTTGCTGGTTTCTCAGCTCAGGCACTATCTGATAGAATTAATGATGCTGAAGCTAAAGTTGTTTTAACTTCTGATGGAAACTACAGAGGTGCTAAAAACATTCCTGTAAAAGCAGTTGTTGATCAAGCTTGTGAAACTTCACCAGTTGTTGAATCTGTTATTGTTGTAAACAGAACAGGAGCTGAAGTAACTTGGACGGAAGGAAGAGACAAATGGTGGCACGAAGAAATTTCAAAAGTTGATGCTAACTGTCCTGCTACTGCTGTTGCTTCAGAAGATATGTTATTCATCCTTTATACTTCAGGTTCAACAGGTCAACCAAAAGGGGTTGTTCATACAACTGGAGGTTATATGGTTTATACTGATTACACCTTTAGAAATGCATTCCAATATGACGAGAATGATATTTACTGGTGTACGGCGGATATAGGATGGATTACTGGTCACTCTTACATTATTTACGGACCGTTATTAGCAGGTGCGACAACAATGATGTTTGAAGGAGTTCCTACTTATCCAGATGCTGGAAGATTTTGGGAAGTTTGTGAGAAACATAAAGTAAACCAGTTCTACACTGCTCCAACTGCAATTAGAGCATTGCAAGCTTTCGGGACAGAATTCGTTGAGAAATACGATTTAAGTTCTATCAAAGCTTTAGGTTCGGTTGGTGAGCCAATTAACGAAGAGGCTTGGCAATGGTACCACAAGAATATCGGAAAAGGAAATTGTCCAATAGTAGATACATATTGGCAGACTGAAACTGCTGGATTCTTAATTTCTCCTTTAGCAGGAATTACTCCAGAAAAGCCAACTTACGCTACTTTACCAATGCCTGGTATTCAGTTAGCAATCATGGATGCTGAAGGAAATGAAATTGAAGGAAATGGGGTAGAAGGAAATTTATGTATCAAATTCCCTTGGCCATCAATCATTAGAACTACTTACGGAAACCATGATAGATGTAAAGAAGTTTACTTTGGTACTTATGAGAATATGTACTTTACTGGTGACGGATGTAGAAGAGATGAAGATGGTTACTACAGAATCACAGGACGTGTTGATGACGTAATTAACGTTTCCGGACACAGAATGGGTACTGCAGAGGTTGAAAACGCCATTAACGAGCACGCTAACGTTGTTGAGTCTGCAGTTGTTGGTTTTCCTCATGAAATCAAAGGACAAGGAATTTACGCTTATGTAATTTGTGAAGAGGCTCCTGCTGATGAAGATGCTTTCAGAGCGGAAGTATTAAAAATCATCACTAAAGAGATTGGACCAATTGCTAAACCAGATAAGATTCAAGTTGTTCCGGGATTACCAAAAACTCGTTCTGGTAAGATTATGAGAAGAATTTTAAGAAAGGTTGCTGAAGGAGATGTTTCTAATTTAGGAGATACTTCTACTTTATTGGATCCATCAGTTGTTGATGCGATTAAAGAAGGGGCTTTAGTTCCTTTGAAGTCTTAAGAAAGTTATATTTCTAGATATTTAAAATCCCGGCCAATGGTCGGGATTTTTTGTTTGAGTCTCTCACGGATCTCGAGGATTTCGCAGATTATTTTTTAGGTTTTGTGGAAAGGTTTACGTCATTGCGAGGAGGTACGACGTGGCAATCTCAAACATTAATAAGTCAATTTTTTAAATAATAGATATATGAGATTGCTTCGTTCCTCGCAATGACGAAGTGTTTTAAATTAGCAGTGAAAATAATTTGCGAGATCCTCGAGATCTGCGGGAGATAAACTCTACTTCGACAAAGCTGAAATAATATCATGTCTTGTAATGATCCCCAACGCTCCGTTTTTCTGTGTTACAACAACCGCTGAAGATTCATTCCCCACAATCTGAGCCAATTCCTCAATAGACGTATTTGCATCTACCTCTGGGAATGGAGCGCGCATGATTCCATTAATAGAATGATTTCTTGCATCAGGAGTGTGAAGAATACTGTTAAAAAGGTCTCTATCGGAGATTGAACCGATCATTTTTCCTTTGTCCATAACTGGAAGTTGCGACACGTTATTTCGCGTCATTTTTTCGGCTGTTTCTCCAATTGTAGCATCACGGTTAATAGAAATGAATTTTGTTTCTTTTCCATTAAGAATTTCGATGGCTTTTTCTCTGTCTAAGAAACCGCGTTGGCGCATCCAATCATCATTAAAAATCTTACCTACATAACGAGAACCACTGTCGTGCATTATTACCACAACAACATCATTATCAGATAGTTTTTGTTTCAATTGTTGAACCGCCGCAACAGCACATCCAGCAGAGTTTCCAAGGAATAAACCTTCTTCTCTAGCCAAACGCCTAGTCATGATCATACCGTCTTTATCTGCCACTTTTTCAAAGTGATCAATCAGAGAGAAGTCTACGTTTTTAGGTAATATATCTTCACCGATTCCCTCAGTTAAATAAGAGTAGATTTCAGACTCATCAAATTCACCAGTTTCATGGAATTTTTTGAATACAGAACCATATGTATCAACACCCCAAACTTTGATGTTTGGGTTCTTTTCTTTCAAATATTTAGCAACTCCAGAGATTGTTCCTCCAGTTCCTACACCAACAACCAAATGCGTGATTTTTCCTTCTGTCTGCTCCCAAATTTCAGGCCCAGTTGTTTCATAATGAGCTTGAGGATTTGAAGGGTTATCATACTGATTAGGGTAGAATGAATTCGGAATTTCCTCATTCAATCTTTTAGCGACTGAATAGTAAGACCTAGGGTCATCTGCAGCCACATTTGTAGGTGTAACAACAACTTCAGCACCTACAGCTCTAAGAATATCCATTTTCTCTTTAGACTGCTTATCAGGCATTGTACAAATCAATTTGTATCCTTTAACTGCAGCAGCCAAAGCTAAGCCCATTCCTGTGTTTCCAGAGGTACCTTCAATGATTGTTCCTCCAGGCTTTAAAAGACCTGATTTTTCAGCATCTTCAATCATTTTTACGGCCATTCTATCTTTGATGGAATTACCAGGGTTGAAAGTTTCAACCTTTGCTAAAATTGTTCCAGGAACATCCGCTACAACGTTGTTCATTTTAACCAATGGTGTATTTCCAATTGTTTCTAAAATGTTATTGTACCACATAGGAATTTGCTTTTGTTTAAAATTAATGATTTTCTCCCTCAGAGTACTCTGAGTTCTTAGAGTTTTTGTTTTTGCAGATGGAAGAGAGAAAGCCTAAGGGGATACTTAAAGTAATTTCTTGAAGAATTTAATCAATAATCCTCTGAGTTCTCTGGGGGCTCTGAGGGATAGGGAAAATTAATCAAACTTAATCGCCTTAATAGGAGAAATTCGAGAAATTACAACGGAAGGAATAATTAATACAAAAGTACAGATTATGATAGTCAGTAAGTTTAGAGATAGCCAGTAAGTAAAATTCATGTCTAGTGGAACTCCGCTTACATAATAAACATCTGGGTCAAGTGAAATAGGTTCAAAGAAAATTTGAATGGCGCATAAAATTAAAGCAAGAACATTTCCGTATAAAATTCCTTTTCCAATCAGGAAAGCACTTTTGATTAGAAATACCTTTCGAATACTAAAATTAGTTGCACCTAAGCTTTTTAGAATTCCTATCATTTGTGTTTTTTCAAGAATGATAATTAATAGGGCAGAGGACATGTTTACGATGGAAACAACCAGGATAATCAAAAGAATGATTCCAATGTGCATATCCATGTAATCAATCCAACTGATAAATTGGGCATATCGAGTGTAGATAGATCTTACGTCCAAAAAAGCCGTTTCTAAATAAAATTGATTTCGAATTTGGTTTTCTAAATTCTGATAATATTCAAAACCAGAGTTACTGTTAAAAAGATCTAATCCATTAGACTTCTGATTCAAGAAAACTTCATAACCACCAATTTTATCATCTGTCCATTTATTTAATCTTCGAATACGTTTGATATCACAGAAGATCATTTTATCATCAAACTCTTCTGCTAATCCAGTTTGATAAATTCCTTTTACATTGAAAGAATTCTTCTTTTGTCGATATGTGATTTGTCCATCTTCGTTTTCTTGCTGAGTAACAAAGAAAACTCGAAACAGATCTCCAATTTTTAACTTTAATTTATCTGCGATTTTTTTTGAAATAATAGCATCTTTTGAAATACTTATTGAATCATATTCAATTGTGTCACCTTCTATTAAATTCTTTTTGAAAAAGGCCCAATTATAATCTTTATCTACTCCTTTTAAAATGGTTCCATGTGAAGACTTTTTAGTCTTGATGATTCCAGCTTTGGTAGCGTAAATTTGAACGTGATCTATGTTTTCGGAAGACTGTAAATCAGAATGAAAAGTTGAGTCAAAAGGAAAAGGAGTGCTTTCATAAGACTCATCAATTCCTGTTTTGCTAATCTGAATATCAGATGCAAAACCAACGATTTTTCCTTTGATTTCTTTTTGAAAACCTTTAGTCATCGTAACTGCCATTATCATAATTACAACTCCCAAGGCAATTCCCCAAACAGCAATGTTAATGATAGGACGCGTAAAAGCGTTTTTTGCCGTTTTATCAAAAAGTATTCTTTTCGCTATGAAGAATTCGAGTTTCAAAGGATATTCAATAAATTAGAACATCTAAAATACTACTTTATGATTAGAGGGGCAGAATATCTTTTCCAGCTTTTTTTGTTGGCTTTCTCAGTTGTTGTTTTTTCCTCATGCATGGAATCAACTGTGATTGTAGATTCAAATGAAATAAGTGAAGTACTTTTTGATTCGATCCCAAAGCAAAAAGTTGACGAAACTTCTCTTTATGAAAAGGAAACTAAGGTTGGTGCAGCAGCTTTGAACAAATATTTACCTCATTTAAAAGGTAAACGAGTTGGAATAGTTGGAAATCAAACCTCTGTTATTGACTCAACGTTTTTAGTTGATACCCTCATTTCTCTTGGCGTTGATGTTAGAATTTTATTTGCCCCTGAACATGGCTTCCGAGGTGATCATGATGCTGGAGAAAATGTAAAGCATGGTTATGATTCCAAAACAGGTTTGAAAATCTTTTCTCTGCACGGAAAAACTAAAAAACCTACGAAAGAAAGTTTAGATAGTGTTGAGGTTATTTTGTTTGACATACAAGATGTTGGAGCAAGGTTTTACACCTACATTTCGACACTCCATTATGTAATGGAAGCTGCTGCAGAAAATAACAAGCAGGTTATTGTTTTAGACCGTCCAAATCCAAATGCTCATTATATTGACGGTCCAGTTTTAGATACCAATTTCAGAAGTTTCGTAGGGATGCATCCTGTTCCTGTTGTATATGGAATGACAATAGGGGAATATGGTAAAATGATTAATGGGGAATACTGGTTGAAAGATTCATTACAAGCTGATTATACTGTTATTCCGCTAGAAAATTGGACTTACGATAAAGAATATGTTTTGCCAATTGCACCTAGTCCGAATTTGCCAAATCAGTTGTCGATTTATTTATACCCAAGTTTATGTTTTTTTGAAGGAACAGAAGTAAGTGTTGGAAGAGGAACCGAATTTCCTTTTCAAGTTTGGGGACATCCAAATGCAGATTGCGAAGCTTTAGATCATTTTAATTTTAAGCCTGTTAGTATGCCAGGGAAAAGCAAATATCCTAAGCATGAGAATAAAATTTGTAGAGGATTTGATTTTAGAGTTTATCCTCAAGATTCGATTAGAAAGTATTTAAAATTGGATCCTTCCATTATTTTGGAAGCAAAAGAATGTGTTCAGCCTGAAAAAGAATTCTTTAATAGAGTATCATTTTTTAACCTGCTAGCTGGAACTGATAAATTCGTAAATCAATTAAAACACAATGTTTCTGCTGAGGAAATTAAACAATCATGGCAGTCTGATTTGGACCAATTTAAATTGATAAGAGAAAAATATTTAATCTATAAACAATAATAGGATGGGTGAGCATTTAGATAAACTAGATTTTATTGTAAAGAAAGGAATTGAATTAGCCTTTGAGCATGGTCCTCGAATAATTGGGGCGCTCGTTGTTTTAGTAGTAGGGATTTATGTTGCTAAATTCTTGGAGAGAATTGCTGGTAAAATGATGCGAAAAAGTAAAGTTGAAGAGTCTTTGCTTTATTTCGTTAAAGGTCTTTTGGGAGCTTTACTAAAAACATTAGTTGTGATCACTTTCCTAGGAATGGTAGGCGTTCAGGTAACTTCATTCATTGCCATTTTAGGAGCCGTTGGATTAGCTGTTGGTATGGCTTTGTCTGGTACGCTTCAAAATTTTGCTGGAGGCGTAATTATTCTTTTGTTTAAACCTTTCAAAGTCGGTGATTTAATCGAAGCTCAAGGACATTTAGGGACAGTAAAGGAGATTAAGATTTTTGTGACCGTTTTACTGACGCCAGAGAATAAAACTGTAATTGTACCAAATGGTCCATTATCTAACGGGGATCTAATAAATTATACTACTCAAGGGAAAATCAGGGTTGATTTGTTAATGGGTATTAGTTATTCTGCAGATATCAAAAAAGCGAAAGAAGTTTTGTTAGAAGTAATGAATAAACACCCTAAAGTGTTGCAAGATCCTAAACCATTTGTAGGTGTATTCGAGTTAGGGGATAGCTCGGTGAATTTAGCAGTTCGTCCTTATTCCGCACCACAGGATTATTGGGAAGTTTACTTCGATATTTATGAGACTGGTAAGATTGCGCTGGACGATAATAACATCGAAATCCCATTCCCACAAATGGATCTTCATGTTAAGGATATTGCTAAGTAAAATATTTTTGTAATGGCCTGTGAAAACAGGCCACTACAGGATATTATAAATTAGTTCTTCCAGGATAAACTTTAAGTGCTTCTCTCAAGCATTTCATTGCTCTACGAAGTTTGTCTTCGTTGACAACGTATGCAATTCTCACCTGCTTTTTACCAGCGCCAGGAGTGACATAGAAACCACTACCAGGCGCGAACATTACTGTTTCTCCTTCATAGTCGAACTCAGATAAAATCCAACTACAGAATTTCTCATCGTCGTCTATAGGTAATTCAACAACAGTATAAAAAGCACCGTATGGATGAGAGTATTTAATATCTGGAATCTTAGATAATTCCTCAATCAAAACATTCTTTCTTTTTTCGTATTCTTCTTTAACCTCCTTGTAATAAGAATCAGGTGCTTGCAAAGCTGCTTCAACAGCAACCTGACCAAATAGTGGAGGGCTTAATCTTGCTTGACCAAACTTTAGTGCGGTCTGCAACACTTCCTTATTTTTAGAAACAATTGCTCCAATACGAACTCCACACATAGAGTATCGTTTAGAAGCCGAATCCAGCATGATTGCTTTATCTTCTAAACCTTTCAATTCCATTACCGATGGAGCATAATCTCCTTCGTAATAAAACTCACGATACACTTCGTCTGAAATCAAAAATAAATCATATTTCAAGCAGATTTTTCTAAGTTTATCTAACTCTTCTCTGGAATAAGTATATCCAGTAGGATTGTTAGGTGAACAAATTAAAATAGCCTTAGTTCTTGGTCCGATTAACTTTTCAAATTCATCAATCGACGGTAAAGCGAAGTTATCTTCAATACTTGATTTTATTGGCTTTACTGTAATGTCAGCAGCACCAGCAAAACTTGAATAGTTAGCATAAAAGGGCTCAGGAACAATTACTTCATCCCATGGATTTAAGCAGCTCAATAAAACAATCATTAAAGCTTCAGAAGCTCCGTAAGTAATGATTAATTCATTAGATGAAATTTCAATATCGTATTTCTTGTAGTATTCTACAAAGGACTCACGAAGTGAAAGTTCTCCTTCACTTGGGCTGTATTCAACAACTTCGAAATTAGTTTCCTTTAATTTGGCTATGGCCCATTCAGGAGTAGGAATATCAGGTTGACCAATATTTAATTGATGTACATATTTACCTTCCTTTCTTGCCTTTGCAGCAAGTGGTGAAAGCTTTCTAATTGGAGAAAGCGGCATTTGTACCCCTCTGTCTGAAATCTTTGCCATAATGCGCGAAATTAAGAATTTTAAGGAGACGATGGTCTATAGTCCATCGTCCATGGATTAATTATCTAAATATTTTCTTGATTTCAAATTCTACACGACGGTTTTGAGCGTGTTCATCTTCAGATAATGGAGATTCAATAATAGGTTTGCTTTCACCGTATCCTTTTGCTTTTAATATACTGCGATTAACACCTAAAGAAATTAGATATTGAACACAAGCTTCGGCTCTTTGTTGTGAAAGTCTTTGGTTGTATGCTTCACTACCTCTGTTATCGGTATGTGCACTAATTTCAATTTCTTTGATTCGAGGGTTAGCTTTAATAAAGTCAGCCAACTTATTTAATTCCATTTTAGCATAAAAATTGACAGCAGATTTGTTGTATTCGAAGTAAACGCTTTGAACCTTTTCAGCTTGTGCGGTTTGTAGCTTTCTCATTTCAACATTTACAGCAACCTGACTTTCTCCATTTTCTCCATAAGTTGAAACTTTCAATTCTTGTTTGAAATAATTGTTTTTATTAATCAAGAAGGTATAATCTTGATTTGTTCTAAGAGCTACTTCATATAAACCATCAATATCAGTTTCCGTTGAGGTAACTAATTGTCCGTCTTGGTAAACTTTAACTTCAGCTTGGTAAATTGGTTGACCGTTAAAAGAAACTTTTCCTTTCTTGATAACTGCACCTCTTATGGGCATATCGAAGTGAAGGATTAAAGTATCCTTTTTAGTTTTTTGATTAGGGAAGAAGGAAATTTGATTAGAGTAATAATTCTCTTTTTTCAAAATCACTGTGTATAAATCAGTAGGAGAGAGGTCGGTATGGAAATGTCCAAATTCATCAGTTTGAACATTAACGAATTGTTCACCTTCAAGGAAAATATTAGCTGCAACATTAGGTAAAGCTCTTCCATCACTACTAACTGTTCCAATAAAGTGAATGGTACCCTCTTTTTGATTTTTCTCCTTATACTTTTCGATTTCAAAATCAAGGTTTAAGAAATCCTTGTAATTCGCGCTTGACGGATCAAAATTAATTTGCTCTCCTTTAAAGTTCTCTTTAGAAATTCTGAAAGTATATTTTTTGTCTTTAGGTAAAGCAACAGTGAATCTACCAAATTCATCAGTTTTCGTTGAAACGATTAAATCGTTACCGCTAAATATTCTAACTTCAGCACCTTCTACAGTTTGTTCATCATTGTATACAATTCCAACGGTTTTGATATCTTTTTCATTATGAACTTCATTTTCAAATTCCTTGGCAATAGCTTCTTTACTCAATGCTGCTGTTTTTTCTTCTGGCGTAAGTTCTTTTTTCTCTTCAGGTTTTAAACCAAAATTCAAGAAAATATTATTAGCAGAAGCATCCATTTGACCAGGGGCTATAGTTTGTTTTTCTGCTTCAAAATCTTCTTTGATGGCTTCAATAGTGTACATTCCATCTCTACTTAGTAAGGCTGTGAAATTACCTTCATCATCAGTGATGATTTCTTTATAAAACTTTCCATCTCTCTGAATTCTAACTCTTGTGTTTGCTAATAACCTGAGCTCGATTCTAAAAAATAGTTAATTGGCATGTCTTAATTTCTTGAAATTTAATCTTCGGTTTTTTAGGGAAGAAAGAATATGCAATTAAAGCTGCAATAGTATTTACAATAAATCCCTTAAAAGATCTA
>CAXRIN010000094.1:0-10624 GCA_964230605.1 Flavobacteriaceae bacterium
TTAACTACATTCATTTGATTGGGTTTCTTGAAAATCCCGAGAAAGATTGGCAAAAAACGTATGAAGAATTGATGCGACCTACACTATTTTAAAGGGGCTTACTTTTTATTTTCGTTAAAATGTAAAATGTATAAACCTTAAAATCAAACAGTTGCAGTGTTAATTGGGTTTTTTTGTGTTTTTATTGGACAATAATGATTTTAAAAAGTAAAACTGAAACTTTTGCTGAAAAAAAACATATAAATATCTACAAAATCAAAAAATACATGAAAGTAATATTAGTTGAAGATGATGCTGTAGATACAATGTATCTAAAAAGATTGTTTGCTAAGGTTGAAAAGTATGAGGCAGAGTTTTTTGTAAATGGTCAAGAAGCATATCATTTTTTAGCAAATAAATGGGATGGTAAAAAGTAATTGGTTGTTTTGAGTGATGTTAATATGCCAGTTCTAGGAGAGATAGAGTTACTGAAAAAAGTGAGAGAGAATGAAAAAACGTTAAACATTCCCTTCTTTATTTTTACTACAAGCGATGATGATGCTAATATTGAAAAAGCATTTGATTATAATGTTAGCGGCTATTTACTAAAGCCGTTGACGATTTCTAAGTTTGAAAATTCACTAGAAGAAGCAAGAGGGTGATTAAATCAATAACAACAATTAAATAGTAACAACCACTAATTAATGACAACAACTATTTTTTTAAATATGAGCAAACTTAAGGTTTTACTTGTGGACGATGATGAGGTAGATTACATGAATGTAAAACGTGCTTTTTAAAAAAAAATAATTTAAAACATGTTTTAGAGTATCAGCCAAATGGTTTGGATGCTATTAATTATTTGAAATCAGTTGAGAAAAGATCTAATTTACCTCAGGTTGTTTTGTTAGACATAAATATGCCTAAAATGAATGGGCATGAATTTTTAGAAGAGCTAAGGTCGAATGATAAATTGAAACATATCGTAGTGTATGTTTTAACGACCTCATCTCAAAATTCTGATATTGACAAAGCATATAAAAATCAGGTTTCTGGTTATTTAGTCAAGCCGCTTGATTTTGACGAGTTTAAATCAACTGTTAAACGATTGGATGATTTGTGGGAAGTTCAGAAATTCCCTGATTTTAGTTAATGGAGGATAATTTTAGAATACTACTTGTTGAAGACGATTTAGTTGATGCAAGAAATTTTGAAAGAGTATTGGGTAGAATTAATATCCAATACTCTTTTGAGCATTTAACTAGTATTGAAGATGGGGTTAATGCTCTTGGTAACAATTCTTACGATATTATCTTCTTAGATTATCATTTGCCTAGGGGGAGTAGTGTTGATATTCTTAGGTACTTAAATCAAATTGAGTCTAAAACTCCGGTTATAATAATAACTTCATATGCTAATCCCAAAGTTGCTGTTGAATTAATTCAAAATGGGGCTACGGATTATATTCCAAAATCCTTGCTTACGGTAGATGGTTTGTCACAGGCTATAAGGGGGGCTGTAAGAGTCAAGGAGCTCCAAGAAAAAAAGTATAAAACTGAACAGCAGCTTAGAAAAGTTGAAGGGAGATTAGGGACAATTATTTCCAATACCCCAATCATTTTATTTGTAATTGATTCGAATGGGATAATTCAATTAGGGATTGGGAAATATTGGGATTCTTTTAGTCCGAAAAGTTACAGCTTGATAGGAGTAGGTTTTCGGGAAGCATTTCGAGAATACCCAATATTAATTGGCTCATTTCAAAATGCTTTAAATGGAAACCTCCAAGAAGTAAAAGTTGAAATTAATGAGATAGTTTTTGAAGTAACGTTTACTCCCAGAGTTAATTCAGATGGGACTTTGCAGGAAATATTAGGTTTGGCCTTAGACGTAACCGATCACGTAAAGGGGAAGCAGTCACTAGAAAAGGCAAAACAAATTGCAGAGAACGCTTCTCAAATGAAACAAGAGTTTATTGCTAATATGTCCCATGAGATTAGAACTCCAATGAATGCAATTATTGGGTTTGCTAATTTATTGAGTGAAACTCAGCTCGATCAGTTGCAAGGTGAGTTTGTTGATTCTATTAAGATCTCAGGTGAAAATTTGTTGGCACTTGTTAATGATATTTTAGATTTTTCTAAAATAGAAGCGGGGAAGTTAGAGATTGAAAATGAAGATTTTGATCTCAAAAAAGTAGTTAAATCAGTTTTTGATATCCTAGAGGTTAAAGCAATTGAAAGAAAAAATAGTTTGACCTATACTATTAATGAAAATGTGCCTGAATGGTTGGTTGGTGACTCTGCAAGGTTGTATCAGATTTTGATGAATTTAATAGGAAATGCAGTTAAATTTACTAAATCAGGTTTTGTTCAACTTGAGGTAGGTATTAATAGAGAGAAATTAACTTCAGTGGATTTGTTTTTTAAAGTGTCAGATTCCGGAGTAGGGATTCCAGCGTCAAAAATTAATGACATTTTTGATTCTTTTGTTCAAGTTGAAGGAGGGATAAATCGTAAGTCAGGAGGTACTGGTTTAGGTTTGGCTATTGTAAAAAGATTAGTTGGTTTAATGGGGGGGGGGGTGAATGTTCAGAGTGTTGAGGGAGAGGGTACTGTATTTGAGGTAGTGCTTCCGTTCGAAATTTCTTTAAATCGAGGTCCAGAGAGTAAAAGTATTGCGCATCAAGAGTTTAAATCCCTTGAGGGTAAAAGGATGTTGCTTGCTGAGGATAATGAGATGAATCAAAAGTTAGTCATCATGTACCTTAGGAAGTTTAATGTTCAAATTGATCTAGCGGAAAATGGAGCTCAAGCAATTAAGGCGGCAATGGTGAATGATTATGATTTGATTTTGATGGATGTGCAAATGCCTGAAGTTGATGGTTTAGAAGCAACAAGAGAAATTAGAAAATTATCAAGCAAAAAAGGCCAGGTTCCAATTGTTGCAATGACAGCTCATGCATTTAAAGAAGAAGTTGAGAATTGTTTTGCTGCGGGAATGAATGCGCATATTTCAAAACCTATTGATAAACAGGCTTTCCTGGTTTTAATATCAAGTTTGGTTCACTCGGAGTCAATTGAAGACATTCAATACAATAAAACGGTGAGTGTAAACCTAGGGAGTTCGCTAGTTGATTTGACTTACCTAAGAGATATGTGTGATGGAAATGTTGGCTTTATAAATGAGATGATTAGGATTTTTAAAACAGATAGTCCGGAGTTGATATCTAAAATGAAAGACGCCTATCAGTCGAAGAATTATGACGTTCTGTCTAAAACAGCACACAAATTCAGGTCTTCAGTTGTTATGATGGGAATGAAGGGAGTCGCTAAACTTACTGAAAAAGTGGAGTACTATGATTATGGAAATCAGAATTTGGATCAAGTAGAGTTTTGGTTGGAGGAAATTGAAGATCAAAGTATACAAGCAATAAATTATATTGAAAAGAATTTTTAAATGTCTAAAGGGAAAGTATTAATCGTTGAAGATGAGCAGATTACTAGGTCTTTTTTAGCTCAAATGATTACATCACTCGGATTTGAATCCGATTCATGTGCGAATGGAGAAGAAGCAATTGCGAAAATTAGTACTTTCCAGCCAAGCGTGATTTTATCAGATGTTTTAATGCCTGAATATTCAGGTTTGCAACTTTTGAATTATGTTCAAAAGAAAATTCCTGCAGAAATTCCAATTATTCTGATTTCATCATTAGATCCTCAAGTTATGACTGAAATGGTTCAAGATGTTGGGGCTGTAGGTTTTGTGTCAAAGCCTCCTGAGAAATCTCAATTGTTAGGGCTTTTAGAGAAAGCAATTGCCCGAAATGTCTGAATGCAGACATGTTAAATTAGAGATCTCCCTTTAAATTGTTGTAAATTAGGATCTATTCAAATTTTTCTCATTCTTAAATGAGTTTCGTGTAATATTTCTTAAATGGCTGAACTAAAAACGCTAAAGAAAAGGGGGAGCATGCTAGCGCAAGCTCCAGTGCAGATTAAAAAATTAGCTGAGCCTATTGCTGGCGTTGAGGCATTTTCATCAAAAGTAGTTGGTGGGATTAAGCCGGCTGAATTAGAAATACTTCAAATCAATTTAGGGTATATGTGTAACATGACATGCGAGCATTGTCATGTAGATGCCGGGCCAGACCGTAAGGAAATTATGGAAAAGGAGGTTTTAGAGGCTTGCTTAAAGGCTATTGATTCTTCTAATGTGAAAATGGTTGATCTTACTGGAGGAGCTCCAGAAATGAATCCGCACTTCAAGTGGTTCGTTGAAGAGTTAACCAAAAGAAACGTTCAAACTATTGTTAGAAGTAATTTAACAATTCTTGTTTCAAACAAAAAATACAAAGAGTATCCAAACTTCTTTAAAGACAATAAAGTCACTGTAATCGCTTCTTTGCCTTGTTATACTGAAGGTAATGTTGATAAGCAGAGAGGGGATGGAGCTTTTAATAAATCCATTGAAGCCTTGTTGGTTTTGAATGATTTAGGGTACGGTAAAGAAGGAACAGGTTTAGAGTTAAACTTAGTATTTAATCCTGGTGGGCCTGGTTTACCGCCGCCTCAAGCTGCTTTGGAGCAAGATTATAAAAGAGAGTTAAAAGAAAACTTCAATCTGGAGTTTAACAGCTTATATACAATTACCAACTTACCAATTAGCCGATTCCTAGATTATTTATTGGCTGCTGGAAGATATGAAGAGTACATGTTGAAGCTGCACGAGGCTTATAATCCAGCTACAGTGAAGGGCGTAATGTGTACAAACACTTTATCGGTAGACTGGGAAGGTAACTTGTATGATTGTGACTTTAACCAGATGTTACGACTAAAATTAGCAAGCTCGGTAGGGAATATTAAAGACTTTGATTTAACGGAGCTTTCAAAAAGAAAAGTTGTGTTGGGAAATCATTGCTACGGATGTACAGCAGGAGCGGGGTCAAGTTGTCAAGGAGCGCTTAACTAATGAAGGAAGCATTAATCGTTTTTGTTAAAAATCCCGAAAAAGGAAAAGTTAAAACACGCTTAGCTGCTGATGTTGGAGAAGAGAAAGCTTTAATGGTTTATTACGATTTGTTAGAGTTTTCAAAATCTTTAATTTATTCAGGGTTAAATGTTTATATTTTTCATTCTCCAGTTCTACTTCAAGAGTTCTTTTGGGGTGGAGCCGAGAATAAATTACAAGCTGAAGGAGATTTAGGGGTGAAAATGAGTACTGCAATTCAGGAGGTGCTTAACGACGGAAATGATAAGGTTTGTGTTGTTGGGAGCGATTGTTTTGAAATCACGCAACAACATATAAAGGAAGCTTTTAAGGCTTTAGATAAAAACGATTTGGTTTTCGGACCAGCAAAAGACGGAGGTTATTACCTTGTAGGGATGAATAAATTGCAAAGTGCGATTTTTGAAAATATGCCTTGGAGCCAGTCTGGTTTGATGCAGGCTACATTGGAAAAGGTAAAAAACTTAAATTTGAATTACGAATTATTGGAAGAGTTAAGTGATGTTGATTATGTGACGGATCTTCCAAAAGACTATAAATTATAATGGATACTTATTTAGAAACCACCAAAGACGTATACAAAGAAGCTGCTTTAACTCCTGATGTTGGACTATGTTGTACAACTACTCCAGTTTGGCAATTGCCAGGATTAAGCATTCCAAAGAAGATGTTGGAAATGAACTATGGTTGCGGAAGCACTGTAAATCCAATGGATTTAGTGAACGACCCAACTATTCTTTACGTTGGCGTTGGAGGAGGAATGGAGCTTTTACAGTTCTCTTATTTCTCTCGCCGTAAAGGTGGTGTTATTGGATTGGATGTAGTTGATGAAATGATTGATGCTTGTAACGAAAACATGAATCAAGCAGAGGAGGAGAACGAGTGGTTCGAAAAGTCTTTCATTGATGTACGTAAAGGAGATGCGCTGAATTTGCCTATCGAAGACAGCTCGGTGGATGTGGCAGCTCAGAACTGTTTGTTCAATATCTTTTCTCACGAAGATCTTAAAAAGGCCTTAGAAGAGATGTACAGAGTCCTTAAGCCACATGGTAGATTAGTGTTGAGTGATCCTGTTGCTGAAAAAATGCCAGAGAACTTAAAACAAGACGAAAGACTAAGAGCGCTTTGTTTATCGGGTTCTTTACCATTGAAGGAGTATATTAAAATGATTACTGATGTAGGCTTTGGTACGGTAGAGATTAGAGCTAAGCGTCCATATAGAATATTAGATCCTGAAAACTACGACACAGATGAATTAATTTTCATCGAAAGTGTAGAGGTTTGCGCTATCAAAGATCCAATGCCAGAAGATGGACCATGTGTTTTTACAGGGAAATCGGCAATCTATTACGGATCTGAAGAGTATTTCGACGATGGTAAAGGGCATACTTTATTACAGAATCAACCATTAGCTGTTTGCGATAAAACCGCAGGAGCGTTAGGTGATTTAGGTAGAAAAGATATTTTCATTTCCGATTCCACGTACTTTTACGATGGAGGAGGGTGTTGTTAGGGGGCTCACAGATCTCACAGATTTAACAGATTTTAAAAAGGTCGTCGATTGACGACCTTTTTTTATTTGCTTTTTCGATAAGAAATGAGATTGCCACGTCGTACCTCCTCGCAATGACGTAAACTTAAAAACATAGTAACGAAAATTGCGTCATTGCGAGGAGGTACGACGTGGCAATCTCTAATTTTTATTCAGCAATTAAGTCGATACTCTGAGAACGTTAACTAATTAGTTATCTTCTTGTTCATAATTTCCCCCTAAACGCCCAATTCAGTCTAGGATTTCATATATCAGTACCTTATATTTGTTGCACAAAAAGATCTTTATGGAAATTCGTCACGATTGGAAATACGAGGAGGTGAGCGCATTGTATGATATGCCTTTATTAGATTTAGTTTACAAAGCAGCAACGGTTCACAGACAATTTCATGATTCAAAACAAGTTCAAATTTCATCTTTAGTATCGATCAAAACAGGTGGGTGTCCTGAAGATTGTTCATACTGTCCGCAAGCAGCTAGGTATTCAACTGATGTTGAAGCGCATAAGTTAATGCAGCCAGAAGATGTAATTGCTCAAGCTAAAAAAGCAAAAGAGGGAGGAGCGTCAAGAATGTGTTTAGGTGCTGCCTGGAGAGAGGTTAGGGATAACCGTGATTTCGATAACGTATTAGAGATGGTTAGAGGAATCAATGAAATGGATATGGAGGTTTGCTGTACGTTAGGTATGCTTAACGATGAGCAGGCTCAAAGATTAAAGGACGCTGGACTTTATGCTTATAATCATAATATTGATACTTCTGAAGAAAAATACGAGGATATCATTTCTACAAGAACTTTTGAGGACCGTTTAGATACTCATAAGTCTGTAAGGAAAGCGGGTGTTTCTCTTTGTTCTGGTGGAATCATCGGATTAGGAGAAGAGAAAAAGGATAGAATCAACATGTTAATCACGCTTGCTAATTACGAGAAACACCCAGAGTCGGTGCCGATTAACACTTTAGTTCCAGTTGAAGGAACTCCTTTACAGGACAATGAGAAGGTTCCATCTTGGGATTTAATTAAAATGGTTTCTATAGCAAGAATCATGATGCCGGAGAGTGCAGTTAGACTTTCGGCTGGTAGATTAGAATTATCTGATGAAGCGCAAGCTATGTGTTTTCTTGCTGGTGCAAATTCAATCTTTGCTGGAGAGACTTTGTTAACAACAGATAATCCAGAGTTTAAAGCTGATAAAATCTTATTTAAGAATTTAGGTTTGAATCCTAAGATGCCGTTTACTGATGGGGAGCAACCTGTTGTAAATGAGCGCTACAAAGAGGGTTCAGCTAAAGCAAAGATGGAAGCGAAGGTGAAGGCTTGGAAAGAAGAAATGGCTGCAAAAGCGTAAGCTTTTTTAGTTCGAAGTTCGAAGTTCGGAGTTCGAAGTAAATACAAGACTAAATTGATAGTTCGGAGTTCGGAGTTTGAGGCTCGAAGTGGTTTGAAATTATGTTGGTAAACCAACTGCGAACTACGAACTACAAACTTCGAACTATGAAAAAAAAACTCTTTAAAAAACTAAAGCATTTGTTGACTCAACGTGAGGAAGCAAATGCTTTTCGTTTTTTAAGACAATCGGAAGGCCTGATTGATTTCTGTTCGAACGATTATTTAGGTCTGGCTCAAAGAGGAGAAGAATTCCAAGGAAAGCAAATCAAAGGAAGTGGAGGTTCCAGGCTTTTGGCTGGGAATTATCCAGAGATAGAAGAGTTTGAAAGCTTCTTAGCTGAGTTCCATCAATCTGAAGCAGCTCTGTTGTTTAACTCAGGCTATAACGCTAATATAGGTTTCTTTTCGGCTGTTCCTCAAAAAGGAGATACTATCTTTTACGATGAGTTGATTCATGCGTCGATTAAAGACGGTATGCGACTTTCTTTTGCAAAATCGTATTCTTTTAAGCATAACGATGTAAACGACCTTAAAAACAAGCTTAAAAGGGCTGAGGGAGATGTTTATGTGGTTGTGGAGAGTGTTTATTCAATGGATGGGGATTCAGCTCCGTTAGTTGAATTAGCAGAGCTTTGTGATGAGGAGGGATTGTGTTTAGTAGTAGATGAAGCCCATGGAGTTGGTGTTTTTGGTAATAATGGAGAAGGTTTGGTGCAGGCTTCAGGTTTGGAAGAAAAGGTTCCTGTAAGAATTGTAACTTTCGGAAAAGCTATTGGTGCGCATGGAGCTGCTGTGATCTCAAATCAATTGATCAAGGATTTCTTAATCAATTTCTGCCGAAGTTTTATTTACACAACCGCCTTACCGCCACATTCAATTCAATCATTACAAAGTAGCTATGCTGCGCTGAAAACTGAAAGTCTTAGTCAGGAACTCTCTAAAAAGATAGAATTATTCAAGTCTCAATTTTCTACCTTCTACATTCCATCTTCTATCTTTTTGATTTCAAGTGATTCTTCTATTCAGTGTGTTTTGTTTCCTGGTAATGAATTGGTTAAAAATGTTTCCAAGGAGTTGGTTTTGGCTGGTTTTGATGTTCGCCCAGTAATGAGCCCAACAGTTAAAAAAGGAGAGGAGCGCATCCGAATTTGTTTACACGTTTTCAACTCCGATGAGGAGATAATCAATCTTGCAAATGCAATTAAATCTCAAATCGCTAAAGCAAGAAATTAAGCAAACCGCTTTATTGGCGCTTCCAATTAGTTTGGGGCAATTAGGTCATGTGCTTACGGGTGTAGCTGATTACATCATGTTGGGACATACCGATCCTTTACAAATGGCTGGAGCAACGTTTGCCACATCAGTTTTCTTTCCAATAATGATTTTAGGTTTAGGGTTTAGTTTGGGGTTAACGCCTTTAGTAGCTAATTCTAACGGGGCTAGAGACCATGATAAACTCAAGGCTTTATTTCGTACTGGCTTTAAATTGAATTTAATTTTGGGATTACTACTATTTTTTAGTTTATACTTCCTAAGTGGTCAGCTAGAATGGTTTAATCAGCCCTCGGAAGTCCTTAGCGTTTGTAAAAACTATTTCTTACTCATCTCTATATCAATTATCCCAATAATGCTTTTTCAGGCCTTAAAAACGTTTTTAGAAGGCTTGCAGGATACAAAGACGCCTATGGTGATATCGTTGCTAGGAAACGCTTTAAATGTGGTTTTAAACTATTTCCTGATCTTCGAACATGATGGCTTTGGCGGAATGGGGATAGAGGGAGCTGGTTGGGCTACATTGATCGCACGCTTCGCCATGTTTATTGGATTTGTTGGGTTTTACCTTTCTAAATCACATTTAAGAAATGCATTAGCTTCAGTACTTTCAGAGGTTTTAAACTTTAAATACCTTAAGGAAATTCTCAACATTGGTTTGCCTATTTCAACTTATATGTTTTTTGAAGTGACTGCCTTTTCGGCCGCAACTTTCATGATGGGGTGGATAAGCGATGATCACATTACAGCTCACCAAGCTGCATTGTCCTTAGCTTCTTTGTCTTTTGTAGTTTGCATGGGTGTAGGTAACGCTGGAAGTATTCGGTCAGCTACTTTGGTAGGAGAAAAAAAGTTGGGAAATATTAAAGGAGTTGTGGCTTCTGTTGTAACGATTTCCCTTGTTTTAAGCACTTTCGCAGCCTTATTGTTCTTAATTTTCAAAGATTATTTGCCGCTAATTTTTGTGGATGCGCAGGAGACTGAAATAGTTGAGTTTGCTTCGATAATGTTATTGTATGCTGCGTTATTTCAATTCTCTGATGGTTTGCAGGTTATCTTTCAGGGATTGTTGCAAGGAATAGGAGATGTTAAGATTCCTTCACTTATTGCTGTTGCTTCTTACTGGTTGATTGGGTTGCCATTTGGGTATTGGTTAGCTTTTGAAACGGAAGTGGGGTATTCGGGGATTTGGATTGGTTTAGCGATCGGCTTAACGATTTCAGCTGCACTTCAAATATTAAGGTACAGGTTCTCGTTTAGACGATTGTTTTAAAAATACGTAATTGACTTCTATGTTAAAAGACAAGTAATCTTCAGTATTTCTTTTAAAACTAGTTCATTTTTTGTGTTTTCGGAAGTATTTAATACTCAACAATAGTCTTCAATAAATGGTCTGCCTTTTTGCAGCCACAAGATCATGTTAAT
>CAXRIN010000095.1:0-4950 GCA_964230605.1 Flavobacteriaceae bacterium
ATAGATCTTTTAAGGGATTTATTGTAAATACTATTGCAGCTTTAATTGCATATTCTTTCTTCCCTAAAAAACCGAAGATTAAATTTCAAGAAATTAAGACATGCCAATTAACTATTTTTTAGAATCGAGCTCAGGTTATCATAAAATTAAGCCTTGCATTGCAAGGCTTTTTTTTGTGTCTTTCAAATATGATTAAGCTTCAATTTTCCTTCTCGTTTCTTTATATTTTATGGAACCTATCTTGCTTCTTATCAAAAACAAAAAATCCATATTCAATAAGAGCTTTATTCTTTATCCTATAATTCTTTTGTTTGGGCTTGTACTTTCCTTTTACATTTTCATTCAAAAAGATCCAATTTCAATATTAGATTCTAGAGGATATGAACTTGCTGGTGTAACAGATGACGTGGTTACAGGAGTGTCCAGTTTAAAGAGAGGGACAGATCCGTGGATGTTAGAGACTGATGAATTTCCTGATTTGTTAAACTTCATTGGGGCTGATGGAATTGTTTGTGTGAATGTAGGTTGGGCATTTTATGGTACTGATGTGACTGGTAGAATTGTTGAGCTTGATTTTGGTTTAAATGGCTATCTTGATGTTTCAGCTATGGTTTCCGGAATGTATATTTTAAGTATGAAAGATAAAAATGACAATCTTGTTTACAGTTCGAAAGTAATGATTGAAAATTAGGATTGAAAAGATTAAAATGGTATTTATCAATCTACTTACGTTAGATTTATACAATGACTAGGAATCGAAACAAAAAAACTTGGCCAACGCAAAAGGCAATGATTCAAGTTTATGAAAAAAAGTTCTGGGGAGAAGGAGAAGGAAAGTTCTATTCAGGGGATGGTTCAAGATTTCCTTGTTTCGTTGATCCTTATATCGACAAGGTAAAAGCGTTTTTGAATTCTTTTCCTTCAAAGATATCGGTATGTGATTTAGGCTGTGGAGATTTCTTTGTAGGGAATCAATTGGTTGATTCGGTATGTGAATATTTTGCCATTGATATTGTTCCCGATTTAATTGAAGAGAATAAAAAGAAATATAAAGCATCTAATGTTTCGTTTCAATGTTTAAATATTGCAGAAGACGATTTGCCTAAAGCAGATTGTGTTATTATTCGTCAAGTATTTCAGCATCTTTCAAACAAAGAAATTCAAGCAGTTTTAAATAAGTTAGGGGAATATAAATACCTTTTACTTACAGAACATATTCCGGCATTTGATTTTGAACCAAATGTTGATATAGTTTCCGGTAGGGGGATTCGATTAGCAAAAAAAAGTGGTGTAGATATTTTAGCAAACCCGTTTGTTTTTTCGTTTATAAACCAAAAAGAAGTTTTATCTATAAATGATGAAAAGTGGGGAGGAAAAATAATTACTAATTTGTACTCTATATAATTTCTAATTTGAAAAAGATTTTAACCTTAGGTGTTTTGTTATTGGCGTTCTTTTTTGTTAAATCTCAAAGTGTGGAAGGAGTTTGGAAAACCATTGATGATGAAACAGGAAAAGCCAAATCACATGTGGAGATTTATAAAGAAGGAGATAAGTACTTTGGTAAAATTGTTCATATCATTGATTCTGAAAAAAGAGATGCTAATTGCACCAAGTGCGAAGATGAAAAAAAGGATCAGCCTGTTTTAGGAATGGTAATTATTGAGCGTTTAGTACAGGATGGTGACGATTATGAAGATGGAACAATTTTAGACCCCAATAATGGTAAAGTTTACGATTGTAAAATTTGGGTTGATGAAAAAGGAGATCTTCAGGTTAGGGGATACGTAGGCTGGTTTTACCGCACCCAAACTTGGAGTAGAGTAAAATAATATTTTTACTTTTTCTCAAACTCTCCATCTTTCCAAGCTTGAATTAATCTATTCCAAGCTAGTGGATTTAAGAAGTTGTTTTGAGGCATTTGACCAATAGAATAAAGGCGTGCTTTATGCTGGTCTTGCATTAAAGTTTGATTACCTCCAGCTCCAATAGTAGAGTTAATTGCGTGCTCTCTTAAAACTTCATGACTCAAATTCTTTTTCGCTCTTGCTAAATCGCTATCCTTCATTTCTGTATTAAGGAAAGCTTGTTTAAACTGCTCGTAGCTAGGCCAAACGTTAATTCTTGTTTCAGGTAATTCAATCACATCTTTTTCAAGCATTTGAATCAGTGAGTATTGTTTGTTTTGAAGCGTATCCGGAATAACATATTCTTCTCTTTTGTACCCTATGCTCGAGAAAATTAAGGTATCACCAGCTCTAGCAACAATGCTGTAAAAACCAGAATAGTCTCCCATTGTACCTGAGTAATTTCCTTTGATTAAAACATTAACAAAAGGCACTGGTTTTAAGCTATCTGAAGTAACAGTAACTCCCGCAATTTTAACAATAGTTCTGCTTGAGTCTGTTTGAGCAGCTAAAAATAAAGGTAGGAAGCAAAGTGCGAATAGTAATTTTCTCATTTTCCAAATGTACTACATATCATTATAAATATGTAAGGTATAACGGGCTTTAATTAAAATTAACATTGTCCAGTCCGGAACGAGTCTTGTCCGGTTTTAGTTAATAATTGAATGTGATATTTAAATTAGCTAAAACCCTTAAAATTTACCTTATGAAAAAATTGACCTTATCATTTTTATTATTATTTCTTATCCTGCAAGTTCATGCTTTTAAAGTTGTTGGTTATTTACCTTCATACAGATCTTACGCTTTAAATAGTATTGATTTTTCCAAACTTACGCATGTGATGGTTTCTTTTGCGAATCCAAATACCGAGGGTGTTTTTAGTTTTTCAGGGGATATTAATAGTATTAAAGCTAAAGCTGAGGAGCATAATTGCAAAGTTTTTATTTCAATTGGTGGAGGAGGATTATCAACGGAAGTTGAGGATACTTACAAAGAAAAGACAAAAACCGAGTCTCGATCTGAATTTGTGCATAATCTAATTTCTTTTGTGAAAGAAATAGATGTTGATGGGATTGATGTTGATTTAGAAGGTTCTATGGTTCAAATGGCTACTTATGATGAGTTTGTGCAGGAGTTAATAGATTCTGCACATATGAATAACCTTGAAGTTAGTGCTGCTTTTGCTAAATGGACTGGAGGTAGTATTGATAAAGAAACAGTAGAAAAATATGATTTCATTAATATCATGGCTTATGATTTAACAGGGCCTTGGACAGGTCCTGGTCAGCATTCGCCGATGAGTCAAGCTAAAGGAGATTTTAATTATTGGGTTTCCAGAGGCGCAAAAAAGGAAAATTTAGTCCTTGGACTTCCTTTTTATGGGTGGGAGTTTAAAGAATCTAGTACAGATGCAAAAACATGGTGTCAAATCGTGAGCGAGCATCCTGATAAATTGGACAATGATGAAGTTATTAATGATCAAATTAAACTTTATTACAACGGTAAAAATACGATCAGAGAAAAGGTTCAATATGCAAAAGACAATTTTGCGGGAGGAGTAATGATTTGGGAGATTGGTCAAGATTGTTTTAATCAAAATTCGCTGCTTTCTGTAGTTGATTCAAAAGTGCATGAAATTGCTTCGTTAGAAAATCAATCCACGTCGATAATTAATATTTTCCCGAATCCTGTTAGTGATATTTTAACAGTTGATATTGTGGGAGCATTTAATTTCGAGATTTGGGACATTACAGGGAAAAGGATTTTAATAAATTCGGAGGTTAGAAGTAACTTAATCGATTTAGGAGCTTTAAAATCGGGAGCTTATATTTTGTTAGTCAAACAAGGAGAAGCGACTTCAGTTTCAAGAATAGTGAAAAAATAAAAAAATACTATTTTTGCCGAATGATCTTAGGAATAGACGTAGGTGGAACTACCATCAAATTTGGAATTGTAACTGAGAAAGGTGAGATTTTAGCAACTGAACGTCATGATACGTTGGAGAATTCTAAAACGCCAGAAGATTTTATTGGTCTTTTAATAGAGATTTCTAAAAAATACCTTGAGAGTTATCCTCAGATAAAAGGTATTGGAATTGGAATCCCTGGTCAGTTATCATTGGATCGTACAGTTTTGGTTCAAGCCAATAATTTAGGATCATTAAACGGAACTAAGGTTGTTCCGGAGTTAAAAAAGGCTTTTCCTAATTTGATTGTAAAAATGGAAAACGATGCCAACTGTACAGCTCTTGGAGAAATGTATTTCGGAGGTCATGATAAAGATGATTTCATCATGATTGCCCTTGGAACTGGAGTTGGAGGAGGAGTTATTGTTCATCGTAAGTTATTTATTGGAGCAAAAGGAAATGCTGGAGAAGTAGGATTCTTGGTTGTTGGTCCAAAAAGACAAGTGTTGGAGAACTACTTAGGTCAAAGACATCTTACCAACTACGTTAAAGAAGAATTAAAAAAGCCAGAAAACGCTGGGAGTTCATTACAATCCGAAACAGATTTGACAGTAGAAAAAGTTTTCATTGCAGCTAAAGGCGGTGATGCTTTTGCTCAAGGAGTTTGGGATTACGTAGGAGCTCTTTTAGGAGAAACAATGGTAGGTTTAGCACATGCTTTCGATGTTACCAAATTCGTAATAGGAGGTGGAGTAGGAAAGGCATTTGAGCTATTTGAAAAATCTGTAGTTGAAACTGCTAATTCATATTTCTCGCCATACTACGCCGATACATTCGAAGTTCTACCCGCAGGTTGCGAGGCTGACACAGGATTAATTGGAGCAGCATCGTTGGTGTTGAATGAGTTGGAGACTTATTAAAAAGAAACTTAGTTTTTTGAAAATATTAAGGTTGGCATTTGCCAACCTTTTCTTTTTTATGTCTAGTGCGCGTTTGCACCTAAATTCCGCATGTGTCAAAACAAAAAAGCCGCAAATATTTGAAAGACAATATTTTGCGAATCAAGTGTATTCACCTAAATTGGTGATGCTATAACACTTGATATGAAAATACTAAAATCCAATTCTATTTCGCCAT
>CAXRIN010000096.1:0-25445 GCA_964230605.1 Flavobacteriaceae bacterium
AAAATGAGTGATACAACTGTGTTCATCTGGAAACTCTTCAATAAACCTTAAAATATTCATAACCAATCTTTTCTGTAAAGAAAGGTGTTCACTCCGTACTCAACTTACGGTTTAGGTATAATTGTGGGGAATCAGTTTAAATTTGAGTGTAAGTCAAACTAAAAATTGTATTACTATGAAAAGTTTCGCGAGAGTGGGTTTTTATAGTTACCCCGCAATTAGAAAAGTACAGATTTTTCAATCTCGTAAAAGTTATTACTCAGCCAACTTAACAGATACCAACTCAAGTAGCAAAAAGAGGAGTTGGTGGAGGAAGTTAACAGGGAAAATCAATTCGATATTTAAAAAGTAGTCGGTTATTATGAAGACAATTGAAAGTTCAATAAAAAGCTTTCAAATGGACTTCACTCATCAAGGATTATTACTTACAATTGAATTGAAAGATTTGGTAGGAAAGCAATTAAAAGTTGAAACATTTCGAGACTCTTTATTCATTCACTATCTCAAATTTGTAAAGAATGAGTTTCAAATTAA
This sequence comes from Flavobacteriaceae bacterium, assembly GCA_964230605.1. Classification (GTDB taxonomy): domain Bacteria; phylum Bacteroidota; class Bacteroidia; order Flavobacteriales_C. The sequence goes on from CAXRIN010000096.1 coordinate 535, forward strand.
ATCGCTTGATTTGAATTTACCATTTGATTGTACTTTAACGTCCGACATTGAAGTTTCGGATGGAGTATTAAAAGTAAGATTGGTTAGAAAATTCAAACACTTTAAAGCAATTTAAAATGAAGAGGAATTTCAGAATTGGAGAAAAAGTAAGATTAAAAGGTTCGTTTTACCCCATGCGAGTTTTACAATATGTAAAGAGTTCTAATAAAGTAAAATGCTGGTGGAAACATGAAAAATTTGGATACTTAACCAGTGAGTTCGATGAAGGGGAACTAATTAAAATAAAGAAAACACCCAATAGAGATTTTGAATCTTATTGGTTTAATATTCCCAATAATGAGTACCAAGAAAACTTATTTTCTTAAAAAAAGAAAGGGGCCAAAGCCCCTTTTTTCTTATTTGATAATCTTATGAGAAGAATAACCTTTGTTAGTTTCTAGGGTAACAAAATATACTCCCTCATTTAATTGGCTAATATTTATTGAAGAGTTGATTTCAGTTGTTTTCAAAACAACTTGTCCCATATTGTTGTAAATCAATAGTTGATTAACCACAGCTTCACCTTTGTTTTTTATGTAAAGGGTATTTCCTGAGCTATAAACATCAAATTCATCTTGAGAAATTGTTCGAAGAGATGTACTTGTGTTTTCATCAAAGCTTACATTAGATAATTTTACTTTATCTCCAGAGCTTCCTGCAGTGCCGTTAGCTTGCACGAATGCTCCGTAAAGTGTTACATTTCCAGTTCCTTGGGAAGGAGCTGTCCAAGTGAACGTCCATGAAGGAGAAGAACTTGTAATGGCTGGATTATGCCCAATGTGATTACCAGAAACAACAGAATTAGATCCTGCTGTGAATGTTCCAACCTTTGAGCCTGCCAAGTTTTCAGCTGTTAATGAAAACCCATATCTCATGAATCCTGATTCTTCGGTTCCAGAGATTGTTATGTTATAAGTTTCTCCTGCAACATATCCATCCTGAGGTATATCTGTAGATATGACTCCCGAAATAGACTCAGCGGTAAATGAAGAGTGACAGGCAGTACAATTTGATCCATCTGATGGAGATCCAGTCATGCCAGTTGGGGCAGAACCCGATGTTGATGTTAAAAACGGTACAGCAGCTATCAAAGCTAATCCACTAATAATACTAAAAGATTTGAAGTTTTTTTTCATGTTCAGTGATTTGTTTTTTTACAAAACATAAATGAGCAGATTTTGTTACAGTTCTTTTTTTATCGAAAATTCCTGAAACTTTATTTTTGGGTCTTTAAATACTTGTAAATAAGTGTTTTGTATTTGAATTTATCTTTTGGATACCGTGTTATTTGAGTACTTCTTTCTCTCTTAATATTTCCTTTAGCTTGTTTTTGGCTTTCATTAATTGACTTCTAGATGAACTAGCCTCAATGCCTAATTTTTCGCCAATTTCTTTGTGAGAATAACCTTCTATGCAATAGTATTTAAGTACGCTTTTGTATCCTTTAGGTAAAAGTTCAATGGAATCTTTGATGTCTCTTAATAAAAGGTCATCATCGTTGTTTTGATTTGTTTTGAATTGATTTTCTTCCTCGTATTCGTTTTTAATGGAATACTCGGCTAGTTTATCGTGCTTTGCTTGAGCACTTCTCGTATAGTCAATACAATAATTAGTAATGATTCTTTTCATCCAGCCCTCGAAGTTGCCTTTTCGGTATTTATCTATGTTGTAAAATACTTTTACAATTCCTTCCTGAACCAAATCTTTTACGATTTCTGGATTATTGGAATATGATTTAGCGATGCTGTAGAATAAAGCACTGTAGTTTTTGAAAATGAATTTTAAGCCTTCAGACCCTCCTTTTTTTAGGTCTTCAATTACTGCATTAAGACTTATGTTTTCTGTTCTATTTAGAGTTGAAGTAACCATGATTGATTTGTTTGTTGAAACAAATTACAAAAAGATTAAACAAAAAGAAACGTTTGCCTCATAAAATTCGTCTAACACCTTATTAGACTTAGAAATAAATACTCCCCCAATGTATTATTTCGTTTACCCTATTGTTTTGCTAGCCCCGCTATTGCGGGGTTTTTCTTTGTTATTTTTGTAGGGTGATAGCCAACAAAATATCCATAGCGCCTTTGCAAAGTTTTACTGATTTCAGATTTAGAAATGCGTTTTTTAAGTTATTTGGAGGAATTGATAAGTGTTACGCTCCATACATCGGATTAACAAATCAAAGGGAGATCAAGAACAATCAGAAAAAGGATATTTTGATTGAGAATAATCCATTTATGCTGGTAATACCACAGTTGATGGTAAACAATTTAGATGATTTTATGTTGGTTGCGGATTATGTTCAAAGCTTAGGATATGATGAAATAAATTGGAATATGGGTTGTCCTTATCCAATGGTGGCAAAACGAAACTTAGGGGCGGGGATGTTAAATGATCCCGAAGGTGTTGATAGATTACTTAATCAGGTTTTTAGTAAATCAAGTATTAAAGTTGGTTTGAAAATGCGAATGGGCTACGAGTCGACAGAAGATATTATCAAACTCCTTCCAATAATCAATCAATATCCAATTACGGAGTTGATTATTCACGCTCGTTTTGCTAAGCAATTATATAAACCCAGTGTGGACTTAGATAGGTTTGAGGAGTGTTTGTCGATTTCAAATATCCCACTTACTTATAATGGTGATATTAACTCGGTAGAGGATTTTAGAAGTTTAAAACAGCGCTTTCCTTCCGTTACGAAGTGGATGATAGGAAGAGGATTGGTGATGGATCCTTTTCTTGCACAAATGATAAAAGAAGATAATCTAGATTATCCTAAAAATAGATGGGAGATATTCGAAGAATTCCATGACACGCTTTACAATGACTATGCTTCAGTTTTACAAGGAGATAGACAAGTTATTTTAAAGATGTTATCCTTTTGGGAGTATTTTTCTACTCAATTTTCGAATCCGAATAAAGTTTACAAAAGAATTAAAAAAGCTAAGAATATCGCTGCCTTTGAGGAGGCTGTGAAAGTTAACTTCTCCGAAAAGGATTAAAATCTTGAGTATAAAAAAAGGAGGCATGGGCGTGCCTCCTTTTTTGGGATTAAATAGGGTCAGTTATTTAGTAATCACTGACTGTAAAGTATTTGAAGATCCTTTTACTTGGATAATATAAATGCCGTTGTTTAGAGTGTTTGTGTTAAGTGTATGAAGCATCATATTCTCAACATCTACATTTTCTCTTAATACAACTTGTCCAAGTGTATTATAAACTAGAATTTCTACCGTTTGAGCAACTTCAGACTCGATAACTATTGAAGTTTCAGTTGGAGTGTTGTTTACTTGAGCATCAATATCACTTAATTGTGCTGTTTCAGAACATGCTCTAATTAAAGTCCATGCTTCAGTCCAGTATAATCCAACACCTGGTTCATATGCCCAAGCAGCACCAGAACACCATCCACCAACTGTACAATCGTATAAGTTTCCTCCGTTTTGGATATCATCACCACTTAAGTATGTGTTCCCTTCCACATATTGAGGTTCTGTACATCCTCCTCCAGTTTGAGCATTAATTGTAAAGTTTGTTTGAATTAAGAAAGATGCAGCACCTTCATTATCTATTGATTTTACAGCAACTGTATGACTTCCAACAGCTAAGTTTGCAAAATCAAGACTGTATGGAGATGTTAGATCTTCTCCAAAGTATGATCCGTTTAAGTAGAACTCAACCTTAGCAACGCTTCCATCAGCATCAACAGCATCAGCTTCTACTGTCACCGTTGTACCTTCGCTAAATTCAGATCCCATACTAGGTGAAATGATTGTAACACTAGGCGCTTGGTTCTGTGCAACTTCAACAATATTAAAGTTTACTGAAGTAGAAGTAGTTGAAGAACCTTCGTTATCTACTGCGATTGCAGTAATAGAATGACTTCCAACAGTTGCTGTCCAGTTATTCATATATGGGCTAGCTAAATCCTCACCAAGGTAACTTCCATCTAGATAAAATTCAACTCTTAAAACGTTACCATCTGCATCACTAGCGTTTGCTTGGAATACCACAACAGTACCTTCATCAATGTTTTGACCAGCTGAAGGTGAAGTAATAGCAACGCTTGGAGCTTGATTTGAAATAACTTCATTCACTGAAATAGAAACCCCAGAAGAAGTAGTTGAGGCCCCAGCGTTATCAGTAGCAACAGCAGTTAGCAAGTGACTTCCAATACTAGCGTTTGCCCAGTTAAAATTGTAAGGTGCAACTGCGTCTTCTCCTAATTTAACACCGTTTGCGAAGAATTCAACTTTAGCAATTGTACCATCGGCATCAGTGGCGTTGGCTGAAATTGAGATTGTGTTTCCTCCATCAAATTGACTTCCGTTTGCTGGTGAAGTAATTGAAACTCCTGGTGCTTGGTTTTGTTGTACGGCACCACATACTCCTAAATCAGTCCAGTTACTGTTTGGAGGCACTTGGTTTCTATGTCTTTTCACGCTTTCCCATAAATGGTTATTGTAAACACATTGAGAACCTGCGTTGTACCAGCTTTTACTTGACCAAGCTGGTACCCCATCGCAGATATTACCCCCTATGGTAATTGCAGTTATTTCGTAATTAATTTTACTTGAAGTAGTTGTTGCACCTTCATTATCAGTAGCAACAGCTGTTAATTCATAGTTTCCAACAGCAGGTGAATTCCAAGTATATGAGTAAGGAGATGTATTGTCTTCTCCAACTTTAACTCCATCAATATAGAATTCAACATTTGAAACAGAACCATCTGAGTCGGCTGCAGTTGCTGATATGGTTACATTATTCCCTTCTTCAGCCGACCCATTGTTTGATGGTTGAGTAATCGCTACAGTAGGAGCCACGTTTCCTACCGATACTTGATTTATTGTAATATTGACAGTTCCCGATTGTCCAGTAGCCCCGTGATTATCAGTAGCTACTGAATAAATAGTGTGATTTCCAACCGCTAATCCGTTAGCAGTATAAGAGTAAGGTGATGAATTATCTGTTGAAACTAAATTTCCATCAATATAAAATTTAACGCTAGTAATCGATCCATCTGCATCAGATGCATTTGCTGAGATATTAACAGCAGTTCCTTCGTCAAATTGAGCGTTATTACTAGGTGAAGTAATTGATGTTGTTGGATTTTGGTTAACAGCACCTCCACCACATTGACCTTCGTCCGACCAATCACTTGTAGTACCTGGTTGTTTAGCTCTGTTTCTGTTTACACACAACCATGCGTGATTATTATAAACTACATAATCACCAACGTTGTACCATGATTTACTTTTCCAATCTCCAAAATTGCAGGCTGTAGGATCCATGTTAACTGTTACAGAAACAGCTGCACTGGTTGAAGTTCCTCCGGCATTATCTGTGGCAACAGCCGTAATTGAATATCCTCCTACTGTTGAATTTGAAATAGTGAAAGTATATGGAGCTGTTAAATCTTCACCTAATTTTGTCGCTCCATTGTAAAATTCAACTTTTGTAACGCTACCATCTGCATCAGAAGCAGAAGCGGTAATATTAATATTATCTCCTTCTGTGTATGAACTTCCGTTTGACGGTGAAGTTATAGATACAGATGGTCTTTGGTTTCCATTTGCATTGATTTCCTCGTCAATGGCAGTTACTAAAGAATATTGATTGGTTAAATCTTGAGAAATTTCCCAAATCATAACACCTCCAAGACCATTATTAATAACGTAGTTTGTTTTTTGTTTGATAGTAGTAATTCCGTTATAACCATTCCCGTCGAATGAATCTTGGTAAGGATCACCACCTCTTCCAACTATCGAAGCATATGACTCCCAAGATGGTCTAGCGTAAAAAGGAACTCCTAATGCTAACTGATTGTTAGGGAATCCTTTTCCTTGGTAATAAGCAACAGCGCTTAAAGCATCTGAATAAGTTGAGTGTTGGTTATCGTTAAAATCATAAGCCATGATGTTTAACCAATCAACCACATTTTTCACGGTACTGTTAATTCCTGCTCCTCCCCATGAAGAACCACTTACTGCTGCAGTAACTAATTTTCCTTGTGGATGAAGAGCATTGTATAACTCAGTCATTAAAGCTTCAAAATTATTGGCACTTGATCCAGCATCTGGAAATTCCCAGTCCATATCCGCTCCATCAAGATTATATTGATTTACTAAAGCAACAATGTCGTTTACAAGGTTTGTTCTGTAAGTGGCATTAGCTCCAATTGTTTCAAAGCGAGAATCTAAAGGAACTCCATTTTCACTCCAACCACCAATTGCAATTAAGACTTTCCCGCCAACTGCGTGAGCATTGGTTACAATTTGTTGGAGTTTTGATGTGTTTTGTAAAGGCTTTAAATGTCCATCAACATCTGGAATGGCAAATGAATAGTTGATGTGTGTAAGTTTAGTATACTGAATGTCCGAAGCAGCTCCAGCCCAATAAGGCATGTATCCAATAACATTTTGAGTTTTTGCTCCTAGAACGCTTGCAAGTAAAATGGCAACACAAGCAAGTTGTTTTAAGCATGTATAAAGTTTCATATACTAGGATTTGGTTTAAAGGTTTGCCTCAATATTATGAAACTGTTGGTGTAAAAAAAAGAGGTGGAAATTGGAAAAACAGAAATGACAACTTTTTGTGATAAAAAGACAATTATTTCAGATTGTCTTAAAATTATAAATCACTGTTTTTCAGGCGTTTGATAAATTATGTGTACCTTTGAGGGATGTATTTTTGTTATAAAATCATTAAATAGTTGTCTTTTTTTTAAAAAGCGCTATAAATCAGTTGTTTAAGTCTGATTTGTAATCTTTTGGATTTTTTCCGGTTTCTGCCTTAAAAACTCTGTTGAAATAAGGAATGTCATTGAAGCCACACTTGTAAGCGATTTCGGAAATAGTTAAATCAGATTCCTTTAAAAGTCGTTTAACTTCAGTTAACCTAATCTTTTTTAGGTAATTTTTGAAAGTGGTATCCAATTCATCTTTTAGAAGGTTTCTTAATTCGTTTGCCGAAAGTTTAAGTTCCTTCTGAACTATATACATAGTAAGCTCAGAGTTTTGGTAATTTCTACCGATATAAATTTTGAAGTTTTTGAGTTTTTCGTTTGCTGTTTCTTTGTGTTCGATCTCAATAGGTCGAACAACCAACGGCTGATTATTTTTCTTTTTTCTTTTCCTTTGGTAGAGATAAATATTGATTCCTCCATTTAAAAAGATCAAACTAATAAGTACCCAGTAAAACAGGTTATCCGAATGTTTGAATATAACTTGATCAATTATAATTTCATCTTCTTCACCTGGTTGAAGGGCTTGACAGCTACCAATAGCCAAGTATTTTAATTCAGTTACTTTAGATAAATCTATTTGTTCCTTTTCAATACCATGGTATCTTAACCACCAAGCGGCTATTTCAAATTCATTTAAAGGAATTTCATATACTCCTGGTCCTTTGTAATCAATCACTTTGGTAATTGATATCTCAGGGAATTTTTTATTTAAGTTGATTGTTTTGTTATGAAAACGAAGAGTAATTGGGATTCTTTGCGCTTTTTTAGATTGAAAAAATATTGAAATTTTGTTGTAGTTACTGATATCCAGAATTTTACTTTCAATATCAGCATCTCTAAAATAGAATGCGGCAAAAGGTTCTTCTCTTGCAGTCGTTAACTTGTATTTAAAGTTTATTCTTTTTTGTCTGTCGAAACTAAAAGCGGCTTCAGACCAGTTTGAATCTAGCTCTTCATGATATGTATCAATTTCATAAATCGAAACATCGTTAACAGGATACACAACATGTAAGTCACCATTAAAGCTATGTATTGCACTGATTATTATTAGTGCTATAGAAACAAATACAGATGTTATTCTGAATAAAGTCAATTTCATAAAGGTGACAGTTATACTATCTAATTAATGAAATAGTTCCAACTCTATATTGTCTGAATCCCCAAATATCATTGGCTTCAAAAACCCAAACGTAAACGTCAATTTGAGCGTCTCTCATTGTATTATTTCTTCTTCCGTTCCAAGGTTCATTAGGGTTTTTAGTATGGTAAATTTGTTCTCCCCATCTATCAAAAACCCAGAAATTGAAAGTAGACACATCGATATTAGCAACTTGAGGGATAAAACCTTCATTAATACCATCACCATTTGGAGTAAATCCGGATGGTACAACAAATTTGAAAATGTCTTCAACACAAACGCTACTCGTAGTAGTATCGGTACATCCAGCATCACTCATAGCTACTAATTGCACTGGATAACACTTAATTGAATCAAGATTTACTGTGAATTCCTCATCTGTAAACACTCTGGTTTCATCAATGATCCACTCGATTGAATTGTAGTATGAGCTCTCATTTGTGAATTTGAAGTTAGGGTCAGTAATCTTTTTAACCCTTGAGCTAATTGACATTTCTGCAATTGGATAAGGTTTAATTTGAATAAATGAATCCTCTTGGAATTTGAAATTACATCCTTGTGGAGAGGTTAAATTTAAAGTAAGGTTGTAGTTACCTAAATACTTCATTTCAATAGTGTCTCGAATGGCTTGTGATACTGATTGATTGTTAAATTTCCAATTGATATCATATCCTTCAATTTCATCACTCTCCAGCCAGAAGATTACATTCGTAGGTGTACAGTAATTTTCAGCATCCTTATTGATTGTAAAATCAGGGTATTCTAAAACTTCAATTGTTACTTGATCACTAACTGCTGGTGTTTCACATCCATCATTTAATGTTACCGTGTAATTAGTTGTTGTAATTGGTTTAACTATTAAAGCACTATCGTTAGATATATCTGAGGATCCATCATTCCATGTATAAGTTAAATTACCATTACCTCCCTCTGCCAAAGCATAAATTTCAGTAGAATCTTGAGCACATATAATTACGTCTTCAAAAGCGTCAATCCTTAACGAATCTCCAACTGTTACATTAGCAATAATTGGAGTTAAAGGAGAACAACCATTTTCATCAACAATAGTGAAATCTAGAATTGTATCCTTGGTTAAAGTGAAATCAAAAATCCCAGTCGTATTGGTATCATTTCCATTAACATAATATTTCAGCGCTCCAGAACCACCATCTCCGTTGAGTTCAAAAGTCGCAGTACCGTCAAGACAAATAGAGGTATCTCTTGGCATTGTAAATGTTATTAATGGTGGAGCGGTAAGTGTAAGCGATTTAACACTATCTGTACATCCGTTATCGTTTCTTGCATAAACATCATAAACGCCGTCACAAAGTGATTCGAAGTTTGGATTTGATCCAAATCCATTTCCTGGAACGATTGCATAAGAACTTGTTTGGTTGGCGACGATATCAATTTTTCCATCGCAAATTTCCTTACAAAGTAGGTCTGTTTTATCGGCAGAAATAATTTTGAATGTATCAGGAGCTACGATTGGAACCAGTAATTCAAATATCTGACACCCGTTAGCATCCGTCGCTATAACTGTATAATTATTCGGGCATAACCCGTTGAAAATACTATCAGTTTTATTTCCTTGCCCAACACTGTATGTATATGGATAAACACCTCCTTCGGTTTTAACTTCAATTGAACCATCACAAGTATTAAAACATAAAGGATCGGTATTAATAATGTCCATTACGAATTCATCAGGTTCAAGAACTTTTGTTGAGATGTATTTTTCACACCCTTTTGCATCAGTTACTAGCACACCATAATTACCAGCAGATAAATTGGTTAATTGATTTGCGATAACTGCGCTGTTATCCCATTTGTAAGTGTAAACCGGTGTTCCTCCGGAAACCGTAGCCAATAGGCTTCCATTAGATTCTCCAAAACAATTAACATCAACTTGATTTAATTCAAGATCAATTGAATCGGGTTGATTTACATTGAAAATAACCGTGTCCAAACAATCATTCGCATCAGTGACATACATTTTGTATTGTCCAGCTGTAAGCGTATTTACTTTGTTGGTGTCTTTTGCTCCTGTAGACCAATCGATAACAAATGGTGAAGTTCCACCTAAAATAGTCCCAATCGCTGTCCCAGTTGCATTTCCATAACAATCAACGTTTGTTACATTCGTGTACCCTTCTAATAATTCAGGTTGAGTAATAGTTATTGAAGTGTTTACCACACATTCACCAGAATCCATTACACTTAAATTGTAAGTACCCGGAGTTAAATTCTGTAAATTATCATCAGTTGTGTTTGTTTCCCACCATAGATATGTATAAGGTGCATATCCCCCAGATGGAGTAGCTGTTATAGAGCCATTTCCAGCGTCGTAACATGCTACGTTTACTTGATCAATATCAACAGTAAGCGGTGCGTCAGGTTCTTCGATAGTAATGGTTAAAGTATCTTCACATCCTATTAAATCCATTACTGCTAGGGTATAAGTACCAGCTTCAAGACTATATCTTTCTGGTTGATTGTCTTTAGAGTCTAACCAATCATATCTAAAAGGTTCGAATCCTCCTAAAACTTCTGCACGCGCCCAACCATCATCTAACCCAAAACAACTAACATTTCGTGTTTGATCAATCACTAAATCATAAGGTCCATTTTCAATAATTGAAACTTCAGCAGTGTCTTTACACCCTGTAGAGTCAGTAACGATAACAGTATAATCACCAGCCAACAATTCAATTGGAGAGCCAGAACCTCCGTTTGACCAATCAAATTCATATGGCATTAATCCTCCAGTAGAATTTACCCAAATAGGTTTAGAAGTTCCATAACAAACAGAATCTTGATCAACAGAGATCGTTAATTCTCCATCCATTATCACTTCTTTACTTGCCGTGAAAACACAGCCAACACTATCGGTCACGGTCACTGTATGTATTCCACCTGTTGTTGCTAAAGTAGTTCCCGTTGAGCCATCATCCCATTGGTAATCAAAAGGAGGAACACCAGGCGTAACTATAGATGTTAAAATAGTTGATGAGTTGTAACAAATGTGTGAAGGCCCGTCAATATCAACTGCCAAAGTTGAATTTAAAGGGAAAATTCTTACAGTATCTAAAGCTCTACATCCATTAGCATCTGTTACAGCAATCAGGTAAGATCCCGAATTATTAACTACGGTATAACTATTTGTAGCTCCTGTGCTCCATAGGAAGCTATATGGGGAAGTTCCTCCGCTAGCATTAGCACTTACATCGGTAGTACTATCACAATCAATTGTACCATCTGGCGAACTTAACACCAATAATTCTGCTGGTTGAGTGATATATATTGAGTCTGTTCCAGTACAATTATTAAAGTCGTTAAAATTGAAATAGTGCATTCCAGTATCTAATTGACTATTTGTATATGAAGTAAATCCATCATTCCATTGGTAATCATAAGGTGGGATTCCTCCCGTAATACTTGCTGTTGCAGACCCCGAAGATTCTCCGTGACAAAGTACATTATTGTTAAGAGTAATGTTTGAAGCCAATTCGGTAGGCTCCGTAATGGTTTGGTTGATAATAAAAGAACACCCATTAGCATCAACAACTTCAACTTCGTAATTGCCAGCGGCTAGATTTTCACCAACACTATCCACAGAAATATTAGGGTTCCAAATAAATGTATAAGGTCTTGTACCTCCAGAAGCGTTTACGTTGAAAGAACCATCATTACTTTGGTAGCAATTAAGATTATAAACTTCGCTAGTTGAGGCAGTTAACTCTTCAGGTTCAGTAATGATGAAGTTCTCTGTCATTGGACATCCATTTCCATCAGTAACAGTGACAGAATTGTTTCCTGCGTCTAGATTGGTAGCGTTTGTTGAAGTTTCTCCACTTGTCCAACTGTATGTGTAAACTCCTGTTCCTCCTGTGGCAGAAACTGTTGCCTCACCATTAGTTAAACCGAAACAAGTTACATTTTGCAATCCGGTCAATTCAATTTCGATAGTATCAGGATTAAATAATTGAGCAGAATCAACTCTTGAACATCCAATTTGATCCGTAACAGTTACAAAGTGCCAACCAGTATCTAATCCAGAATTAGCACTAGATGTAGCTCCGTCATCCCACAAGTAGGTATATCCACCTTCAGAACCAGCAGCGGTAACGGTTAAAACACCATCTGATGCTCCTGGACATTTTATGGCAGTTGGAGCAATAGAAGTAGTTAGTTCTGTTGATTCGGTAAGCGTAAAGTTTGTAGTTACCTGACAGTTATTTGGGTTTGCATCAGTAACGGTTAAGAAATAATTTCCAGCAGTTCCGGTGAAATTAGCGTTGGTACTACCATCTTGCCACTCATAGCTATATGGAGGGGTTCCACCAGCTACCCAAGATGTGATTTCCATTGCACTGTCTTTACAAATTACGCTAGGCCCGCTAATATTTGCAACTAAAATGGAATTCTCATTAACCGTAATACATTTGTTTACAGCACAACCAAGGTTATCTTTTACCTCCAAGCAATAGTCACCAGCCGGCAGTGATCTCGTTTCATCAGTATTTCCATCGTCCCATAAGAAAGTTACAGGAGCAAAACCTCCAGTTACATTTGGACTAACAGATGCAGTTGTTCCAAAACATACATTGTTTATGACAGGAAAAGAGAAATCTAAGTCACTATTTGTTGCTTCGACCAAAGTTGTATCGCTTTTTGGGCATCCAGCAGCATCAATAACCGTTACTATGAATTCTCCAGGTGATACAGTTATTGTTGATCCTGTAGCTCCTGTGTTCCATGAATAGGTATAACTGCTACCTCTTCCGCCACTAGCGGTAACGGTAACTGATGCTGTGTTATCACAAAATATTTGTGTTAGAGGTTCTAAATCAGTAAAAATCTCAGGTCCTTCAGTAACTGTTATCTCTTTAGTGTCTACACAAGTATTGGCTGATTGATCAGTTACAGTAACAGAGAAAGTTCCTACTCCTAAATCAGGATTTATAGTATCTGTAATTCCATTGTCCCAAAGAACCTCGTAAGTAGGAGTTCCTCCAGAAATATTTACTTCCAAATCTTGTGTAGTTCCTTGACAAATCAAATTATCTCCAATAATTTCAATTTCAAGAGGTGGGTTTATGGTAATAATCACACTGTCTGTTACAGGTTCACAATTTCCTTGTCCGAATCCTTTTAAATAAACGGTGGCTGATCCTGCATCAATTTGACTTTGAGTAGGAGTGTAAGTAGGTGTTAACGATTTATTAATATCAAAAATTCCAAGTCCAAACCATTGCACAGAATCCGTGTTTGACTCTGATCCGGCTAATGCAATTGAAGGGTTTGTTGAACATACATTTACAGGGAGTCCGGCATCTACAACTGGAGGAAGTACCATTGATACATTACCTACAACTGTCTTAGCTGGACACTCTGGATATAAGGCATCATAAATTTCTACTGTATAATCTCCCTCAATATTGGCAGTGATAGACTGTGCTGAATCCACAAAAACACCGTTAGGGTCAGTCCAAACATAAGTGTAAGGTCCTTGTCCTCCTAAGGCTAAACCAGAGATTTCAATTCCAGAACTGTTTTGACAAAATTTAGCAGGGTTAGGAAAAATAGAATCTTGTAATGGAGGTACAAATTCAACTCTAATGGTATCACAGTAATAATCAATTGGAGAACATGGGCCACTTGCTAGTGTTCCACAAACTTCAATATCAATAAAATCAGGATATCCTGGTTGTGGAGTTACAGTTACTGTATCACAACCGAAGGTACAATCCAAGTAGGAGTCATATAAACCGTTTCCCGTTAAGTCTCTCCAAGTAACGTCTTCCAATAAACCAACTGTTCCAATTTTAGTGTTACAACCTTCAGAAGTTTTTGAATCGGGAGAGGTTCCTGGAGCAGGAATTGCAGTAATGGCGTATGTGTTTAAGTTTTTTCCTGGTTTACAAAAAGTAAGTGCGTGAGGACCAGGTCCGTCAACACAAATAGGTTCACCAACTTTAGTAGGTGGTCCACAACCAATTTTGTAATACATCGCACCAGGAGGTACAGCTCCTGAAGCTATTTCAAAATTTATTGCAACGGTATTAGAATCTAAAAGAATTTCAAATTCGATACATCTCTCTGGCCACTCTGATCCACAACAAGAACCCGCTCTTGATATTGGTGGTGCCGAAATCCATGTCCCCCCTGGATTTCCAACGAGATTAACCTCGTAGAATGGCGTTTCTCCTGTACACAATCCACTCTGCCCTAATAGGCTGAACGAGCAGAGGTACAAAAGGATAATAATTGGCAAGAATTTCCCTTTCACCCTGTTAAGTTTTGTTTGCTAACTGTCTCTAAAACAGTTTAGGTTTTCGAAAGTTACACTTCAAGTACTTAATTTCCAAATAGATTAATTACATTTCAAATAAATAAGGTGTTTGAATCATGAAAGAAATTAGTTTTTCACTAGTTATGATAATCTTGCTAGCTTGTAATAATACAAAGCGTTCAAAATCAGAAATTAAAGAGATTACTTATCAAAATACTATTCAAAAAATAGTAAAACGAAAATGTACTTTTTGTCATCGTGGAAATAATGCTCCAAATGGATTGGTTTTAACTTCTTACGCAGAAGTAAGGGCAGCAACGGAACGAGGAGTATTAATGCAAAGAATAAATGATGCCGAGAATCCAATGCCTAAATCAGGCTTAATGTCCGAAAAGAACAGAGATGCTTTTAAAAAGTGGATGGAAAATGGATATAAAGAATAGATTATTTAATCATATTAATCAATTCTTCTAAAACATCGAGTCCCATTTCAGCCATTAAATTTCCTTTATCGTCAATAGTTGGATTAATTTCAACGATTTCAAAGCAGCAAAGTTTTGGACTTTTCGCCAGAGATTTCACAAGATTAATGACTTCACGAAGAAATAATCCATTCGGAACAGGAGTCCCCGTTCCTCTACTTAAAGAAGTATCCAATACATCAACATCAAAAGAGATGTAAATAACATCGGTATTAATTAAGTGATTTAAAATAGCCTCAGCAGTTGAGACCCCTCCATTTCTACGAACAAAATCAACAGTATATTTTTGAATTTCAAGTTCTCTTAATACTTTATCTTCTTGCCATTCCGTATCTCTTAAACCAACGTAAACTATGTTTTCCGGTTTAATTTTGGGTGAAATTCTTTCCAAATTCTTTACATCATTCCACAATTTAACAACCTCATTTTTAGGGTTATTCCCCAATGGCAATTGATGATCCAATCCAAGAGATGCTGCAATTGGCATTCCATGCATATTGCCTGATGGTGTGGTGTAAGGCGTATGAATATCCGCGTGTGCATCAATCCAAATAACGCCAATGTTTTTATTGGGATTGGCGGCTTTAATTCCAGCAATAGTCCCAGCGGCAATTGAATGATCACCGGCTATAATTATAGGAAAATTCTTTTCTTTTAATTGAGATTTAACAGTTTTAGATACGTCTTGCAAAACTTCCAAAATATCCTTAATTCTTTTAGCTGTGGGGAAATGAATGTTTTTTAGCAAAGAATCATTTTTGTCTTTGATGGAGATAATCTCATGTTGTGAAAATAAATTACTTCCTCTCATAGCATCAGCAGATTTCAGTCCTTCAAAACCTTTGGAAGCCCCTCTAGTGCCAGCCCCTAATTCCGAGCTTACTTTGATGAATTTTATTTTCTCTGTTTTATTAGTCATGAGTTGTTAAGTTATATTAACGCACAAATTCTAATTTCGTTTTGCCCTATATTTGCTAAATCTAAGTAAGCTATTGTGAAGAAGCATCTTGTTATTGCATTGATTACCATTTTGTTAACTTTAATCATTGATCAATGGATTAAGGTTTACATTAAGTTAAACTTTTATTACGGAGAGAGTTATTCTGTATTCGGAGACTGGTTTCAGTTATATTTTGTTGAAAATGAAGGGATGGCCTTTGGTTGGAAAATCCCATTTATTGGCAGAGTAAATGCGAAAATCTTATTGAGTTTATTTCGATTAATTGCTTGTGGTGTAATTGTTTATTATATCGTTGGCTTGATTAAGCGTAAAGTAACAATGGGATTACTTATTAGCGTGTGCCTGATTTTTGCGGGAGCTTTTGGAAATATAATTGATAGCCTGTTATACGGGTTGATTTTTAGTGATAGCCCAAGTCATTTGTCTGTTACAGCTGAGCTTGTACCTATGGGCGAAGGTTATGCAGGATTCCTAACAGGTAAAGTTGTGGATATGTTTCAATTATCGTTTTTTCCACCAATTTTCAATTTTGCTGATGTAACTATATCTGTTGGAGTTGGAATGATCATCCTTTTTCAAAGAACTTCTTTTCAAACAGAATTTTTTGCTAAAAAGGAAGATACTGAATTGGAGAGAGATTCTGAATCTCTAATCTCTGAAGAGGAATTATCTAAAGATTCTAACCACTTATTATAAACATTTTTCTAGCCGTTATTAATTGGCTATTTTTGGGTGAAATTCAAATTCGAATGGGACTAAAAGCGAAAATCGCGAAAATCTATGCAAAATGGCAGGCCAAGAAAGTTCAGTATTGGACTAATAATGCTGTTGAGGTGCAAGAGAAAACAATGAAAAGTTTGATTGCTAAAGCTGTGAACACACAGTTTGGAAAGGATCATAATTTTTCGTCAATTACGACTTACGAAGACTTTAAGAAGAATATTCCAGTAAATGATTACGAGGGGATTAAACATTACGTTGAGAAAGTAGTTGCTGGTGAATCGGATGTGCTTTGGCCTGGATTACCTATTTACTTTTGTAAAACTTCAGGAACAACTTCGGGAGTGAAATATATTCCTATTTCAAAAGCATCAATGGGGCATCATATCGATGCTGCTAAAAATGCTCTTTTGATGTACATTCACGAAACTGGGAGAGCTGAATTTACAGAAGGGAAAATGATATTTCTTCAAGGCTCACCTGAGTTGGATAAAAAAGGAAAAGTTCCTTTTGGACGTTTGAGCGGTATTATTGCGCATTACGTTCCTAATTATCTTCAAAAAAACAGGATGCCTTCGTGGGAAACTAATTGTATAGATGATTGGGAAACCAAGTTGGAAAAAATCATTGATGAAACAATCAATGAGGATATGAGATTAATTTCCGGAATTCCACCTTGGGTTCAAATGTATTTTGAGCGTATTGAAGCAAGGACAGGAAAAGAAATCAAAGATGTATTTCCAAATTTCTCTCTATTTGTTCAAGGTGGAGTGAATTATAAACCTTATCAACCGATTTTTGATAAGCTGGTTGGGAAAAGAGTTCCAACTATTGAGGTTTATCCAGCTTCGGAAGGTTTTATTGCATTTCAAGATTCTCAAAGTCGTGAAGGTTTATTATTGAATGTTGACGCTGGAATTTTCTTTGAATTCATTCCTGCTGAAAAGTTTTTTGATGAAAACCCACCAAGATTAAGTCTGAAAGATGTTGAATTAGGTGTAAACTACGTTATTATTCTTAACACCAACGCAGGGCTTTGGGGTTATAACATTGGTGATACAGTTGAGTTTGTTTCTGTTGATCCATATAGAATTATTGTTACAGGAAGAATTAAGCATTTTATTTCGGCTTTTGGTGAGCACGTAATTGGAAAAGAGGTTGAAGCAGCAATGATCAAGGCTTGTGGAGAAACTGGAGCGGAGGTGATTGAATTCACCGTTGCACCGCAGGTTGATGGAGGTCCAAACAGTTTGCCTTACCATGAATGGTTTGTAGAATTCTCGAAAGAACCATCGGATTTTGACGCGTTTGCAAATATTATTGATGAGGAAATGCAGAGTCAAAATGTATATTACAAAGATTTAATTCAAGGTCATATACTTCGACCAATTGTACTTTCAAAACTAAAGCGTGACGCTTTTGTTGAGTACATGAAATCTATTGGGAAATTAGGAGGTCAAAATAAAGTTCCTCGTTTAAGTAACGATAGAAAAATAGCAGACGAATTGTCTGAGTTCAAAGTTCAAAGTTGAAAGTTCATAGAGTGGAAGAGATCAAAAAGAAAAAAGTAGCCATTCTTGGTTCTTCAGGTTCAATAGGAACACAAGCTTTAGAAGTCATTGAGGAGCAATCACACTTATTTGAAGTTGAGGTTTTAACGGTTAACAGAAGTGCTGATTTATTAATAGAACAAGCAAAGAAGTTTAAACCTAACGCCGTTGTTATTGTTGATGAGTCGCAATACGATAAAGTAAATGAAGCTTTATTTGAAGATGATATCATGGTTTATGCTGGAGCGCAAGCTTTGGAGCAAGTTGTAGAGTTTAAAGAAATTGATATTGTATTAACTGCTTTAGTAGGATACGCAGGTTTAAAACCAACTATTTCGGCCATTAATGCTGGAAAGACAATAGCTTTAGCTAATAAGGAAACGTTAGTTGTAGCGGGTGAATTAATTACCAAATTAGCCCGAGAAAAAGGCGTTGCCATTTTACCTGTTGATAGCGAACACTCAGCTATTTTCCAGTGTTTAACTGGTGAGTACATGAATCCTATTGAAAAGATTATTCTTACGGCAAGTGGAGGTCCTTTCAGAGGTAAAACGAAAGAGGAATTAAAATCAGTTACTAAAGCCCAAGCTCTTAAACATCCTAATTGGGATATGGGTGCAAAAATCACCATTGACTCAGCTAGTTTAATGAATAAAGGTTTGGAGGTAATTGAAGCAAAATGGCTTTTCAATCTTAAACCTGAACAAATTGAAGTAATTGTTCATCCTCAAAGTATTGTGCATTCATTGGTTCAATTTGAAGATGGAAGTATAAAAGCGCAACTTGGTTTGCCAGATATGAAATTACCAATACAATATGCAATGGGTTTCCCAGAGCGTTTGAAAAATAATTTCACAAGATTTAACTTTTTAGATTACCCACAGCTTACGTTTGAGGCACCGGATACGAAAACTTTTCGTAATCTTGCCTTGGCCTTTAAAGCGCTTGAAAAGGGGGGGAATGCCCCTTGTGTTTTAAATGCATCAAATGAGGTTGTAGTTGCAGCCTTTTTGGATGACAAAGTAGGCTTTTTACAAATGAGTGATGTTATTGAGCAATGTATGGAAGAAGTTGCTTTTATTTCTAAGCCAGAGTTAGAGGATTATGTGAAATCAGATGAAGAGGCAAGAGAGATTACTCAAAAAATAATTGACAATTTATAATGGAATTTTTTACAAAAGCAGTCAGCTTAATATTCAGTCTTTCAATTCTTGTTGTATTACATGAATTAGGACACTTTATCCCAGCCAAATTATTTAAAACAAAGGTGGAGAAGTTTTACTTGTTCTTTGATCCTTGGTTTTCTTTAGTTAAAAAGAAAGTAGGTGATACTGTATATGGAATTGGTTGGTTGCCGCTTGGTGGTTATGTTAAAATAGCCGGAATGGTAGATGAATCGATGGATAAAGAGCAAATGAAAAAACCAGCTCAACCATGGGAATTCCGTTCAAAACCAGCTTGGCAAAGATTAATCATTATGGTTGGTGGTGTTACTGTAAACATCATTTTAGCCTTTGTTATTTACTCAATGATTTTATTCACTTGGGGTAAGGATGTTTTACCAACTTCAAGCACTCAAAAAAATGGTGTTGAAGTAAGTGAAGTAATGAAAAAATATGGTTTTAAAGATGGAGATAAATTAATTGCAGTTGGCGGAGAGAAGCCGCACTTATTTTCTGATTTCCAATCTAAAATCATGTTAGATAATGCCAAGACGGTTACTGTTAATAGAAATGGGGTTGATACTTTAATTAATATACCAGAAGAACTTGTTTTGGATGTGATTTCCAGTAAATCAAAAATGTTTTCTCCTTTAGTTCAATTTAAGGTAGAGAAGTTTACAGAGTCCTCAATAAATAAAAACTGTGGACTTCAAAAAGGAGATATTATAGTTGGGATAAATGGGAAATCTACTCCATTTTTCCAATATTTCGGGAATGAGATTAAAAAGGATTCATGTAATCAAGTAGCATTAGATGTTATTAGAAATGGTGATTCATTAGCTATAGAAGTTAAAGTTGATGAATATGGAAAACTTGGAATTTACAATCAAGATTTAGATAGCTTGTTAACTTTTGAAACCAAAGAATTTTCCTTCTTTGAAAGCATTCCTGCTGGTTTTAACGAAATGATGGGAACGCTTAGTGGTTATGTAAAACAATTGAAGTTTATGCTTACAGCCGAAGGGATTTCTCAAGTTGGAGGATTTGGATCTATCGGAGGATTATTTCCTGAAAGTTTTTCAGCTGATGATTATTGGCAAAAATTCTGGACAATAACAGCGTTGTTGTCAGTTATCCTTGCGGTAATGAATTTACTACCAATACCAGCTCTGGATGGAGGACACGTAATGTTTTTAATGTATGAAATCATCGCGCGCAGAAAACCAGGAGAAAAGTTCATGGAATACGCTCAAATGACCGGAATGATCCTTTTACTTACGTTAATGGTTTACGCCAATGGAAAGGATGTAATCAATGGGGTTATTGGTGGTAAGGAAGAAAAAAAGAGTTGCTGGGAACAACCTAAACCTTGATCTTTCAGCTTTCAAAAATTCTTATTTAATTGGATAAGAAGCTTGTTTACGATACTATTCAAGGAGAAATAGATTCTCGTATTAGTGAAATACAAAAAGCGCTTCAAAATCAGAAAGAGAGTTTATCTTCCGTTTCTGAATCAACAGCAGGTGATAAGCACAATACTTCAAGAGCAATGATGCATATTGAGGTGGAAAAATTATCAAAACAATTATCTCAACTTTTACAATTAAAAAAATTGCTTTTAAAAGTTAATCCATCCAAGGAAACAAAGGCAGTTACCTTAGGCTCATTAGTTGAAACCAATAATGGTTATTTATTTATAGCCGTTCCGCTAGGTAAAATAACAGTAGTTCAAACGTCTTTAATGGCTATTTCTCTTGCTTCTCCTATCGGACAAGCACTTCAAGGTAAAATTGCAGGAGATTCTTTTTCTTTCAATAATCAGGATTGGAAAATCAAAAACGTAGTGTGATTTTTTTTACATAAAATATGTCGTTGTAAAAAATGACATATAGAGAATGGGAAATAATTCCATGCCAAACTTTTTTTCTGATATTTCTATTACAATAAGTTTCCTTTTGAACCCGTTGAAAATACTGGTGGTTTGAAAAAGTCAAGTCAACTTTTCAACCAGTTGTGTGTGAATATCAAA
This sequence comes from Flavobacteriaceae bacterium, assembly GCA_964230605.1. Lineage (GTDB taxonomy): Bacteria > Bacteroidota > Bacteroidia > Flavobacteriales_C. The sequence goes on from CAXRIN010000096.1 coordinate 21,657, forward strand.
TGCTAAAAAATCAAATCGAGCCTTGAAACACATCGTAAATTGTCTATCCCTTTCAACAGGAAATGTTGGTGAGTTTAGAGGTTCTTTAAAATAGAATTAGACAGAGAAAAGACAAGTTTAAATCAATGTTAATTTTTTAACATTTGTTGTAAAACCTTCTTTAAGAAAAGGTGCTAGTACGTTAAGGGTTCTGGTTTAACCAATAAGTTCATAGAAATGCTGTAACAATAAGGCTGACAAGTGTTTAGCATTGGTGTTAAAAACTACCTTTTAATGTGAATATTAATTCATTGTTCTGTCGCAAAAAAAGACCCATTTTTGAACTCCGCATTTTGGAGAGTGCGCATTTCGCCCAAGGGAATTTTTTCGAAAGGGATATTATAAAACATTAGTAATTAAAGTATTAACTAAAAAGCAAACAAATTTTAGTATGGAGGAGAACACTAAAAAAGTTACGGAGCAAACGCAAGCAGATCTAAGCGAAATCTTACCTGCAAACACAGAGATTAAGGAGTCTGCGGTTGAGCCGATTTTACAAGAGAGTAAAGACAGATTCGTATTATTCCCAATTCAGCATGATGATATTTGGGATATGTACAAAAAACAAGAAGCTTCTATTTGGACTGCAGAAGAAATCGACTTAAGTGGAGATATCTTAGATTGGGAAAACAAACTTAATGACAATGAGCGTCATTTTATTAAGCATGTTTTAGCATTCTTTGCTGCATCAGATGGAATTGTAAACGAAAATTTAGCTGAAAACTTCTTAGCTGAGGTTCAGTACACAGAAGCTAAATTTTTCTATGGTTTCCAAGTAATGATGGAAAACATTCATTCAGAAACTTATTCTTTATTAATTGATACGTTAATCAAGGATAAGGCTGAAAGAGAGTATTTATTTAACGCTATCGATACAATTGATTGTGTTAAGAAAAAAGCTGAATGGGCATTAAGATGGATTGATAACGGATCTTTCGCTGAAAGATTAGTTGCTTTCGCTGCAGTTGAAGGAATTTTCTTCTCAGGTTCTTTCTGTTCAATCTTCTGGTTAAAGAAGAGAGGTTTAATGCCAGGTTTAGCATTCTCTAACGAGTTAATTTCAAGAGATGAAGGTTTACACTGTGATTTCGCATGTTTATTATACACTCAGCACTTAAAGAATCAATTAGATAAAGAGGTTGTTAAAGGAATTATCCTTGATGCAGTTTCTATCGAAAAAGAATTCGTTACAGATGCACTTCCTGTTAAATTAATTGGAATGAATGCTGATTTAATGTGTCAATACATCGAGTTCGTTGCAGATAGATTATTAGTTGAATTAGGTTGTGAAAAAGTATTTGAGGCTACAAACCCATTCAACTTTATGGAATTAATCTCATTACAAGGAAAAACTAACTTCTTTGAAAAGAGAGTTGGAGATTACCAAAAAGCGGGGGTAACATCAAGCAAGGAAGATAATGTGTTTAAAATCGATGAAGATTTCTAAACATTTAGCATAACTACCAGGACTACTAAAAAACTAACTTGCAAAGAAACATTTATTAAAACCCAAAAAATTAAAGTCGGCATGTACGTAATTAAGAGAGACGGAAGAAAGGAGTCAGTGAAGTTTGACAAAATCACAGCACGCGTTAAAAAGTTGTGTTATGGTTTAAATCCTCTTGTTGATCCAACTGCGGTAGCTATGAAAGTTATCGAAGGATTATACGAAGGAGTAACAACAGAAAAGTTAGATAATTTAGCATCAGAGGTTTCTGCAGCAATGGCTACAAAACACCCTGATTATGGTTATTTAGCATCAAGAATTGCTATTTCAAACTTACACAAGAAAACCAATAAGTCTTTCTTTGCAACGGTTACAGATTTATATAATTACATCGATCCAAAAACTGGAGAATCAGCTAAGTTAATTGCCGACGACGTTTATGAGATTATCAAAAACAATGCTGATGTACTAGATTCTGCTGTTATTCACGACAGAGATTTTGGATATGATTATTTTGGGTTTAAAACATTAGAGCGTTCATATTTATTAAAGATAAACGGACAAATTGTTGAGCGTCCTCAGCATATGTTAATGAGAGTATCTGTTGGTATTCACAAAGATGATATCGAAGCAGCAATCAAAACATATAACTTAATGTCGGAAAGATGGTTTACGCATGCTACTCCTACATTATTTAATGCTGGTACTCCAAAACCACAAATGTCTTCTTGTTTCCTTTTAACAATGAAGGACGATTCTATCGATGGAATTTATGATACTCTAAAGCAATGTGCTAAGATTTCACAATCTGCTGGAGGAATCGGTCTATCAATTCACAATATCCGTGCTACAGGTTCATACATTAAAGGAACTAACGGTGAGTCGAATGGAATTATCCCAATGTTAAGAGTTTTCAACGATACTGCACGTTACGTTGATCAAGGTGGAGGAAAGCGTAAAGGATCTTTCGCTATCTACTTAGAGCCTTGGCATGCTGATATCTTCGATTTCTTAGATTTAAGAAAAAACCATGGTAAGGAAGAAAGAAGAGCAAGAGATTTATTCTTCGCACTTTGGACTAACGACTTATTCATGCAAAGAGTTGAGGATGACGCAGAATGGACTTTAATGTGTCCAAATGAGTGTCCTGGATTAGCTGATACTTATGGTGATGAGTTTAAAGCGCTTTACGAAAGATATGAGAAGGAAGGAAAAGGAAGAAAAACAATTAAAGCACAAGAGCTTTGGTTTGCAATTCTTGAGTCACAAGTAGAGACTGGAACTCCTTATATGTTATATAAAGATGCATGTAATTCTAAATCTAACCAAAAGAACTTAGGTGTTATTAAGTCATCTAACTTATGTACTGAGATTATTGAGTACACTGCTCCGGATGAGGTTGCTGTATGTAACTTGGCTTCTTTAGCATTACCAATGTTCGTTAAGGATGGTAAGTTCGATTTTGATAAGTTATTCGAAGTAACATACACAGTAACTAAGAACTTAAATAAGATCATCGATCATAACTACTACCCAGTTGCAGAGGCGAAAAATTCAAACTTACGTCACCGTCCAATTGGATTAGGAGTTCAAGGTTTAGCTGATGCTTTCATCTTAATGAGATACCCATTCACATCTGATGAAGCAAAGCAATTAAACAAAGATATTTTCGAAACAATTTACTACGCTGGTTTAGTAGCATCTAAAGACTTAGCTAAAGTTGAAGGACCATACGAATCATTCAAAGGTTCTCCAGCATCAGAAGGAATCTTCCAATTCGATATGTGGGGTGTTGAACCTTCAAATAGATGGGAGTGGGATGTTTTAAGAGAAGAAGTTAAAGAGCACGGTATTCGTAACTCATTATTATTAGCGCCAATGCCAACTGCATCTACTTCACAAATCTTAGGAAACAATGAGTGTTTCGAGCCTTACACTTCAAACATTTACTCAAGAAGAACATTATCTGGAGAGTTTGCAGTAGTAAACAAGCACTTATTAAGAGACTTAACTAAGTTAGGTTTATGGAATGATGATATGAAGAACAGATTGATCGCTGCAAACGGATCGATCCAAGACTTCCCAGAAATTCCAGAAAACATCAAAGAGCTTTACAAAACTGTTTGGGAAATCAAGCAAAAGGATATCTTAGATATGGCTGCTGATAGAGGTGCTTACATCGATCAGTCTCAATCTCTAAACGTATTCATGGATTCACCAAACTTTGGTAAATTGACTTCAATGCACTTCTACGCATGGAAGAAAGGATTAAAGACTGGTATGTACTACTTAAGAACTAAAGC
>CAXRIN010000097.1:0-7254 GCA_964230605.1 Flavobacteriaceae bacterium
AAAATGAGTGATACAACTGTGTTCATCTGGAAACTCTTCAATAAACCTTAAAATATTCATAACCAATCTTTTCTGTAAAGAAAGGTGTTCACTCCGTACTCAACTTACGGTTTAGGTATAATTGTGGGGAATCAGTTTAAAAAATATTTTCTGTAATATTTAAAATCCACACAATACTTTTTAAGTTAACTATAAATAGATTGAGCATCAATATGCTAAAACTTAATATTAGTTAAATAAAACAGTTGCCTATTCAACGCTGTAATATCCAAATCAATTGTTTTTCTATTTACTTTTGAAGAAATAATAAATTATGACCAATCAATACCTTTCCGAAAGAATCTTAAAAATGGAAACCTCTGCAACAATAGCAATGAGTGCAAAAAGCAGAGAATTAAAATCTAAAGGTTTTGATGTCATTAGTTTAAGTTTAGGAGAGCCAGACTTTAATACGCCTGAAATAATAAAAGAATCTGCAATCCAAGCAATTCGAGACAATTACTCTAAATACCCTCCCATTGCTGGATATGAAGACTTGAAGAAAGCAATAACTGATAAATTCAAAAGAGAAAACAATATAGTTTACCAAAGCAATGAGGTAGTTGTATCAACAGGGGCAAAACAATCTTTAGCTAATGTAATTCTATCACTTATTAATCCAGGAGATGAAGTGCTTCTACCCGCACCTTATTGGGTTTCATATGTTGAACAAATTAAATTAGCAGGGGGAATACCTGTAGAACTGCAAACTACCATTGAAACAGATTTTAAAATCACTCCAGATCAGCTAAAAAAAGCTGTAAATGAAAAAACAAAAATGATTGTTTATTCATCTCCATGTAATCCATCTGGATCTGTTTATTCCAAGGAGGAGCTTGAAGCTCTTTCGCAGGTCATTTTAAGTAAAGATGGATTGTTTGTACTAGCCGATGAAATTTATGAATACATCAATTTCACAGGAAAGCCACATTCAAGCATTGCCTCTATAAGTCCTGAGATATGGGAACGAACTATTACAGTTAACGGAATAGCAAAAGGCTTTGCAATGACGGGATACAGAATTGGATACATTGGTGCGCCTAAATGGATTTGTAATGCTTGCTCAAAAATTCAAGGTCAATTTACCTCAGGAGCAAACTCAATTGCGCAGCGAGCCACAATAACGGCTCTTGAAAATGGTAAAGATCTTGTTCAATACATGATCAACGCTTTCAAATCAAGGAGAGATTTAGTTTATAATTTGCTTACAGAAATTCCAAACATAAAAGTTAATTTACCTGAAGCAGCTTTTTACTTTTTCCCTGATGTTAGATCTTATTTTGGAAAATCCTACAAAGATCAAACTATCAATAACGCACAAGATCTTTGTATGCATATTTTAAACACAACTTATTTAGCTGTAGTTCCTGGAGAAGCTTTCGGATCACCTAATTGCATACGAATTGCCTATGCTACTTCTGAAGAAGAATTAACCGAAGCTATTTATCGATTAAAAACTGCATTAAATATGATTTCTTAAACAATTTAAAACACAATAATTCATTTTCGAAAATTTTAAAAACTCGAGGAGTAAAATAATGTAACTAAACAAAAACTCAACGAAAATGAATTTTTTAATTGTGGATGATATCCTGACTCAGAGAAAATTTATCACCAGTTTAATAAACGTAAAATTTGGAGATAAAATTAAGTGTGATGAAGCTTCTTATGGCGATGAAGCAATTGAAATGGCTACAAAAAAACAAATACGATTTAGTATTAATGGACATTACAATGCCTAATAAAGACGGCATAGATGCCACATCAGAAATAAATATTAAAATAGACAAAAACAAAAAACATAAACTTATTGCAATAACTGCAGACTCCGAATTCACTCCAGATGACTTAAATGAAGCAGGTTTTGATTATTTTATTGAAAAACCTTTCAGTTTAGAAAAACTTGAAAATTTGATATCGATTGTTTAATCGATATCAAAATTAAACTTATACCAACCTTATTCCATTTGACTCTATCACAATTTTTTTCTCTTTATAAAGATTACCAATTGCTCTCTTGAAGGATTTTTTACTCATCAGTAATCGTTTTGAAATTTCTTCGGGATCACTTTTATCATGAAGATCTAAAAACCCATTACTTCTTTTCAAAATCTCTAATAGTTTTTCAGCATTAGGCTCAAAACTAGCAACACCTTGCGCTTGTAAAATAACATCAATCTTCTTATCGTCCCGGATTGTCTTTATAAATCCTTTCAATTCTTGTCCAATCTTTAAAGGCTGATTAATATCGCTTTTAAAAATTAATCCTTTATGCTTTTTATTAATGATTACGTTAGTACCTAAATGTGATGAATGAAGAACTAATAAATCTACTTCATCCCCTTCTTCAACAGTTAAATCATCATTTGATAAATTTCGGTCAAACTTGGAAGTCCCAACAAGTCGGCGTGTTTTATCATCCAAATACATATAAACCACATAGCTCCTACCTTCCTCCATGGTGACTGCCTGTTCTTTGTACGGCACGAGCAATTGCTTAACAAGTCCCATGTCCATAAAAGCACCCATTCGGTTAACTTGATCTACCATTAAACAAGCAAAATCATTCAACTTTATTTTAGGAACCAAAGTAGTCGCGGTTAATCGTTCCTCATTGTCAAGATATACAAATACCTCTAACTCATCTCCTTCCTTGAATCCCTCTGGGACATAAGCGTTTGGCAACAAAATTTGTTTAAAAGGATCATCTCCTCTTAAATAAAATCCTTGAGGCTCTTGTCTGGCCGCTATAAGTTTATTGAATTCTCCAATTTTGAAATCATCCATGCCGTAAAGTTAATTTATAATTTTGGCAACTCTTTCAAGAAAACTGCGTCATAACTCCGCTTTACCGTTTAACCTGAATAGACTAACTTTACTACCATGAAAAAAGCTGCCTTTCTATTGCTGTCTGCTATAGTTTTTGTGTCTTGTATAAAAGACAAACAAACTACTTGGGAAACAGATATGCGTGCACCAATTGTAAAATCTGAATTAACAATTGGCGACATACTTAAATCTGACGATATAATTGAGAATCCGGACAGTTCATTGAAACTTGTTTACTCAACTGAATTATTTTCAATGAATTCAGACAGCTTCATAACATTACCAGATTCTACTTTTGAAGTTGGAGCAAGTTTACAATCACTAGAACTTCCTGACGACACTGTTGAATACAGAATCACAATGGCCGATATCGCAAGATCAATGGGTGGCTTTTACGAGGCTGTTATTTTATCAAACCACGGAAATAACTTTCCCCTTTCCTTCCCTTCACCAACCGATTTCCCAGTAAGTGGAACTAGTGTAGATATATCCATGAACGATTTATTTGATGAATTAATTCTTGACTCAGGTGTTGTTGAAGTAATAATTGAAAACGAAACACCTTTTGATGTTAAAGACATAGATTTTTCTCTAAAAAACAAACCACAACCTGGAGGATCTGAATTAATTAATCACAACTTTCCTCTTGTAGCTTCAAAAGGCTCTGCAAGTGAAGAATTCAAATTAAATGACGACACCATTAAATCTGAACTTCTTGGAGAATTAAAAGACATGACAGTTACTGTTCCTGCAGGAACCTTCGCCATTGATACGAACGAAGCAATAATTGCTAAAGTAATTGTAAAAGATTTGCACCCAAGAGAAGCTACTGCTATTTGGCTTGATCAAAATGTAATTGATGAAACCCAAGCTGTTCCATTTGATAGCAATATTGATGTTGATTTCAAAGACGCCACAATTCGTGAAGGAGAAATATATTTTGAGATGTTTTCGAGTTTACAAGACTCTATATTCATCACCTATGAAATTGCTAATGTTTTTCATCCTGTAACAGGTTTACCTTTTAAAATAGATACGGTTATACCTCCTGCTCCAGTAAACGGATACTCAACTATGAGTAAAGCATATCCTGCTAACGGCTATCATTTCGATTTTAACGGAAATGGAATCGCTACCTCAGGAGACGATGCTTTGGCTTTATCTGACGATACAATTAATACTTATGTAACTCATTTAACGGCGAGAATTAAATATACTGGGGAAAAGAAAAAGCTTTCATTAGAAGATACAGTATATGCCATTGCACAGGTTAGAGATTTAAAACCTGTTTTTGCAAGAGGTTTTATGAACTATCAAAAAATTACTGCTGGACCTAGCACTATTAATTTCGATTTATTTAAAAAGGTGAAATCTGGTAATATCGAACTTGAAGATGTTGATTTTGAAATTGAAGTAGATAATGGATTTGGAGCCTCTGCTCTAGCTAAATTTATAAACATCAGAGGGACTAATGCTCAGAACAATACTTTAGATTTGAATTTCTTTGGTAACAATGACACAATGGAAATCGCTTCGGCTGGATATAATGGTGAAAATCAAAGAACTAGCCATGTCACTTCATCTAGAACTCTTACCCCAGACACTTCTAACATTGATCAGTTTATTGAAAATTTACCTACTGCCATTGAATACGAAGTTGAAGTTGAATTAAATGCTAATGTATCTAAGCCATCTGATTGGAATATTTACAAGCCACTTATTTTAGATCCCGATAATCCTTTAAACTTCATTCACCATGAAGACGAAATATCAGCCAAACTAAACATGGAAGTTCCACTATCAGTCATCGCAGATTCTTTAGTATTGGTGGACACTCTGGATTTCAGTCTTAATTCTCAATCTGGAAACGAAGTTGAGAGTGGTACTTTTAAATTATTAGTTGACAATGGATTCCCTTTTGACGCAACTACTTCTCTTTATTTTCTTGATGATTCAGAATTTGTTATTGATTCACTTTGGTCCTCACAAACTATTTACAGAGCAAGTGTTGGAGCAAATGGAAAAGTTGATAACGAAACAAGGTCTGTAATTGAATTTGAAGTAGACGCAGACAAAATGAACATTATTAAGTCTGCAAGTAAAATGTATGTTGTCGCAAGATTCCACACTTTTGATTTATCAGACGCAGACAAAAAATTCTACAAAATCTATAGTCACTATTCCTTTGGTGTTAAACTAGTTGGAGACTTCAAATACAAATTCTCAAACTAACAATTAGAAGAATGAAAAAACTATTAATTTCAATAATAGCAATCACCTCCTCTTTATTATTGCAAGCACAAAACAATTTTTTATTACCTGACAGCTCAAATCAAGTAATAATCAATGGATATGGAGGTTTAGGATCTTCAAGTATCCCTCAAAAATTTTTAAACAAATTTATTTTCCCCGACTTTATTGATAACGATTTAAAAGATAAGACTTCGGAAAAGCTAAACGACCGAAATAAATTTGGAGGCGTTACAGCTGGAAATATAAACTTGCTTTTTGAAGTTAATAATGACACTTCAAAATTCTTCAATATTTTAGGAATTGGCTTTGGAAATCAACTGTATGGAAACTTAGGATTCACCAAAGGTTTATTTGACGTTACATTTTACGGAAATGCACCTTTTGCAGGGCAAACCATTGATTTAAATAAAACTTCCTTTAATCGTTTATCATATTCTTATCTTGAATTTTCTTTAGGTAAATCTGTAATTTCAAACGACATACACACTAGTGCATGGGCTGATTTAGGACTTGTTATTGGACATAATTTCACTGACTTTGAGATTGGGAAAGGAAGTTTGTTTACGGAGGAAAACGGAGACTACTTGGAAGTTAACTTATCAGAGACCTATTTAAGCATGACTGACACTTTAAGCACAAGTCTAGTTCAAGGTTATGGCGCTAAAATTGACCTTCATTTTTCAAGACAAACTAAAAATTCTAAGCTCTTAGTAACAGCTGAAAACATTGGAGGTATTTTTTGGAACAACACAACATCTGCCAATCTTGACACAAACTTTGTATTTGATGGAATTGAAATAGATAATATATTTCAACTTTCTGATTCTGTCTGGTCAGAAATCGGAACAATCGATAGCTTCATTGATACTAAGAAAGGAAACTCTTTAAGAGCGCTAACAGTTAGCTTTTCAGCTTATTATAAAAAAGAATTCGATAAACTTCAATTCGACGTATTCGCAAAGCATAGGTTATACTCTAATTTCTTCCCTTACGTAAGACTTGGGGCTAATTTAAATCTCCATATGGTTAAACCAGGTATAACTATAGCCTACGGAGGCTACGGCTCTTTCCAAACTGGTTTAAATGCTGACTTGGAACTAAAAGAGAATATTAAAATCCAATTAGGTACAAATAATATTCTTGGAGCAATTATCCCAATGAACTCCACTTCTATCGATGGGTATTTAGGAATTAGATATAACTTCTAATCACTTAACCATCGACATCATATAACCAAGATGTAATGCTTCATGAAGTGAGTTAAATTGAATTGCGTCTTCAATTGAATTTAAAGTCACACCGTAACTTGTTGGATATTCAGAGTATTGTTTAAACAAACCTCCGTTATAATCTCTTTCTAATTGGTCAACTGAGGATATAATTAACTCTTTAATTTGATTTAATTCAATATCCGACGGCACATCAGTTGGTGCTAATGATCCTTTACGGTATTTCTCAACTATTTCATCCGAAATCAACATTTCATTACCACTTAATTTATAACAAAGTAATTGTTGAGTAACCACACAATGAGCTAAATTCCAATACAAACTATTGTTAAAGCCATTAGGAATTAAATGAGCTTTTCCTTCGTGCTTTTCAAAAAATGCTAGCAAATTGTTTCTTGTTTGTCTTAAATGTTCAAAAGAGGTTTTCATAAGCTGAATTTGAATCTAAAATAAGGATTTCAAGTTAACTGAAAATTAGATTTGCTTTACTTTCTTTTTCAAACCAAACAAAACTATTCCAATTAAAACTATTAAAGTACCCACTATAGAAAGCCAAGAAACAACCTCTCCAAAAATCAGCCACCCAATCAAGAAAGCGTGCACAACTCCTAAATATTTCAACACAGTAGCATTAGCCGCTTTATCTGTTTGTAAAGCCTTTGTTAGCGTAATTTGAGCAACTTGAGTAAATCCTCCCAAAAGTAAAATCAAACCCCATTCAATAAAATTAGGCCAAACCCAATCTCTAAATAAAATTGAAAACAGAAACTGATTCCCCACAATTATACCTAAACCGTAAGTTGAGTACGGAGTGAACACCTTTCTTTACAGAAAAGATTGGTTATGAATATTTTAAGGTTTATTGAAGAGTTTCCAGATGAACACAGTTGTATCACTCATTTTA
>CAXRIN010000098.1:0-18031 GCA_964230605.1 Flavobacteriaceae bacterium
AAGCACTAATGCATCAGCAGAATCATTTAATGCTAAAATTAAAGCTTTTAGAGCTCAGTTTAGAGGTGTAAAAAACAAGGAATACTTTTTATTCAGATTAACAAATATTTATGCCTAATCCCCAACTTTTGTGCTTGACCCCGAAAAAGTTGCATAAGATTTAAAAAAAACAATCAAATCCCATTTGACCTAATTGCTGAATTAGTTAAGAAAATAAGCTATCAAGAATGGATTCAAATCTACGAGCAGAGTATTCTAAAAAACAAAAGCGGATCAAATTGATCCGCTTTGTGGGCGACGTATCGGATTCGAACCGACGACCCCTGGAACCACAAACCAGTGCTCTAACCAACTGAGCTAACATCGCCATTTGTGGGCTGCAAAGATAATAAAAAACTTTTCTTGTTTTCAAAAAAAAGTATTTAAACCTTATTAGTAACTTTAATTTATGGCAGATAAAGTTCATAAATTAAAAGTTGAAGGCATGACTTGCACCAACTGTGCATTCTCTGTTGAAAGAGCATTAAAAAAGTCTGGTGCTCAAAACATCAACGTAAATTTCACTACTGGAGAAGCATGTTTTCAAGGAAACATAGACCTTGATAAAGCTGAAAACTTCATAAACAGCTCTGGATTTAGAGTAGTCAAAGAAAATGAAAACACTAAAAAATTATCAAAAGTCACAAAGCTTTTATTTATCTCAGCCATATTTACACTACCCCTCATGGCTCATATGTTTGTTTCGGAAAACTCAATCCTAAATAACAAATACTTACAGTTGTGTTTATCCATTCCTGTTGTTGCTTTTGGAGGATGGCATTTTATAAAAAGTGCTTTCTTCAGTTTAAAAACAGGTGTTCCAAACATGGACGTTCTTGTTGCAACTGGCTTTCTTTCGGCCTTTATCTACAGCATATATGGAACATTTATAATCGGACATCATCATGATTACTTGTTTTTCGAAACAACGGCCTCAATTATAACTTTTGTGCTTTTAGGAAATTACATCGAAGAAAAAGCTGTTGACAAAACGACTTCGGCACTAAAAGACTTAGAAAAGCTCCGACCAAGAATCGCTAGAAGGGTTACAAACGGAGACAATATTGAACGCGTGGATGTTTCTGAATTGAAAGTTGATGAATTCATTCGAATAAATACTGGTGACAAATTACCTATTGACGGAATAATCGCGTCAGGTGAATTAGAATTAGATGAAAGTTTAATCACTGGAGAAAGCGAACCTATTTTCAAAAACACGCTAACGGAAGTAATATCAGGAACAACCGTTATTTCAGGCTCCGCTCTTGTTCGGGTAACCAAAATTTACGGGGAGGCAACTATTGATCAAATAATCAACCTTGTAAAAAACGCCCAAAATAAAAAGCCTGGAATACAGAAATTAGGAGATAAAGTAAGTAGCATTTTTGTCCCTACAGTAATTGGAATTGCCGTAATCACTTTTTTAATTTCATTTTTAGGCTTTGATCTTTCTCTTCAAGAATCAATAATGAGAAGCATCGCCACTCTTGTAATTAGCTGCCCATGCGCAATGGGACTAGCTGCACCTACTGCCATAATGGTAGGTATAGGAAAACTTGCAAAACTTGGTGTATTAATAAAAGGCGGAACCACTTTGGAGAAACTAGCAAAAGCTAACTTGGTCGTCTTTGACAAAACTGGAACTTTAACCACCGGTGAATTTATTTTGAATAAATTAAATTACTACAAGGAATCTGAAGAGAAAATCAAACAAGTTATTCTTTCTTTGGAACAGCAAAGCAACCACCCTATTGCTGAGTCGCTAGTAAAAGTCCTTAACAAAGAAGTTGGTCCGATATACCTGCAAGATGTAATTGAAATCAGAGGAAAAGGTGTTAAAGGAACCGATATCGAAGGTAACACCTATCAATTAGTCTCTAACAAACATGCAAAAACAATCACAACGCGTGAATTAACCTCAGACCTAGTTCTTTTCAATGGAACATCTGTTGTGGGAGAACTTTGGATAAAAGATCAAGCAAAAGAAGACGCTGAAGAAACCATAACTTGGCTGAAAAGCCACGGCTACAGAACAATGCTTTTATCGGGTGATAGAAGAAAAAACTGTGACGAAATTGCCAGAGAACTTTATCTAGATGACTATTACTACGAAAAATCTCCTGAAGAAAAATTAAAGATTATTGAAAAATTAAACAAGGACTATAATGTAATTATGGTAGGTGATGGAATAAATGACGCTCCTTCCCTAGCATTAGCACATGTTGGAGTTTCTTTTGGTGCTGCAACCGATATTGCAATAAATTCTTCTGAGGTAATTTTAGTAGACAAAAATTTATCTAGTTTAAAAACAGCTTTACAAGTAGGGAAACAAACTTACCGAACTATAAAACAAAACTTTTTCTGGGCTTTTATTTACAACATCGTAGCTATTCCAATCGCTGCATTTGGTTTTTTAAAACCAATTGTCGCAGCATTATCAATGACTTTTTCAGACGTTGTTGTTATTGGTAATTCCATATTATTGAAATTCAAAAAGAACAACTAGAAGGGTTTAAAATAAGTTTGAATAAAAAAAAAGACGAAGTAAAAACTACTTCGTCTAAATCCATTTATAAATCAATAAACTAATTTTCCTTAATCTATAACTCATACATTAAAACAGGATTCTCAAGAATCTGTTTAAACGTTTGTAAGAAAGCAGCACCAACCGCTCCATCAATAGCTCTATGATCACAAGATAATGTTACCTTCATAATGTTACCAGGAACGATTTCATTATTCTTTACAACAGGAACTTGTTTTATACCTCCAATAGCCATGATAGCAGCATCTGGTGAATTTATAATTGAAGTAAATTGCTCAATTCCAAACATACCTAAGTTAGACACTGTAAATGTTGAACCAGCCCAATCATCTGGAGTTAATTTATTTTCCTTTGCTCTAATAGAGTAATCCTTAACTTGAGCAGAAATATCTTGAAGAGATAATTGATCTGCGAATCTTACGACAGGAACTAACAATCCATTTTCAACTGCCATTGCGACACCAATATTCACGTGATCGTTATAACGAATTCTATCTCCTAAATAAGAACAGTTAACACCAGGATGTTTCTTCAATGCTTTTGCAGTTGCTTTAAGTACCATATCATTAAAAGAAACCTTAGTTCCTTTACCTTCAATAATAGCTTTTCTTGCAGCAATAGCATTATCCATATCTATATCCAAAGTCAAATAGAAATGAGGAGCAGAGAATTTTGACTCTGACAACCTTTGCCCAATAACCTTTCTCATAGAACTCAATCCTACTTCTGTAAAGCTTTCTCTCGCATTTACGACACCACCTGGGATAAAATTCTCAACATCTCTCTTCACAATTCTACCTCCATCCCCTGAACCCGGAACCTGAGATAGAGGAATATTTTTTTCCTCTGCTAATTTCCTAGCTAAAGGTGAAGCCACAACTTTGTCATTCAGAACCACAGGAGCAGCAGACGCAGCTTTTGGAGCAGCAGCTGGTGCAGGCGCAGCAGACGCCTTTGGCGCAGAAGTTGCCTTAGGTGCAGGCGCAGCAGCTGGTGCTGGGGCAGGCTCAGCCTTAGGAGCTTCCTCTACTGAAGCACTTGACTCAGCTTTTTTCTTAGCCTCTTCCAACAAACCTGTGATATCTTCACCTTCTTCTCCAAGAATAGCTAAAACTGTATCAACTGGCGCATTTTGACCAGCCTCAACTCCAATATGCAATAAAACTCCTTCTTGAAAGGATTCAAATTCCATTGTAGCCTTATCAGACTCAATTTCAGCTAATAAATCGCCACTTTCTACTTTATCTCCAACTTTTTTGTGCCATTCTGCCACGACTCCCTCAGTCATCGTATCACTTAGTTTTGGCATTAAAACTATTTCAGCCATTGCTTATATTCTTTTATTAGTTTTATTAAAATTCTTTGATGAAAGGATAATCCTCTTGAGCGTAAACTCCATCGTAAATATCCTCATCTGATGGAAAATCTCCCTCTTCTGCAAACTTTTCAGCTTCAGCTACTATCTCCTTAACTTTTTCCTCTATCGCTTTCAATTCTTCTTCAGAAGCAAAATTATTTTCCTGAATAGTTGACAACACATCTGCAATAGGATCCCTGTCTTTATAAGAATTCAATTCTTCTTTTGTTCTGTATTTAGCAGGATCCGACATCGAGTGTCCTTTGTAGCGATAAGTTCTTATCTCTAGCAACGTAGGTCCATCACCTCTTCTAGCTCTATCAACAGCTTCTTCAAAAGCATCAGCACAATCCTCTACCTTCATTCCATTAACAGCGAAAGACGGCATTTCATATGCATGACCTAGCTTGTAAAGATCAGTTACATTAGAAGTTCTTTCAACAGAAGTACCCATTGCATACATGTTGTTTTCAATAACAAAAATCACAGGTAACTTCCAAGTCATTGCCATATTTAATGCTTCATGGAAAGCTCCCTGACGAACAGCTCCATCTCCCATTAAACAAATATTCACATTTTTGGTTCCTCTATATTTTTCAGCAAAAGCAATTCCAGCTCCAAGTGGAACATGAGCACCAACGATTCCGTGCCCTCCATAGAAACCTTTTTCCTTATCAAACATATGCATTGAACCTCCTCTACCTTTTGAAATACCATTCGTTTTTCCAAAAAGTTCGGCCATTATCAATTTTGGATCCGCACCTCTACCTATTGGCTGACAGTGATCTCTGTAAGTGGTAATAACACTATCTCCCTCTCCCAATACTGTTTCATAACCAGCAACAATAGCCTCTTGTCCAATATATAAGTGACAGAAACCTCTAATTTTTTGCTGAATGTAACAAGCAGAAGCCTTGTCTTCGAACTTACGATACAAAAGCATTTCTTCGTACCATTTTAAGTATTGCTCTTTCGAATACTTTAGAGCCTTACCATCTTGTGCCATAAACGAGTCGTTTTTATTGAAATGCAAAAATAAGAAAGTCAATTAAATTATACGATATACAACATGGTTTTTCATTCAAAAAAAACAAACTTATTCATTACTCAAACAAAACACTCCACCTACAAAAACCCTAGCTATACTAATAGAACAGGAATAAACACCAAATAAAAAAAATTGATTTACAACAAAAAAAAAGAGACTCAAAAGAGCCTCTTTATTTTACAATATCTAACGTATCGTTTTTGTATCATAAAAACTACAGAAAGGGTTCTAATTTCTCTAACTGAACCCCTCTTGAGCCTTTAACCAAAATCTGAATACCATTTAAATTTTCAAGAACACCACTTTTTATTAATTCATCAACGTTAGTAAAAGCTAAAAAATCTGAATAATTATACTTTTTAAACTCTTCACCAACTAGTATAGCTCTACTATTTGAGTTGATTAGTTTATCAATTATCTTCTTATGCTCTTCTTCAGAAACATGACCTAGCTCCCTCATATCACCAACAATAAATAGCTTTTCACCTTCTTTACTTAATAGTTCCTCAATAGCTAAATTTAAACTTGATGGATTAGCATTATAGGCATCTAATATCAAATGGTTTTCTTTCGAGGAAATCTTTATTTGACTCCTATTATTATTGGGTTTATAACTTTCAATCGCATCAACAATTAACTTCTCCTCTATTTGAAAATATTTACCTACAGCGTAAGCGGTCAATATATTATTGGCGTTATATTGACCAAATAACTTACTTCTAATTTCAACGCCATTTATATCAAGTTCTAATTCATATTTTGAGGAATCAATTTTGAAATTCAAATCATCACCTCCAAACTCAACAGTATTAGAATAATTATTCATCAAAGGCCTTAAATAATTTTCATTATTATTTATAAACAAAACACCATCCTTATGGATTACAAAATCGTACATCTCTGATTTTGTTTTCACAACGCCTTCTTTACTTCCAAATCCTTCAATATGTGCCGTTCCAATATTTGTAATCATTCCATGAGTTGGATCAGCAATCTCACACAATTCTTTAATATCACCAGGTTTATTAGCCCCCATTTCAATTAAAGCGAAATCATGCCCCTCTCTTAAACCAAGTAATGTGAGTGGAACACCTATATGATTATTCAAGTTACCCTTAGTATAAAGTAAATTATACTTTTTCATTAAAACTTCAGCTAACAACTCCTTTGTTGTAGTTTTCCCATTACTCCCAGTAATACCCAGGACTGGTATTTCAAATTTTGATCTATGATAGTTTGCAAGTTGTTGTAGCGTAAGAAGAGAGCTACCAACATTTATAACATTATCACCTTCAACCGAACCATCATCACAAACAGCATATTTACAACCATCTCCAAGTGCTTCGGAGATAAAGTTATTACCATTAAAATTCGCACCACTTAAGGCAAAAAACAACGATCCTTCTTTTACAGATCTTGTATCAGTGGATACTTCAAAATTACATTCCTTGTACTTTTGATAAAGTAACTCTAATTCCATACTTAAAAATAAAAAGCCCTCTGAAATATTTCAGAGGGCTTTCAATAAAGTTTTCATTTTTTTTATTCCCAAGAAGTTGGTTTACCAACTCTATGCATCGCACAACGGAAACCTAAATTATCCTGATCTTGATCTTCATCCAAGAATCTTCTAGTACCTGGCGCCATCCAATAAGTTCTGTCTTTCCAGTTACCACCCTTATAAACTCTTGTTCTATTAGATTGTAAAGAGTGCTTTCTAGTTTCGTACATTAACTTTTTAGACTTTGCTGGATCAGCCATACCTTCGTCATTGTAATAAACCGATGAAGAAAATTCACCATCTAAGAAATCAATATTTTGAGCCTTTTTATAGTTTCTTTTCTTCTCTAACTCATCTTCTGGATTTTTAATATCAACTTCTCTCATCACCATTTTCCCCAGAGAATCCTTTTCTAAATAATAACCATCAGCATCTTTAGCATACGTTTCATAAACATTACCTCTAAAAGATCTGAATTCGTTACCATCCTCTAAAGTCATAGGTCGATAAACATCCATTACCCACTCAGAGACATTACCTGCCATTTGATATAAACCATAATCATTTGGCCAATACGATCTAACAGGAGCAGTAATATCAGCAGCATCATTCAATCTCGACGCAACCCCCATATAATCACCTTTTGCACGAGTAATGTTAGCCATCATTTCCCCTTGCCAAGTATCTTCTTTATTACGAACCCAGTGACCATTCCATGGATAAATTCTTCTATCAAGAATACGCTCATCAATAGTGTTTCCAATTAAACCTAAAGCAGCAAACTCCCACTCAGATTCAGTTGGTAAACGATACCTAGGCAACAGTATACCATCTTCAATTCTTACTTTTCTAAATTCATTATTAGGATTCAAATCAATCATTTCATCCTTTACCAAACCTTCATATTGACCTTTTAAGTAAGTGTCTAGGTTGAAGTTATCTTCGTTAACTTGGTTAGGGTTCGTTTTAAGAATACCTTCTCTGATTAAAATCCACTCATTTACTCTATCTGTTCTCCATACACAGTAATCAGTTGCTTGTAACCAAGTAACCCCTACAACTGGATATTCAGAATAAGCTGGGTGTCTATAATAAAGCTCAACATATGGCTTTGTAAAAGCTAATTCATCACGCCAAGCTAATGTATCAGGTAGTGCATTAATATGAACCTGAGGATAATCAGCTCCATAAACTCTAGTTAACCAGTAAACATACTCTCTCCAGTCAACATTACGAATCTCTGTTTCATCCATATAGAAAGAAGAAACCGATTGTGTTCTAGGGACATTATTCCACTGATGAACAACATCTTGCTCAATAGCACCCATAGTAAAACGTCCTCCTTCAATTAAAATCAATCCAGGACCTGTTTCTTGTTCGTAAAACGGCACCACTTCAAACCCTCCATTTTTAGGGTTATTTACTGTCCAACCTGTGGTATTAGAAATTTCTTTACGACACGATGTAAACAAAACTGTTCCCATCATCATAAACACACCAATTTTAAACCACTTTGTAACCAACTTTTTCATCTTAATATAAGTTTACTTACAATAAATAACATTTTCTTTCAAAAACGTAACAATTAACACACAACTTTTTTTTCAAATCTAGAAAGAAGGACAACTTACTGGTGTAAATTTCTTCTTTTTAGGTCTACAGTTAAACTGAATAGTCATAGACAATTCATGAGATCCTGCTGAGGCATTACTTAACTTAGAAACAGTTACATCATAACTATATCCAAATCTAAAATTAGTAGTCATCATACCTACTAATAAGATAAAAGCATCTTCATTTCTGTACCATAAACCTCCAACTATAGGACCTTTAGTAACATAAAGTCCTAAGTTTAATTGCTGGAAATCTTTTTGCTTCTGGTATAATATATTAGGAGAAATAGAACTCTCAGGTAATGTGTTAGCATTTCTTCTTCTTCTTCTTTTATATTTTGAACTTTGCGCCCCCATTGGAATAATCGCACCTGTATGTGCAGTAATCTTCATAGGAAGTGGACTTGTACCTGAAGCGATAAAAGCTTCATCCGGCTCCAAAAGGTGATGAGCAGCACCTCCAATAAAAAATGAAGAACTGTAACCTAACAAACCTGCGGAAAAATCAACATTAGTAACAGATCTATTCGGATTTGTTTCACTTGTTAATTGAGTAAATCCAAATTTATTATCAATCATATCAGCAAAAGTCAACTTACTCCAATCTACACTCTTTTGAGCAAAAGCAGCTTGTACACCTGCTTTAACAGAGAAAGTATTAGTAACTGGTAAATAATAGGAATAAATAACACTCGCGTTTGTAGTATTTATAGTTCCATCACCAGCTTGATCATTCATTACAATCACTCCAAAACCACCTGCTAAAGCATCAACATGTTGATCATACGAAGCAGAATAAGTTATATACGTTTTGTTTATACCTGGCCATTGGTTACGATAATTCATAACCATTCTTGGACATCTAGAACTTCCTGCGAAAGCAGGATTTAAATATAAAGGATTTGCATAGAACTGTGTAAACTCAGGATCCTGCGCTTTAACTCCTTCGTTAAAAAACGCTGATACAACTACCATCACACTAACAATAAGCAAGTTTCTTTTACCCATATTCAAAACTTTACAATTTACAATAATAATGAATATTTACTGAAAATTACAATCAACATCATTATCCTTAACAAATGTTATAACATATAAATGTTAAAAAAGTAACACAGAGAACAATTAGTTAACTAATAACTCGTATTTTTAAATGTATTCACTACTACCAAAAAAATGCGAAACCTCATTCTATACACATTAATTCTATTTCAAGTTTCAATCAGCGGACAAGTAATTAATGTAGAGTTTGAAAATTTCAAAATTATAAGGCTTGATTCCAAAACATCATTTTTAAGCTTCAGCAATTCAAATATTGACCAAGACCTTATCGCTTTTTCAAATATTCAATTACAAGGAAGATTTAACAAAAACTATAATATTATAAATATTGAATCAACAGCGTTAACTGAACAGGAAAAAGCATTATTACAAAACTTCGAACTGTCATACGAACCTAAAATTGACATTCTCAATGGGAAATCTCGAAATCAACATATAAGTAATATCAAGATCTACCCTTATTATTTAAAAGAAGGAAAACATCACAAAGTTTTAAAAATCGAAATTGAATTAAGTAAGCTAAATATTCCTGAAACCTTAAAATTTAAATCAACTAACGATTTAGAAAACTCAGTTCTAAGTAGTGGACATTGGTTTAAATTCAAAGTTGAGCAAGAGGGATTGCAAAAAATAACTTTTGAAGACCTTATTAAACACGGAGTATTATCAGCTCCCATCTCACACGAAAAAATATCTATCCATTCCAGATCTTCTAAAATGCTCTCTTTTTTTGCTGGAAAAGACGAACGAGATAATTTAATTCAAACACCTATTCAATTTAACAATCTCATCAATGATGAATTTGGAGAAGGATCTTCCCTCCTATTTTTTGCAGAATCTAACGGTCACAGATATGTAGATGAAAATGGTATAATACGACGAGAAATAAATTTATATTCAGATTCTAACTATGTCTTTTTAAATATTGAAAGTGACAATTATTCTAAACTAGAAACTATTAATTATAGTACTGCAACCGATACTCTATTTGATTTTGCAAAGGACTTTCACCATGAGATGGAATGGACAAATTTCATAAAAAGTGGTAGAGAATGGTTTGGCGAACCTTTTATCCAAAACCCACTTAATTTCAAAATTCCATATCATAAACCTATTAAAAATTCATTTGATGCAATAATTGAATTCAGAGCATGTGCAAGGAGTAATATTTATACTAATAACAAAATATCTCTGATTTTCGATCAGGACACCCTTATTAGCGGCCAAATGAATAAAGTAAGTTCCGTTTATTATAATGATTACGTAAAATTCACAACTAAATCAGTCCAAACCTATAACTTACCTCAAAGCAATGATTCTTTAAACATAAAACTATTTTATCATCAAACAGACAATCCTTTAGCTTGGCTTGATTACATTCTTATTAATTCAAATGAAAGAATACTAGTAAACGAAACATTTAACAGTTTCATATTAAAGAAAAACGACAAGTACACAAACGTAAATGTACTCTCTGACATTAGCATTAAGTCAATTTGGGACATTACAGAACTAGACAAAGTTCATGAAGTTAACGTTTCTATTAACGACTCGGGCTTTACATTCAACACCCTTCTAGATACCAATAGAAAATTTATTGTTCAGAAAAATTTTATTGAGCTAAAACCAACTTTTATTAAAAAAATTGAAAACCAAAACCTTCAGAATGCTGAACCCGCAAATTACATTATTATAACTACACCAGAATTTAAAAATCAAGCAGAAAGACTGATCAAGCTTCATAAAGAATATGACAATTTAAGTGGTAATATTTTTCACACTGAAAATATATACAACGAATATTCATCTGGAAGGCCTGAAGCAATGGCGATTCGAAACTTTATAAAAAACATATATGACAAAGGAAAAGAAACTAACGATTCGCTTCAATATGTATTGCTTTTAGGAGACGGAAGCTATGATCCGAAAAATAGAATTGCAAACAACATAAACTATATCCCAACATTTCAATCTTTAAACTCAATAAAACTTACCAGTTCATATGTCACAGATGATTTTTATGGTTTGCTAGATGAAAATGAAGGTGACTACCAAAATGGAGACTTATTAGATATTGGTGTGGGAAGAATACCTGCAAAAAATGAAAATGAAGCTGAAAAGGTAATTGACAAAATATTTGAATATTATGATGTTTATGACCTGGAAAACATCACAAATGAGCTTGAAAAGGAATTACTTACATCTAAAGGAGAGTGGAAAAACAACATACTTTTTGTTGCTGACGATGAGGATTTCAACGAACATATGAGGCAAGCAGATGAACTCGCTCAAAACACAGACATCAATATAAAAGATTTTAATATTCGTAAAATATATGTTGATGCATTCCCACAAGAAGATTTTAGCATTGGAAAATTATCCCCTGCAGCAAATAATAAATTAATAAACTCTTTAGAGGAAGGTAATCTAATTGTTAACTATACAGGACATGGTGGAGAATTAGGTTGGACGGAGGAACAAATTTTTCTTGTTAAAGACATCAAAAGTCTTAAAAACAGAAACCGACTTCCACTCTTTATGACAGCAACATGTGAATTCAGTCGATTTGACAGTCCTGAACACACGAGCGCGGGAGAACTCCTATTGCTTCAACCTCAAGGTGGTTCAATAGCTCTTTTCTCCACAGTTCGTCTTGTATTCTCAATTCCTAATTTCAAACTCAACCAAACCTTTTACGACGTCCTCAAATCTTCTATATCAAATAAAGAAATTAGACTTGGTGATATTTTCAGAAAAACGAAAGTTCAAAATAACGGAGGAACCAATGATAGAAACTTCACCTTGCTTGGCGACCCAGCACTTAAACTTGCATTCCCTCTTTATGATATTAAATTAGACAGTATTAAAATTGAAAACTCTCATGTAGATTCATTAAAGGCTCTTGAAACTCCAGTTTTATTTGGAAAAGTACTAAACAAAGAAGGTGTTTTTCAATCAAATTATAATGGCTATATAAACATTTCATTATTCGATAAAAAGAAAGAAGTTACTACTCTTGGAGACGATGAGCAAGTAGGACCTTTTACTTACGACACCCAAGAATACTTAATCTTTAAAGGTAAAGCGCTTGTAAAGGAAGGCATGTTTTCTACCAAGATATTTATACCAAAAGACACAAGGCAAAATTTTGACATTGCAAAACTTAGTTTTTATGCAGTTGATAATAAACTAGGAGATGCAACTGGACATGACACATCGTTTGTATTAGGAGGAACGAATAAAACAAACAATAGTGACAATCAAGGACCGGAAGTGGAAATATTCTTAGATGATTCAACTTTTGTATTTGGAGACAATGTTTCATCAAGCCCAATATTCATAGCAAACTTAACAGACTCAAGTGGAATTAATATTATTTCTAATGATATCGGAAGGGACATAACACTTGTTGTTGATGAGAGTAACGAAATGATTTACACACTTAATGATTATTATTCTCCATCCGTTTACTCTTTCCAAAACGGAAAAGTAATTTTCCCGCTTGATGAACTTGAAGAAGGTAGACATTCTTTAGTCTTTAAAGTTTTTGACAATCAAAACAACCAATCTAAGGCCTACACTGAATTCATTATTGAAAAAAATCCAGAATTAGCCTTACAGCACATATTAAACTACCCAAATCCCTTCACAACCAAAACAGGATTTTATTTTGAACACAATCAAACCAGTGAAGATTTAGATGTTTTAATTGAAATCTTCACAATTTCAGGAAAACTTGTCAAATCAATTAATTCAAACTTTTCAGCTTCTAATAGAAGAATTGGACCAATTAATTGGGACGGTAGAGACGAATATGGAGATCAAATAGGAAGAGGCGTTTATATATACAAAGTAAATGTTCGAAACTCTAGAGGGGAAACAAAAGAGGCTATTGAAAAATTAGTTCTCTTGCAATAATTACTAATAATACAACGGAAAAAATTTCAATCCTTTATCAAAACTAACTGTTGGAGAAGGAATTTTAACAAAGGATATACCTCTTAAAAAAGCATTAAAAAATGCTGAGTTAGTTTTTACATGTTGGAAATTCAAATCAAATGAAAGATAATATTGGCGATGCCTTTCAAAAAAAGGCAAAACTTCACCTACACTATTAAACTCTGGATTATCTTTCCCTCCTAACATCCCATCAGCCCCGTAACCTATTGACAAGCCTAACCATTTAGGAAGTTTTGTACTTTGGATAAAATCCGCAGGTGAAAAAGTCAACCAGTAAGTTTGACCATTATAATCTTTTAACCATCTATCCCATTTTGTTGATCCAAGTAATTCTGGACGGTATTTTGCATATTTCGAAAAATGGAAAGAAAACTTTGGACAAAATAACTGTTGTTTGAATTTGGCTTGTTGAAACACAAATAATCCTGTCCCAATTCCATTAGCAACTAGATCACCATAAGACGCTCCCCAACCTGATGAGTAACCATCCATTATTTCAGTCCCCATTAGAAAACCAAAACCATACACCCCTCCTATCCACAATGATTTTTTTTCAGACATACCAGACCATTTAACAGCATTATACCCATAAACACCTCCATAATATGCAGATAAACCATGACCAAACTTATCTATCTGTAACCATTCTTGATTATCGTTAAAGAAGTGAAATGGTACAACATTATAGCTTGAATACCATTCATTTCCTAAAACCAATACAGCTGAACTAGTCCCTGTTACAGCAACAGAGGATAACCCAACAACTCTGGCTGTTGAAACAGAATCAGGATATTCGAACAACCTTACCCTTTGAGCAATAACATTCAAATTGATACAAAAAAGCCCGATTATTAGCATAACCGGACTTTTCTTAAATCTATTTGATAATAATAACATTATTTCAATAATTGCTTGTGAGCCTCTTTTAGCAATTGAATTGCTGCCTCACTAGAAGATGATTCACAATAAGTTCTTAAAACAGGCTCCGTTCCCGAAGGTCTAATCATAATCCATTCATCTTCATTAAAGAAAAACTTATAGCCATCTGTATCATCAACTCTTGTAACAGTTCTTCCTGCTAACTCTTTAATCGATCCAGATGCACAATCGTTCATTACAGATTGCTTTTGTTCTTCTGTTAAATGTAAATCTATTCTTTCAAAAGCAAATGGTCCAACAATTTCGTAAACTTCATCAATTAATTCATCTAAAGTTTTTCCACTCTTAGCCATATATTCCCAGATAGTTAACCCTATCCAAACACCATCACGTTCCGGAATATGACCTTGAATTGCCATTCCTCCTGACTCTTCCCCTCCTAAAAGGAAAGTTCCTTTAAGCAAGTACTCACAAACATATTTAAATCCAATCTTGGTAGTTATCTGTTCTAAACCATAATGTTTACAAAGTTTACCAACTTTTTCAGAACAACTAAATGCTGTAATCACCTCACCTGAGTAATTCTTTTCTTCTTTTAAATACTTAATTAAAAGTAAAATAATGTGATGCGCATCGACAAAATTCCCCCTTGAATCAAACAAACCAATTCTGTCTGCATCTCCATCCGTTGCAACAGCACAATCTATATTTTCGCTTAATTTGATTACCTCTGCCATTTCACCTAAATTTCTTAAAATAGGCTCAGGAGCAACACCTTCGAAACCAGGATTATCATCAGTATGTATAAATGTTAAATCAGGAAGCAATTTTCTCATCACATCCTTTCCTGCACCATACATAGCATCGTATGCAAAACTCATATCCGAGTTTCGAATCGCATCTAAATCAAAACTAGCTTCAGCATGCTTGATATACATATCCTCTAAATCGATATATTCAATAATGCCACTTTCAACAAAAGGTTTAATAGATGAATTAACATCAAAATTTGATTCATTAGGAATAATAGCCTCAATATCGTCAACATCGCTAGTCAACATTGGTCCTCCGTACCCACCTTTTAGTTTAAACCCATTATATTCTGGAGGGTTGTGAGATGCGGTAATAACAACACCAATTGATGTTTCCTTTTTCACAACTCCCAGGGAAACCATAGGGGTCGAAGCAAACTCAGATGACAAATAAACTTTAATCCCCTGAGAAGCCAAAACCTTAGCTGAGGTTTCGGCAAACATCTTTCCTCCAAACCTACAATCATAACCAATTACAACCGAAGGAGTATCAAATTTATCTTTTAACCACTCAGCAGTAGCTACGCTCACTCTAGCAACATTTTCAACTGTATATTCTTTTGCAATTATTGCTCTCCAACCGTCGGTTCCAAATTTGATCTTTGTCATCTCTTAAATTTTGCGCTAAACTACTAGTTTTATAGAATATTAGAAAATTAATTATTTGTGAAGACTTTTTTCACTTCAAATAATAGGATAAAAAAAAGAAGTATTTGATTGCAATCAAATACTTCTTCCTATTTTATCTAGACTCGCTCTATCTAATTACAGCAACTCTTCCAACTCTTGTCCTTTTCTCAACTTTCTCATTTACGTTTAGATAACTATAAGTTAACTTGTAAACGTAAACATCTTGTTGAACCGGACTTCCATTGTATGTTCCATCCCAAGAATCTCCAATTGCATGACCTTCCCAAATTAGTTCCCCCCATCGGTTAAATACATAAACTTCTACCTCTTCAATTCCTCTTCCTCTAATTTCCCAACGGTCATTCAATCCATTACCATCTGCAGTAATTGAATTTGGTAACCAAATACTTGCTGGACAATCTTCTTTAATCGTTACAAAATCCTGAGTAACACATCCTGCTTGATTTGTTATATCTACTATATAAGTACCAGGTTCATCAACTATTAAAGTTTGATTTGTATCATTTGGAGAAGTATTCCATTGGAACTGACCACTTCTTCCTGCATTCAATACCAAACCATTTTCGAAATCTTCAAAACACAATACTGTATCTTCCATCAAACTTGATATCGGGTTAGGATAAAAAGTTACTACAACTGAATCCACATCCGAACAGTTACCATTCGTTACTTCCAACCAGTAAATTCCAGTTGTTGTTTCAGTCACTCCTATACCTTTACTTCCATCATGCCATGTATAATCATAAGATTCATCTGTTGATGGTGAACTTAAATTAACAAACTCATCCGTCTCACAAAGGTTTGTATCATTTCCTAAGTCTACCTCTGGTACAGCCAAGAACGTAAAGTTTATCACATCAGATCCATAACAATTTGTTGCATCCTCAGTAACTGTTACCGTATACTCTCCTGAAGTACTTACAGAAATATCGGCAGTAGTTTCATTGCTTGCTCCAGACCACTGGTGTGAATAAAGCGCTTCGTCAAAACCAGTTCCCAAATCGTAAGCTTCTCCTTCACATAATGTTTGATCATCTGGTAAATTAACTACCGGAGGGTTATTTACTGTTAAATAAACACTTATCGTGTCCTCACATCCATTAGCATCAGTTACAGTAACACTATATCTACCTTCCGCTGTCGCTACAATTGTATTTGTATTTTCTCCTGTATTCCAAACACTAGTTACATTCACCAATCCATGATCTAAAACTCTATCCTCTCCTAAACAAATTGGATTAGCTGATAATTGTGGATCTGGAAGTGCGTTTACAGTAAAGTTCTTAGCATCATCACCTGAACAACCTGCGTCACTGTTAATTGTTACAGAAATTTGTCCAGCATCAGCCAATGATGCCTCTGTTATTGTAAAGTTATTTCCTGTTGAACCGTCTTGCCATAAGAATGTATATCCTGCAGCAGGGTAACCTGATTCAAAAGTAACATCCTCCCCTTCACAAATCGCAGTATCTAATAAACTTACAGGAAGCGTGTTACTTACATTAACAAAATTGGTATCCTTTGATATACACCCAAACTCATTTGTATAATGTAAAATCACTCGAACAAAATCTCCGTCATTTTGATTTTCCACAGTGTAATCTGTACCATTCGAATTATCATTTTGCCATTCCCAACTTGCTCCTCCTACACCTTGTAATCCTACAGGAACTTCTACAGTATGACTACCTCCTGGACAAATCGTAGTCGTATCTCCTGCAAACCCAATTGGTGTACCTTGCTCTTCAGTAACAACTAAACTATCTCCATTGATACAACCATTAGCGTCTGTTGCTATTAAAGCATAAGTACCAACATTTGATACATCTTGCTTTTGAGCCACACCTAACGGAACTGGGATTGCATTAGTAATATCCAACCACTGATAAGAAGTAAACACTCCTCCATCCAACTCAATAACAGGGTTAGTTCCAGCACAAATGAAAGTATCTGTACCTAAATCAACTACTGGTAAAGCATTTACAAATAACTCAACATCATCTGTTGCTCTACATCCAGCACTATCAACTTCTAAAGTATAAACACCTGCTTGATCTGTAGTAAAAGTAAAGTCTGTTGAAGCATCCTGCCAACCAATCACAGTAACATCTACTCTACCTGATAACATCCCAAACTCAACAGCTGCATCTCCCTCACATATCGAAGTATCATTTCCTAAATCAATCACTAACGGGTTTACCTCAGTAATAGTAATATCATCAGTTCCAGAACACCCTCCTGCGTCTGCAACAGTTACTGTTACATTTCCGGCTCCAGTCTCAAATGTTTTATCATTTTGAGGTCCAGCACCATTCCAATCATAAGTATAACCTGCTCCAAAACCTGCATCCAAAGTCACTTGTGTTCCAGGACAGATTTCTAAATCTTCTCCTAGATTAACAGTTAATTCATCATCGACTTTCAAGTAAACAGAATCTGAATCCGAACATCCATTCATGGTAACAACCACTTTGTAAAGACCTTCTTCTCCATTTCCTTTGGTAATTACCTGACTAGCCTCACCACTACTCCAAGCATAAGTTGCTCCTGGGTTACCAGCATCA
>CAXRIN010000099.1:0-7160 GCA_964230605.1 Flavobacteriaceae bacterium
CTTAAAATGAGTGATACAACTGTGTTCATCTGGAAACTCTTCAATAAACCTTAAAATATTCATAACCAATCTTTTCTGTAAAGAAAGGTGTTCACTCCGTACTCAACTTACGGTTTAGGTATAATTGTGGGGAATCAGTAACTTTAATATAAATTCAGCATCATTACCTTCATATCCTAGCCATTCCCCATCACCATATGATGATGTTAAGGCAACTCCATTTACTAGCGCTCTCCCTCTTAATTCCCCACAATACTTTTCACTTGCTTCAGTAATTTCAATTACCTCAGCACCCACAGCTTTGTGGGCAACAAAATCTGCTTCGGTAATCTCTCCAGCGTAAGCTCCATCCTTTATTGGAACCGCTTTTATAGTTGAACCTTTGGTGTAAACAAAAGGCCCATTGTAAATATTTGAATCTGGTCTTGGGTCAGATCCGTCGACGCTGTAAGCTATTTTTAATTCAGGGTTCGCCGTCTTAATTTCAACCAACAACTCCCCTTTTTCATTAACGCCTGCTCCTTTAACAAAAGCTTCGTGAAACCTAGCTTCATTAATTTTTCTCAACCCTTCATTCATGGATGGATACTCTAATAACGTTTCTTTTGGAACTGATCCCCAAGTTGTAAACATATGACCTAACATATTTGAATCTTGTTTGGCGTATGAATAAGATATAAAAGCTTTAGCCGCTTCTACATCCTCGTAGGATGAAGGTAAAACTCTAAAGCCATTTCTCAAGAATAAATCAACCGAAGGGTATTCCTTTTGAACTAAATAATGCCAATCACAAATAATAATAATAATAATAATAATAATAATAATAATATCCTTTGGTATACTATCGATAGCTGGCCAAGTTCCGTTTGTTGATGCCTCCCAACTTCCGTAACCATATTTTGAAGCATCAATAAACCTGTCACCCCACATGTAAATTTGTTTACCTTGTTTCTTGGTAAAATAATCATGAAACTCCCTTACTACTTTACCATATAAAAAAGCTGGATTCATTCCTAAATGAATTCCTTCTGCGTTAAAAGCCTCAATAATTTCATCTATTAGAGGAAAAACAATTTCATTCACCTTTGGATTCATAACATCCCATTCTCTACAATAAATAGAATCGTTATTAGGGAATGCGCCTGGTGTTAAATCTAGCTCAGGATATGTGGTAAGCAATTTCCATGTATTTTTAGCCCAAGACTGGTGTCCTAAACTTTGAAATTGCGGTATAATTTTAATACCGTAGCTATTGGCGATTTTAGCAAACTTTTTGGCAGCACCTTTTGTTATCACGTTTTCTGTTTGCTGTAATTCAGGATGAGATTTGAATGCAAAATGATAATCTACCTCCAAAAAAATAGTGTTTATTCCTTTCTCTGCTAAACCTTCTAACTTATCGCTTAGAGCAATTAAATCTTGATTGTTGTTATAGTTTAAAAGATGGATAGATTTGATTTCTTGTGCGAAAGAAAAAATCGAGAAAAAGGCAAAAGCGGTAGTTAGTAAACGTTTCATGCAATTTGGTTTTGAAAGCCAAATATGTCAAAAAAAGTGAAAGATCTAAGAATTTGAATCTGGACAAGTTAAGGACAACACTTTTTGTCCTTATTTTCTGGGACTGGATCATAACCAGAAGTTCCCCATGGATGACATTTTGAAAGTCGTTTCAAACCTAACCAAACACCTTTAAATGGTCCCCAAATGTTAATTGCCTGAATTGTATAAGCGGAACAAGTTGGTTGATGACGGCAAGAAGCAGGAAACCAAGGACTGATTAAACCTTGGTAAATTCTTACTAACAAAATAAAAAACTTGCCAATTACTTTCATTTTGCAAAGATAATGAAAAGTGGAAGGAGGAATGAGGCTTTACCTTCTACCTTCTACCTTCCTAATTATGATAAAGCTTAAAGAAATTAATCACATCAACCGCAGGTACCTTCTCGCCTGGTTTGGATATCATTTGATTTAATAAATTTTGAACAGCTATTGGATTTAAACCAAGCTTAAAACCTATTTCTTTACAAACTCTAATTTCATTCGGAGAAAGATTTCCATCAATCTTCATCACTAACAAAAACGTGTAAAACAATACTATTCGCTGTGATTCTTCTTGAGGAGGGTGAAACTCAACCTCTTTGGTCATCAAGCCATCAATATCTTTTTTATGAATATTGAGCTTTTTTCCAATTTCATATATAAAATCTACTTCACTTTTCGACTCAACATGATCTGCTCTTGTTAAAGTCAGTAAATTATGAAGCAAACTTAACTTTTGATTGTAGTTTAAGTTGTTCATACAATAAGTATTTAGCTACATCACCCCATTAGATTGCACTACAAGTGCGCACCCCTTAGGTTAACGAAATAATTTTCAACAAGTTACGCAACAATTACGGCAACTTAAACAAGGCTTCTGCAAACCATTTCGCCATCGCGACTCTATTATCTACAACAGTAAATCGTTTTTGATCAGCTGGATTTTGAATATTACCTAACTCGATATAAACTCCGGTTGGAAGTGCTTCTCTAAGCATGTGTAAATTCCTAGGTTTTACAGTTCCTTTATACCCCCTTCCTTTTTGATATTGATCATATTTCGCTTTTACAGTTGAATACATTGTTTTAGCTACATTCCTTCCGTACTTGCTTTTGGAGTAATAATAAAAAAACATATCAACTCTACTTCCAACATTTCTGGAATCTACGTGTATAACAACCATTCTTTGATAAGTCACACCTTCACTTTTATGTTTTCTATACAGCTTATTAATCGCATCAACTCGCTGATTTAATCTTTTCACCTGATTAACAGGCATTTTTAAATTAGGATAGGTCACCTCATCAATATCACATTTTAATAAGGATACATCTCTTATCCCATCATTTTCATCTCTTGTTATAATGTACACTGTTGCTCCCTTTTCAATCAACCTTCTTCCCAACCTTAAAGTAACATCATAAGCATATTCATCCTCGCAAATTGATTTCCCTTGACACTTCCCTATTGCACCAGGATCTGGACCTCCATGACCGCTTACTAAATAATAAACCCTTCCTTTAAGTTTATTAGATTCAATTTTGATATTCTTATACTTCTCTCCAAAAATTTCATATGTAACAGATTGACTAGAAACAACCTCTGGCCCTTTCGCTTTAATTGGACTATCGGCGTATTTTTCATAACATTTAAGCAAAAAATGTGGTACCCATAACTTGCCTCCATTCAAATAGCTTTTCTTCTTTATCGACACAGACAACGATTCATTCCATTCCTGAATTGATTTAGCCTGATCATAATCTGAAATACCAATCGTAGTTCGAATACTCTTGCCATTATAAGTATATACTTTCACAGGCATTTTATACGACTTACCCTTAATCAAAAAATCATCTTCTTTTAATTTATTCAATAGAAGAAACTGATCCTTACTGCATTGATCAGTCAGCCTATATTTCTTTAAAAGCAAAATTCTAGTATCACCTGAACCAGCTTTTATAGAAAGCCAATTTTGTCCGAATAGGAATTGAGAAATAAAAATTAAAGCAAAAAATAAACGCATAGTCCAAATCTAAAATCTGAACGCTTTAGTTTTTCAATTTATTCTGGAGAAGTATTAAAAAAAGAGTGTTAATGTCTATCGTTGCTTGATAGCTATCAGTTGACTTAAGGAAGTTAAACCTTTTTGAAAACTCGCTTCCAATTGATCTTCAACTCCAAACATTGCCATCATTAAATTCCCTTCAAACTCTAAATCCCAAGTCACCATACAACCGTGTGCATTAGGTTCAATATGGAATTTGTACATCATTGGTGTTACATTCTTGATATTTACACTTATTTGAACCTCCTCTAAAGTAGATTTCTCAACTTGATAGGTAGCCATAATTCTCTCTAATGAATCGGTCACAACCAAATTTGGCAATCCATTTTTTAGTTCAGATTTAAATGACACTGTTGAATCAGTTATTGCTTTTGGATCCCAAAGTCTGAAATCTTCAATGTTTTCAATCGTTCTTTGAACCGTAAACTGATTGGCATTGATTTGCTGACTCACAGATGGACTGAAATTAGCAGGAATTAACGCGATTGCTGCAAAAAACACAACACAAATAAAAATTCCATATCCAATGATTTTCTTCATGCCACAAAATTAGTTCTTTAGTTTTAAAAATACCTAAAGGCCTTATTGGGCTTTCTGCTTTAAATATCATTTCTTTGCAAAATGTTTCAAGTTATTCTTAAATCAGGTAAAGACGCTTCAGTAAGAAGGTTTCACCCTTGGGTTTTTTCAGGGGCTATAAAGAAAATTAAAACGGCCGACGGGCGTGAATCTGATCCTCAAGAAGGTGCAATTGTGAAGGTTACCGATAATAAAGGTGATTTCCTTGGATTGGGTCATTATCAAAACGGTTCGATCATGGTTCGTATTCTTTCGTTTGAAGACCTTGAAATCGATGAGAATTTCTGGACATCTAAAATTCAAGAGGCCTACGATTTGAGAGCTCAATTAAATTTAACGGACAACGATCAAACCAATATTTACAGATTAATTCATGCTGAAGGAGATGGTTTACCAGGTTTAATTATAGACTTTTACGCTGGAACAGCTGTTATCCAGTCTCATTCAATTGGAATGCATTACGCAAAAGAGGATATCGTAAAGGCATTAAAAAACGTTTACGGCGATAACCTTAAAGCAATTTTTGATAAAAGTGAAGATACTTTACCTAAAAACGGTCCTGTTCAAGTTGAAGATCACTACATATACCAAACAGATGGTTACTCGTCAATTGGTTTGGAACATGGTTGTCAATTCAAAATAGATTGGGAACAAGGTCAAAAAACTGGTTTCTTTATCGACCAAAGAGATAACAGAGCCCTTTTAGCTTCGTACTCAAAAGACAAAACCGTTTTAAATACTTTCTGTTACACAGGAGGTTTTTCATTAGCAGCTTTAAACGCAGGCGCTAAACATGTTGACTCTGTTGATGCCTCCGCTAGAGCAATTGATCTAACTGATGAAAATGTAGAGTTGAATGGATTCTCAGATCGTCATGGATCTTTCGCGATAGATACATTTAAGTTTTTCGAACAAAATGATGCCTCAAAATACGATATCGTAGTTTTAGATCCTCCTGCATTTGCTAAACACCAAAATGTAAAGCACAATGCTGTAAAAGGATATAAAAGATTAAACGCTACCGCTTTAGCTGTAATGAAACCTGGGTCATTACTATTTACATTCTCTTGCTCTCAAGTTGTTGACTCAAAATTGTTTTACAATACAGTAATGGCAGCTTGTATTCAAACGGGAAGAAAAGTAAGAGTACTTCACCAAGTTACTCAACCAGCAGATCACCCAATTAATATTTACCACGCGGAATCGCACTACCTAAAAGGACTTGTACTTCAAGTCATTTGAAAATTTTAAATTTTGAATGTTCAATTTTAAATGAAAGACTATGTTTAAAGCACTTCCAAATATCAATTTCAAAGACTCAAAAAACTTTTTCTTAATTGCCGGACCTTGCGCCATTGAGGGAGAACAAATGGCAATGGATATTGCAGGTAAAATTGTAGAGATTACTAATGAGTTAGAAATTCCTTACATTTTTAAAGGTTCTTTCAAAAAAGCTAACCGATCAAGAATTGATTCTTTTACGGGGATTGGTGATGAAAAAGCTTTGAACATCTTAAAGAAAGTAGGTGAGACTTATAACATTCCTACAATAACAGACATCCACGTTCCGGAAGACGCCGCATTAGCAGCTAAATATGTTGATGTTTTGCAAATTCCCGCTTTCTTATTTCGCCAAACAGATTTATTGGTAGCTGCAGCAAACACTGGTAAAGTAGTGAGTATTAAAAAAGGACAGTTCGCTGGACCAGAAGCCATGAGTTTCGCCGTTGACAAAGTAAAAGATTCAGGCAATGACAATGTTTGGATTACAGAACGAGGAACCACATTTGGCTACCAAGATTTGGTAGTAGATTTCAGAAGTATTCCTGTAATGCGTAATTATGCACCAGTAGTTATGGACATTACACATTCTCTCCAGCAACCCAACCAAACTAGTGGTGTAACTGGAGGAAAACCAGAACTTATCTCTACAATCGGAAAAGCAGCTATCGCAACAGGTACTGATGGAATTTTTATAGAAACTCACCCTAACCCATCAGAAGCAAAATCAGACGGTGCCAATATGCTACAACTGGATAAACTAAAAGATCTACTAGAACAACTAATCAGAGTAAGGCAAGCGGTTATCTAAAAAAGTAAAAAGCTCGATCAAGATCGAGCTTTTTACTTTTTTAGTTCCCAACTTAATTAAAGATTTATTTAAGAAGCATTTAACACTTTTATAAATCTTGATATCTCAGTTAATATAATTATTTAACCAACCACTTCCCTTGCCATTCATATTGATGGCTAAAATAATCTAGATAGTAAATATTAGGAGGTAAATTGGGTAATTCAAACAAGGTTTTACTACTTGAACCTATGTTAAAAGACTCAATTAACTGTCCTTGAATATTAAAAACACAAAGTGAAGCAGGCTGTGATTTTAAATCTGGATTGAGTCTAAGAAAATAACTAGAATTACCACTAGAGACTATTTCAATCATTGAATGATCTTCAACACTGTTCGATAAAATAATATCTTCTACCTGTAAAGTAAACCGATCTTCAAAAGTATCTGAATTAGCATTAAAAATGTATTCTCCATCAGATAAATTGTGTTTAGCACCAGTTAAATTATCAATTAAAATCAAACTTGAAGACCCAAGGAAGTTTTCAAAAGATAAATTACTTATTGAGTAAACCCCAGGCGTACCTATTTGTACATATAATGGTATTTCTTGATTTAATTCATCACCTGATAGTGAGTTAATAACTAGTTTTTCATTATCACTAGAGTATGAAGCGAATTCTATCCCATTTGGATTACCCGAGGGGTACAATAATGCATCTATAGAATTTTCGTAGTAGGACTTAGCACCTTCTTTGAATCTAATTAACGTGAGTTCGATCTAAGCATCCAATCCTAATCTTTCATTATCAACAACTTCCGATCTAAGTGAAGGCTTTTTTGGTAGAAAATGGTATGCAATAAGTCCACCTATTAAATTGACTAAAAAGTTGTCTACGCTTC
>CAXRIN010000100.1:0-24531 GCA_964230605.1 Flavobacteriaceae bacterium
TCTGTTAACTCAAAGTGATCCACCAAAATCTCTGGTAAAATCATCTTTATCAAATCTAAATAACCTTCCAAAACTCAAATCTTTAATCAAAGCAAGTTACGTTTATTTAAACTTCTCCCCAACTTTTGGGACTGATCCAAAGTACTTAACTTTTTAAAGCATCAATCTTAGACGGATTCTCTTTTAACCTTTTCAACGTCTCTGATTTTCCTATTATTTCAGCAATATCGAATAAAGAAGGTCCTCCACCAACGCCAGTAATCGCAAGTCTTAATGCAATCATAGCTATTCCAAAACCTAACTCTTTAGCTTCTAAATAGTTTTTAAAATCAGCTTCTAAAACTTCAGCTTTAAACTCTGATGATTTTTCAAAAACCTCTACTAAATCGGCTACAATTTGAGCAGACTGCTCTTTCCATTTTTTCTTAACTGTTTTAGCATCAAAATCCGATGGGGACTCAAAAAAGTATTTCGCCGAAGGGTAAATATCCTTTACAAATACCACACGTTCCTTCATTTGAGCAACAACAGAAGATAAATCTACAGCGGTTGAAACACCTCTTTTTGCTAAATCTGATGCTAAATAATCAGCCAACTCCTCGTCAGATTTAATCATAAGGTACTGTTGATTAAACCACTTTGCTTTATCGGGATCAAATTTAGCCCCTGATTTACTAACCTTATTAATATCAAATGCTTGAACAAGTTCTTCCAAGCTAAATATTTCCTGCTCTGTTCCTGGGTTCCATCCCAAAAAAGCTAAAATATTGATGAATGCTTCTGAGAAATATCCTTCCTCACGATATCCAGTAGAAATTTCACCAGATTTAGGATCTTTCCATTCTAATGGGAATACAGGGAACCCTCCTGCATCTCCGTCCCTTTTGCTTAATTTTCCTTTTCCTGTTGGCTTAAGTAATAAAGATAAATGAGCAAATTTTGGTGATTCCCACCCAAAAGCTTGGTATAAGGCAACATGTAATGGAGCTGATGGTAACCACTCCTCACCTCTTATTACATGTGAAATTTCCATTAAATGATCATCAACAATATTTGCCAAGTGATAAGTTGGCATTCCATCACTTTTAAAAATGATTTTATCATCTAACTCTGAAGAATTAAAAGACACCATCCCTCTTACCATATCGTCCACAACAATATTTTGGTCTGGTTCCATTTTAAAACGAACAGTATAAGGAGCAGATTCATCCAATAATTTTTGAGTTTCTTCTTTAGATAAAACCAAAGAATTTCTCATAAATCCACGAGAAGAAAAATCATATTTAAAAGTTCTTTTTTCTGCCTCAGCTTCAGCTCTTTTAGTATTAAGCTCATCCGGCGTGTCAAAAGCATAATAGGCTTTTCCTTCGTCTATTAATTGCTGAGCATATTTAATATAAATGTCTTTTCTTTCAGATTGCTTATATGGTCCATAAGGTCCTCCTTTATGAACACCTTCGTCAAAATCAAAACCACACCATTTAACACTTTCAACTATATAATCTTCTGCTCCTTCAACAAATCTTGTTTGATCGGTATCTTCAATTCTAAGGATTACGTCTCCTCCTAATTTTTTAGCGAATAAATAATTATATAATGCTGTTCTTATTCCTCCAACGTGTTGTGGTCCTGTTGGACTTGGTGCGTAACGAACTCTTACTTTTGACATGCTTAATTTTTTGAAATGCAAATATAAATGTATTGCATGGAATGGTTTAGACGCAGATTACTATTTTTGAAGTTATTAAACCTTTACCGCCTGCAATAATTTATAAGCTTTGGAGTTGTAGATAGTTAGCTCAAGTTGTTATGAAGAAATTAATATTTATTATTCCATTACTGTTTTCCATGCTAAGTTTTAGTCAATCGGACGAATCTTCGAGTGGCTATGAAGGCTTCAGTATTGAAATGTTTGGATCAATACAGTTAAATTATCAGCCAGATAACGACCTCACCATTCCTTTTTATGGATTTGGTTTTAACCCTCGATACAATTTTTATGCACCTCAAGATTACCTGAGCTTTAGTGCTGGTATGCCTATTAATTTTGGTATTGAAGCCTATGGAAGTACTGGCGGATCTGCTATTCAATTCTTTACAGATGTTCCCGCCGAAGTATCATTTAATATTGGAGACCGAGCAACTAGTTCAGGTGAATATTATTTTGGTGGATTTTTAGGAGCGGGTATTGATTACAATTACGCTTCTTACAGAAATTCATTCGGATTTAATGTCAACTCACATGCGTTAGGCCCAATGATTAGTGGCGGTTTACGATATAGATACCTTCAAAGACCTGTTGGGATAAGGGTTAGTTACATGCATGGATTAATTAACAATTTTAAGGAAGATCCTTGTAATTGTATCGAATATGCAAATGGTACCACTCCTAAAATATTGACGTTAAGTATTATTTATGGTGTTTATTAATGAGCAACGAAAACCAAAATAATATTCATGACCAACTGCGTGGTTTCATTAGGAAGTTTCATTTACGAGATATTCTAAATGGAACTATTCTGAATTTTGCGCTTTTTCTTTCTTTACTTTTTGTTTTTGCGGGAGCTGAGTATGTTTTTGAGTTTGGGAATTCATCAAGATTATTTCTTTTACTATCCTTTACTCTTATTCAACTAATCACTTTAGTAAGGTTTGTTTTAATTCCCGTTCTTAAATTTTTTAATGTCATAAAAGGAAAATCTTTCGAAGAAGCTTCTGTTTTAATTGGTAATCACTTTCCTGAAATAAAAGATCAGTTAACAAACCTATTACAGTTAGAGAAAGAAGAATCTAATAATGAGCTTATTTCCGCTAGTATTCAACAAAAAGCAAAACGTATTTCGCCTTTTAATTTCAAGGATGCTGTATTACTAAACGATTTACTTGGAGTTGTCAAATGGGCCACTTTGCCTTTGGTATTAGTAGTTGGAGTTTCTATTTGGGACGCATCTATTATCACCAAAGGAGCCACACGAATTGTAAAATTCAATGAAGATTTCGCTCCTGAAAACCCTTTTAAATTCAAAGTCATCAATAATAACATGTCTGCAATCAGACATGATAACTTTAATTTTCAAATAGAATTTATAAGTAATCAAGTCCCGAACGACGTATATGTAGTTGAAAACGGAAAGAATTACAGACTAGAAAAAAAATCTATTTCCAAATTCGAATACGATTTTAGAAATATCCAATCTGACATCAACTTTAAAATAAAAACAGGCGAATTTTTTAGTCAAAATTTTAAAATAAACCTCATTGAAAAACCAACGGTTACAAATTTCCACGTTGCATTAAATTTTCCAAAGTACACCAAAATACAACCAAATAATTCAAATAATCAGGGAGATTTCACGGTACCTGAAGGAACGGAAATTGAATGGACAATTAATTCTGATTTTACGGATGAAATTCTTTTTCAAACCAAAGACACGGTTTTGAAATTAAGTTCTGAAAACACTGAAACGAAAATTAAAAACAAAATTCTAAGCAATTTCAAATACAGCATTACCCCAAACAACAAAGAAGGTATTAGTGGAGATAAAATGGATTACAATATATCC
This sequence comes from Flavobacteriaceae bacterium, assembly GCA_964230605.1. Lineage (GTDB taxonomy): Bacteria > Bacteroidota > Bacteroidia > Flavobacteriales_C. Next base: position 3,564 of record CAXRIN010000100.1, read on the forward strand.
GTAATTAAAGATGAACACCCAAGAATAAAAATCAAAAATATAATTGATAGCATAAACCCAATGATGCTATTTCACAGCGGTATTATTGCTGATGATTACGGTTTTAGTAATCTTCAGTTTGTATTTGAAAGCAAGGATACTACTGGAAAAATATCTATCCCTATTCCTTCCGAATCACTTCAGCATCAATTTAATCATGGAATGAATGTAAAAGATTTAGGTTTTAAAATTGGTGATGAATTAAGCTACTATTTTGTCGTTTTCGATAATGATGGTGTTAATGGCTCCAAATCATCAAAAAGTTCAAAACTTACTTACAAAATACCTAGTCAAAAAACAATTGAAGACCTATTGGATAAGAATAATGAATCTATTAAAGATCAAATAAGCAAAAACATGGAAGAGGCTCAGGAGCTTCAAAAACAATTTGAGAACATCCAAAAAATTTTAGTTCAGAAGAAAAACATGGACTGGCAGGATAAATCAAGAATTGAACAGTTTTTAAATCAACAAAAACATTTCGAAGAAAAGCTTGAAAAATTAAAGTTTGATCAACAAAAAAATAATTTCCAAAAAGACCAATTATCTCCACAAGAAGAAGAAATTTTAAAGAAACAAGAACAAATCAATCAATTATTTGATGAATTACTCGATGAGGAAACAAAAAAGTTATACGAAGAGCTTGAAAAACTAATGGAAGATTTCAATGAAGAAAAAGTAAAGAAAACCATAGAAGAAATAAACTTAAGTAATGAAGAACTTGAAAAAGAATTAGATAGAACATTAGAAATGTTCAAGCAAATGGAGTTTGATGAAAAGCTTGAAAATACCATTAACAAACTGGATGAATTAAGTAAGGAACAAGAAAAACTCTCTGAAGAAACAAAAGAAAACTCGGAAATAAGTGATGAAGAGTTACAAAATAAACAGGAGGAAATAAATAACAAGTTCGAAGATATTCAAAAGGATATTGAAGACCTTAAAAAGAAAAATGAAGAATTAGAAAATCCTCGAAAACTAGAAGACACCCAGGAACAACAAGATGCTGTAAAACAAGAACAACAAAAGAGTAAAGAACAACTACAAAACAAACAAAAAAACAAAGCATCTAAAAGTCAAAAAAAGGCTTCCGATCAAATGCAGCAACTATATCAAAAAATGCAGCAAATGCAAAAAAATATGGAGATGGAAGGGCAAATGGAAGATATTAACAGTTTAAGACAAATTCTTGAAAACCTTATTTCGTTGTCCGTTGAACAAGAGGATTTAATGCAAAACATAAAAAAAGTAAATCGATTTGATCCTCAATTCCCTGTTTTAGCAACAAAACAAGGCGATTTAAAAGAAAGTGCAAAAATCATTGAAGACTCTTTAACTGCCCTCAGTAAACGTCAAATGGCAATTCAATCTATAGTTAATAAAGAATTGTTAGATATTAAATACAATATGGATAAATCAATTGATTTACTTAGAGAAAGACAAAACTTCAACGCCGCTGTTAAACAACAATATGTAATGACAAGCGCTAACAACCTTGCACTTTTACTAGATGAATCTCTTCAACAAATGCAACAACAAATGATGCAAAGTAAAATGCCTGGAGCTGGTTCTTGCAATAAACCTGGTGGTTCCAATCCTAAGGCAGGAATGCCAAATTTATCCAAAATGCAGCAGCAACTTTCTGAGCAGTTAAAGAAAATGATGGAAGAAATGAAAAATGGTAACCAACCAGGCAAAGATGGTAAAAAGGGAAAAAGTGGCATGGCAAAATCCCTCGCTCAAATGTCCGCTCAACAAAGTAAAATTAAAGAGCAATTAAAAAAGCTTAACGAAAACCAGAAAAAACAAGGCAATAACGGACTAGGTGACTTCAAAGATTTATTAAACAAACTGGAAGAAAACGAACGAGATATACTTAATAAGAACATTACTCGAGAGACAATTATACGTCAAGAACAAATAATGGATAAACTTTTAAAAGCTGAAAACGCAATGAGGGAGAGGGAGTTAGATGAAAAAAGAAAATCTAATTCGGCAAAAAATGATTTTTCTCGTAACCCAAGCGATTTTACTCCGTACAAGAGTTTCGAATTAAAAGAAAAAGAGGAATTGAAAACAATTCCCTCATCTTTTAATTTGTATTATAAGAGAAAAATAAGCGAATATTTTAATACATTTGAAGAATAACCGAGTTTAAAATGGGGCAAAAATTATCTTTTCCTTCAAAGGCCGAAAATCTAAACCAAGTTGAAGTACTAATCAATGAAGTTTGTAAGAATTTTGAAGTAAGTGAAGATTACTACGGTAATATTTTAATTGCTTTAACCGAAGCAGTTAATAATGCAATTCACCACGGAAATAAATCAAATCCAAATAAAGAAGTTCGTATCAGCTTTGATACAAAAGGTTCTATATTAAATTTTACAATTGAAGACGATGGACCAGGTTTCGATTTCGATAATCTACCAGATCCAACTGATCCTCAAAATATTGAAAAACCTCATGGTAGAGGTGTTTTCCTTATGAGAAACTTAGCCGACAACATTGAGTTTGATAACGATGGTGCTACAGTAACAATGAGCTTTAATTTAGATGACGAATTACTAAAGGAAGTTCAAAAAGAGAAAGAAGAAGAAGAAGCATAATGGATATACCAAGTGAAATCGAATTTGATTTTCACAGTGAAGACATTTCATTTGAATTAGATAAAAAGCCGGCTATTATTAGCTGGCTTTCTTATTCTATAAACAATGAGGGAAAAATTCCTGGTGAAATATCATACATCTTTTGCTCTGACGAATATCTGCACAAGATGAACGTTGAGCATTTAGATCACGATACTTTAACTGATATTATAACTTTCGATTATTGTGATGACAATCAAGTGAACGGAGATATGTTTATTAGTATTGATAGAATAACAGATAACGCAAATGATTTCGGTGTTTGTTTTGAAGATGAATTACATCGCGTTATGGTTCATGGTGTTATGCACTTATGTGGTTACAAAGACAAAACTACTGAGGACCAAAAAGTTATGAGCGCCAAAGAGGATTTTTATTTAAATTTGCGCGACTTTTAAATTTCAAATATCAGTAAAATGGGATTTTTTAAAGAATATGAAGTTATTGTAATTGGTGCAGGACATGCAGGTTGTGAAGCTGCGCATGCTGCTGCAAAGATGGGAAGTAAAACTCTTCTTATTACTTTAAACATGAATAATATAGCTCAAATGAGCTGTAATCCAGCAGTAGGTGGTATTGCAAAAGGACAAATCGTAAGAGAGATCGATGCCTTAGGTGGAATGATGGGAATAGTTACTGACGAAACCATGATTCAATCTAAAATGCTAAACAGAAGTAAAGGACCTGCAATGTGGAGTCCAAGAGCCCAATCAGATAGAATGATGTTTGCAGAATCTTGGCGTTTAAAACTAGAACAAAACCCCAATGTTGACTTTTGGCAAGATATGGTTACAGATGTTCTTGTTGAGAATGATCAAATAAAAGGCGTTAAAACGCAATTAGGGCTCGAATTTGGGGCTAAATCTGTTATTTTGACTAATGGTACTTTTTTAAACGGAAAAATCCATATAGGAGAAAAAAACTTTGGTGGTGGTAGAGCAGCCGAAAGAGCATCTACTGGATTAACAGAATCTCTTGAAATTTTAGGTTTTGAAAGTGGTAGAATGAAAACTGGAACTCCTCCAAGGGTAGACGCTAGATCATTAGACTTTTCAAAAATGGAAGAACAACCTGGGGATGAAGACTCTCCAAGGTTCTCATACACAGACACTAAGAAACTAACAAAGCAGAGAAGTTGTTGGTTAACTTATACAAATTCTGAAGTTCATGACATTTTAAAAACTGGTTTCGACAAGTCTCCAATGTTCTCTGGTAGGATACAAGGTCTAGGACCTAGATACTGTCCATCTATTGAAGATAAAATAGATAGATTTTCACAAAGAGACAGACATCAAATATTTGTAGAACCAGAAGGATGGAATACAGTTGAGGTATACGTAAATGGTTTTAGTACTTCTCTACCTGAAGATGTTCAATATGCAGCAATGCAAAAAATAGCTGGTTTTGAAAATGCAAAAATGTTCAGACCAGGTTATGCTATTGAGTATGACTTCTTCCCTCCTACGCAACTTAAACATTCCTTAGAAACAAAACTAGTTGAAGGTTTGTATTTTGCTGGGCAAATAAACGGAACAACAGGATACGAAGAAGCTGGTGCTCAGGGGATTATAGCAGGAATTAACGCTCACCAAAAAGTTCACAACAAAGGAAAGGAATTTATATTAGGTAGAGATCAAGCCTATATAGGAGTACTCATAGATGATTTAATTACTAAAGGCACGGAAGAACCTTACAGAATGTTTACATCTAGAGCTGAATACAGAATATTATTACGTCAAGACAATGCTGATGACAGATTAACCCCATTGGGTCATGAAATTGGTCTTGCTGATAAAACAAGACTAGATAGAGTTAATGACAAACAGGAAAAAGTTCAAAAGATAATTTCAGAATTTAAAGAAACAAGTGTTCAACCAGAGTTGATTAATCCTTTATTGAAAGAGAAAGGAAGTTCTGAAATTAAACAAAAAATGAAAGCTTACGGATTAGCCTTAAGACCTCAATTAAAAATTGAAGATTTAAGAATAGATCCTTTTATTAATAGTATTCTAGAAGGTAACTCTGAAGAAGTTATTGAGCAAGCTGAGATTCTAATGAAATATGATGGTTATATTTCAAAAGAACAAGACATGGCTAATAAGCTTAAAAAAATTGACACTATTAAAATTAAACCGGACTTTAATTATAGCGCCATTAAAACTTTATCAGCCGAAGCAGTTCAAAAATTAACAAAAATTCAGCCATCAAATCTTGGTCAAGCAAGTAGAATTTCAGGGGTGAGCCCTTCTGATATTTCAAACTTAATGATCTATCTAGAGAAAAATTGAATCAAATGTTCCACGTGGAACATAAAATAAAAACTAGATCTGTTCCACGTGGAACATTTGAAAAATGATAGACTATATCAAAATACAGAAAGGGATATTAGAGGAGATAAATTCCAAGACTGACACAAAGTTAGTAGATGAGTTAATGGAATCATTGTCAATAAGCTCAGATAGCGCATATAGAAGAATAAGGTTAGAAAAAATATTTACCCTTGATGAATTAATAAAAATATCGAACAAGTATAATATATCTATTGATCAACATATATCACAAGACTCGTCAGATTCAGTTTTATTTTCATTTCCATTTAAAACATCTCAATTCAATTTAGAAGAATATTTTTCCAAAATTCTAGACCATTTAAATAAGATTAAGGAAGGTAACGGAATTGTTTATTACTCAGCTAAAGACATTCCTATCTTTCATTTTTTTCAGGATAAAAAGCTATTAGCTTTCAAATTTCACTATTGGCTAAATACGATGAATAATTCTTCTACTATAATAAAAGGAGACTTTAATTATGAATTCATACCAGCAAGATTAGCAGAATTAACAAAAAAGATATACTCAGTTTATAGCCAAATCAAAACACATGAAATTTGGAATTTTGAAACTTTAACGAGAACATCTAGTCAGATCACATATTATTTTGAATTAGGAATAATATCAGAGGAACAAGCAACTGAATTACAAAATCGATTAATTGATTTTTGTAATCATTTAGAAAAAGAATGTGAAATAGGTACAAAGTACTTTATCGATAATCAACCTTTATCAATTGATGAAAACTACCAGTTTTACTTCAACGAAATATTAGCTGCTGATAATTCAATATATGCAGAATATGGAGATAAAAAGGAATCATTCTTACCACACATTGTATTAAATTACATGATAACGGATAACGAACAATACTCCAATTTTAATAAAACTGTTTTCGATAATGTTATAAATAAATCTACCTTAATTTCGAAAGTAAATGAAAAGGATCGTAAAAAGTTTTTCAATTACAACAGGAAATTTATTCAAAAGGAATTATTAAAGATTGATATTATTTAGTGAAATAATTTTTCAAATTAACTGCTTTTGATTTCCCAATCAACTCTATAAGTTTATCCAATTCAGCAGATTTAATCTTTTCGACACTCTTATATTTCTTTAGCAAAACATCCCTTGTTTTTGGACCAATACCAGGAACATTATCTAGTTCAGTAGCCACCATTGATTTACTCCTTCTATTTCTGTGGTGTGTAATTCCAAAACGATGCGCCTCATTTCTTAAGTGCTGTATTACTTTAAGCGCTTCGCTTTTCTTATCAATATATATTGGAAATTGATCACCTGGAAAAAAAATCTCTTCAAGCTTCTTTGCAATACCTATTATAGGAATCTTACCAGCTAAACCTATTTCTTCCAGTCCAGACAAAGCAGCACTTAATTGTCCTTTCCCTCCGTCAATAATAATTAAATCTGGTAGATGAGCATCCTCACGAAGTAACCTTCCATACCTCCTAATCATAACTTCTGTCATCGATGCGAAATCATTGGGTCCTTCAACAGTTTTAATATTGAAATGCCTATAATCTTTTTTTGAAGGTTTAGCATCTCTGAAAACAACGCAAGCACTCACGGGATGGGTACCTTGAATATTACTATTATCAAAACACTCAATATACCTAGGTAATTTATTTAAGTGAAGTTTTGATTTTAATTCTTTTAAAATGCGCTCATTAGGAACTTCAGGCGTAACATTTAACTTACTCTTCTCTAATCCGTAAAATTTAGCATTTCTAATAGATAAATCAACTAATTTCTTTTTATCACCAATTTTAGGAACATTAAATATCACACCAGGCAATTTCACATTTAACTCAACAGGACAAAGTATTTCCTTGGATATGGAATTAAATTCATTTCTTAAATTAAGAATATAATATATTAATATATCATTAATAGACTCATTTAATTTCTTTCTAATCTCGCCTGTATGGCTTTGAATAATAGCTCCGTCAATAATCTTAAAGTAATTTACAAATACAACATTATTATTCTCATAAAAACCAAATACATCAACATTTGTAATAGTATTGGAAACAACAGTTGATTTACTTTGATAATCCTCAATTTGAAGAAGAGAATCTTTCATTGCTTGAGCATTTTCAAAATCCAATGCAGAAGAGAATTCAAGCATCTTATCACGAAGAAAATTCTTAACCTCAGAAATATTACCACTCAAAATAGATTTAATCTGCTGAATCTTTATATCATTTAAAGATTTAGACTCCTTACCTATGCACGGACCTTCACAATTGCCAATATGGTATTCTAAACAGACCTTATACTTTCCAAGAGAAATATTATCATCAGACAAATTATAATTGCAAGTACGAATTGGAAAAAGTTTGTGTACTAATTCAATTAAAGTATTAACCATTTTAACACTCGTATAAGGGCCGAAATAGAAACTTCCATCTCTTATTACCTTTCTAGTAGAAAAAACACGAGGAAAAGGCTCATTCTTAATACATATCCATGGATAAGTTTTATCATCCTTTAACAATATATTGTAGGGAGGTCGATTTTCTTTAATTAAATTGTTTTCCAATAAAAGAGCATCTGTTTCTGTAGGTAAAACAATAAGCTTAATATCAGCTATCTTACTTACAAGAACCTTTGTCTTACCGATTTGCTTGCCATTAAAGTAACTTTTAACTCGATTACGCAAATTTTTAGCTTTACCTACGTATAGTATTTGTCCTTCAGAATCAAAATACAGGTATACACCAGGATCCTTAGGTAATTCTTTTAATATTCTATCTATCCTATTATTAAGTTTATCCATTACAAAGCATTTTTAATTTAAGACATAAATCCGTAACTTCAATGGTTGCATAAATTAAAACCTTACTTATATGAAAAATTACTTAATTGCCGGAATGCTAGCGCTTAGCTCAATAGCATTTCAAGCTAAAGCCCAGCTTCCAGACAAAGTTTGCGTCGGTTACTGGGAAAACTGGGGAACTATCAAACTATCAGAAGTAAATGATGCATACAATGTAATATGCCTTGCATTCTTAGAAGCAGATATTGATGGTTCTATAGACAACAATCAAGTAGAACATTTAGAATTTACACCAACAGCAAGTACAGGTGGAGCTTTTGTAATAAGAAATGACATTTCTACTTTACAATCAAAAGGAAAAAAAGTATTAATCAGTGTTGGTGGTGCTAATGGTTCATTCAAACTGGAAAATATCACTGATAAAAACACCTTTATTGACGAATTGAAGTTATTCATAAAACAATATAAAGTTGATGGAGTTGATATAGACATTGAAAGAAGTACATATATCTGTAACACTGGATGGCATTCAATGACAAATCCTGTAACTCACTTGCAGTATTTAGTGGATGGTTTAAAAGAATTGAATACCTGGTACAAATCAGAGTATGGAAGAAAAATGCTAATTACAATGGCTCCTGAAATAAAATATACTGTAGGTGCTTTATCTCCTTGGGGTAATGTATGTGACGGTGCTTTTTTACCAGTAATAGAAAAGTTAGGAAATGACTTAGACTTATTAATGGTTCAATTATATAATTCTGGTACTATTTATGGAATAGGGGGTAATCCTGGACCAGCTTATTCAGGAGGTTCTGCAGATTTTATTGTAACTGCAGTTGAAGCACTAATAGAAGGTTTTACCTCAAAAAACTCATCACTTTCGGGTACATACTCAGGGTTACCAGAAGAAAAAATTGCTGTTGCTGTTCCTGCATGCGCTGCAGCAGCATTTAGTGGATCATATTCTACCTCTACAATTGAAAAAGCTGTAAAATATTTACAAGGTAAAGGTTCAAAACCAGGATCTAGAACTCTAAGTAAATCATATCCGAATTTACGTGGAATCATGACATGGAGTATTAATAAAGATGCTCAATCTTGTGGAAATGAAATATCTAAATTAGCTCCAACATTATTTGATTTAGGTGGATCTAGTAACAACTCAATATTAAGTATTAAAACAAAGGATTTAAATGTTTATCCTAATCCAACAAATGGAACATTAGTAATAAATTCTGATGAGTTAATAAACAAACAACTTTACGTTGCTAACATTGAAGGAAAAATTGTTAAATCAATAACAATAATATCAAATCAAGAAACAATTGATTTATCTGATTTATCTAAAGGTGTATATTATTTAAAATCAGAAAATTACACTGCCAGTGTAGTTGTTAAATAACTAAAGACAAATTCAAAAAAAACGGTGTAAATAAACTTACACCGTTTTTTTATTCATAACCCGTCTGTTCGTATTCAATATAATCATCTGGATCATGTTCTGGCTGTATTGAATAACCATTAATTGATCTTTCAAGACCATCTTCAAATTCAGAGATTTTAATCAACTTTCCTCCCTCTGAGTAGTACATCCAAGTATCAACTTTTCGCCCTGAACGAAATTTCCCAAACTTTCTTAAACCACCTGAAGGATACCAGTATAAATGCTCGCCAACAGGTAAACCATTTTGAAAACTTCCTTTGAATGTAATTTGTTTTTCATTGTAATATGAATGCCATTCACCAGTTTTCTGACCGTCTATAAATTTACCCTTTTCTGAGTGATCTCCTACAATATAAAACCACTCTCCATTTTCATAATCTTCTTTATAATTACCAGATACAACAACAGCACCCGAATCGTCAAAAGATTTATATTCTCCATCCAACAAACCACCAATAAAATTCATCTCTTCGCGAATACTACCTGACTCATGATACTCCTTCCATAAACCATCTTGTTTACCGTACATATCATATTCACCCTCACTTTCTATAAGTCCGTTTTCAAAATAATATTTCCAATAACCAATCTTATTACCATTTTGAAATTTTCCTTCAGCTAATTTGTTTCTTGATTTATAATAAAGAACCCAATCTCCATCTTTTTCACCATTTTTCTTAACTATACCTTCACCAACCAAATCGCCATTTTCAAACACTTTTGAAGATTTTACACTACCATTTTCATCATACTCTCTATGGATACCATGAGGATTACCATTTTTATCAAATCCTCCTGATTTAGCAATTAAACCATTAGAGCCTAATTCATTTTTTACTTCAATTTTTTGTAATTCCTTAACGTCCTTTAATAATTGTCCGTTACTATATTTATTTATAGAAAGTAAATTCCCTTTTTCATCATAAATTCTTTCAACGCCATTTTTTAAACCACGATTATAATTTGCTTCCCAACGCAGTAAACTATTTTCAAATCGCATCCATTTACCTGTTTTTTTACCGTTAGCATCGGTTCTATTTATGATGAACTTTTTAGCCCTACCAAAATCATATTGAATCCAAGTAATCTCTAAACCCGTGGTATCATATTCAAAAGCATTACCATGCTTCTCTCCATTTTGATAAGGAATATATAATTTCTTTTTTCCGTTAAAATGAAATGTCACATTAGAGGTAATAGTATCGTTTCGAAATATTTGAATTTTTGACAAACTTGAATCCTTGCTATAAAATTTTTGAGATCCATTTTTTATTCCAGATTTATATTCAATAGAAGATACTAAATACCCATCTTCACTATAAAACTTCCAAAGAGAATCTAATTGACTATTTCTTCGATTACCTTCGGATTTAAGATTACCGTTTTCATAATAAGTCTTCCAATATCCTTCTGGTTTACCATTTACCATATACCCTTCGCTGGAAATTTTTCCGCTAGGGTATTTAAACTCATTAAAACCATTTGGATTTTGAGCTGAAGATAAATTACAACAGAATATTAAAATAAGTGCTACCAAATATTTAGAGCACTTATTTAAAATGATATTTAATGTATTTATTTTCAATACTTTATAAACCTAATTTTTCACTTATTTCCAACATTTTTATAATTGGTTTCTTTGCAGCTTCTATCAAGTTTTCATCTAAAGTCATTTCTGGCGCTTCGAACTTCAAACAATTATAAAGCTTCTCAAGCGTATTTAAGCGCATATGAGGACAATCATTACATGCACAGGTATTTGTTGGTGGAGCAGGTATAAAAGTCTTCTCAGGGGCGTCTTTTTGCATTTGATGAAGAATTCCACTTTCAGTTGCAACAATGAAAGTTTTGCAATCACTTTCTTTTGAATAACGTAAAAGAGCAGCAGTAGAACCAATAAAACTTGCATGTTCTAATAATTCAGCTTCACATTCAGGATGAGCAATAATCTCTGCATCAGGATTTTCAGCTTTTAACTGAATGATTTTCTCAAGTGAAAAAATCTCATGTACCATACAGCTACCATCCCAAATAGCCATTTTTCTGCCGGTTTTCTTTTCAAGGTAAGCTCCTAAGTTTCTATCAGGACCAAAAATAATCTTCTGATCTTCAGGTAAACTTTCAACTATCTGCATAGCATTTGTTGAAGTACAAACAATATCTGTAAGCGCCTTTACATCTGCAGAGCAATTCACGTAAGAAATAACAATATGATCTGGACGTTCAGCTTTAAATTTTGCAAACTCATCGGCTGGACAACTTTCGGCTAAGGAACATCCTGCTTTCAAATCGGGAAGCAACACCTTTTTCTCAGGACTAAGCACTTTAGCTGTTTCAGCCATAAATTCAACCCCTGCAAAAAGAATAATATCAGCATCTGTTTTAGCAGCCTTTTGAGCTAATGCTAAACTATCCCCAACAAAATCGGCAATATCTTGAATATCACCTTCCTGATAATAATGAGCAAGGATTACAGCATTTTTTTCCTTTTTCAATTTTTCTATCTCTTCAAAAAGATCTAAAGTAGGATCAATCTCTCTTTCTAAAAATCCTTTCTCCTCTAATTCTTGAATATCATTTTGATTAATCATATTATATATATTCTTTTCTTTTTAAATAATTAATGTTGTTATTATTATGCGGTTAATAAGTGGGATTTCTTTTTTGATGTTTTCTTGTATCAACAGATATTTTAAATTTAATAACTCTTTATAAACACTTTTTTACCAAATAAACTATTGTAAATCAAAATCATACACAGTTATCGACAAAATTTAGATTTTTAGTTAATGTTTATTTAATTCTGTATTTCAACAGTGTTAATATCGTTAATTCTGTGTTAATAGTTTTTCGCAACTGATTACAAATTTAGCTTGCAAATATTAAAATCTTGTCGATATTCAACAGAACGATGTTATTTGCAAGAAAAACTTATAAATTCAATTAACTATTAGGTACACGTTGTTAACAGTTTTTATGTGTAAAACTAGCAATACAAACTATCTGATTTTTAAGAAATTGTAATTTAATTAACATTTTAATTTAAACACTGTTAATATCGCACGTTTTCGCATAATATATACATCCTTAGTTGCATTGCTTTTAGGGTGTAATAGTTCTAATACTGAATTTAAAAATGAAGAATTCAGTAAAGTGTATTCAACACTATTTCAAGAGCTTACAACATCTGATGTAAAGTTGGAGAAATATATCATATTTAATAACAAAGTGGATACAGTTCTTTTGAATTCAGATTCCATTAACTGGAACCAAGAATTAGAATTATTTACCAAAGCAGAAATATCAAAGATCGCATATTCTGATTACGAAATTAGAACCTTAAATAATGGTTGCGAAAAATACTTTCATACTAGGAACGATAAACACCACGTTAAAAAGTATCATTATTCAAATTGTAATGGGAGTTTGAATGTTTATATAGACGTTGAAAAATCAAGTCCACTATATAAGTTTAATTATCACTTAGAACTAAATAAAGATGGATATTTGATTGAAACTAAATCTGATATAGAATTAGCTGAGCAATCAAATTATAGAATAGAAGGGAAGTTCATTAGAACTAATTAAAATGGAAGAAAATAATCAAGACATACAACCCGCACCAGATAACTCAACAAATACTACTAACGAGAATGGTTTAAGTGACAGCTTTAAAGATTTTGTTTCTCGTTTATGGCATTTTTTAAGAGATACGCTAAGTTTTGCTGATGAAGTAGATAAGCAAGCAACGGTGACAATGATTAAAAATGAAATCCAGTTCAGAGGTTTTAATATTTGGATTTTAATTTTCTCAATAATTATAGCTAGTATAGGTTTAAACACTAACTCAACGGCGGTAATTATTGGAGCCATGTTGATATCCCCATTAATGGGACCAATTATGGGAGTTGGATTATCATTAGGAACTAATGATTGGGGAACATTAGTAAAATCGTTTCGATCATTAATGATTACAGTAAGTGTTAGTTTAGTAACCAGTACACTATATTTTTTAATTACACCTTTTGGAGAAGCAGGAGATGAACTTTTAGGAAGAACACATCCTGAGTTAAGAGATGTATTTATTGCCATTTTTGGTGGTTTGGCAGGAATAATGGCAAACACCCGAAATAAAGCAACAAACGTAATTCCAGGAGTAGCAATTGCCACAGCATTAATGCCTCCATTATGTACGGCCGGTTATGGAATAGCAACGTTAAATTGGAAATTTTTCTCGGGTGCGTTTTATCTTTTTTTAATCAATAGTGTATATATCGCATTAACCACATTTGTGGTTATTAGATATTTAAAATTCCCGCTTGTTCATTTATTGGATGAAGTAAAAGAAAGAAGATTTAAAAAGTATATTCTAGTTTTTTCAATAGTACTTATTGTACCAAGTATTTATACCCTTTACAAGTCTTATCAGCAAACTAATTTCGAGACAAACGCTAAAGAATATGTTGATCATTATTTCAAACCAAGAGAAATGCATCAATATAACTTAGAGTTCAATAATGGAAAACCAATTATTGATATCATACTACTAGGTAAGGCACAGTATAGTAAAAGTGATTATACAAAGTGGTTAGAAAAATTCAACTTGGATCCTGCTGAAGTAAAATTGAATATTCAAGAGGATACTCGAATTGATCAAATTTTAGATCAAATGGAAAACGAAAAGTATAAAGGATCGAAGTTTTTTGAAGAGAATTATACCATTAACCTTCAACAAATTAAGATGCTTCAGGGTAAAAACGATTCTTTACTAAATGAATTAACTTCAATTCAATCGGATACTATTCCATTCGTACAAATTTCCAAAGAATTAAAAAGTTTGTTTGATTCGGTTGAAGAGTTTGAATATGGGGTTTATAAAACCACCGATTTTAGTTCAACGAAAGAAGTGCCAACCTTTCATTTAAAATGGAAAAGAAGAAATAGTACATCAAGAGCCCAAGAAAAGAAGGTAACCGCATGGTTAAAACAGCGACTTCAATTGAATGAAGTAAGAGTAATAAGTTATTAGTGTAAAACATTATTCATAGTTTTACATAAACTGACCTATTATTATGAAATTACTTAACACCCTATTTCTATTAGCTTTTTTTAGCGTATCACTTAAAGCACAAAACGATTCCATTAACCAATCAGTTATTGATGAAATTTCAATTTCTGCAAAAAATGGTCATTATTTTCGTGCAAATAGATATGTAAATCAATTAAGATGGACACTAAAAGTAAAACTTTTATCGGATGCAGAAAGCTACAAACTAGCCTATAAATTTTACGATTCCGTTAGTGTTTATAAGTCTAATATAATACCGTTGGATGCTTCAAAAGCAGCTATTACTTCTTCTGATTCAAAGATCGAGGAATTAATCAAAAAATTAAGAGAATCAGTTTCAGCGACAAAATATGAACAAGCAGATGCTTTTCTAGGAGAATTAAAACTTCGTTTAGCAATAAAGGAAGCTAAAGAAAATATGCAGGAAGAAAAGGCTATTACTAAAAAAGCTATTCTAAAAGTATACATGGAAGAATCTGTAGATAAATACAAATCAACAAAGACAAGTAGCTCAATTAATGAATCTAAAATTGTTTATTTAAACGGTGAATTAGAAAAACCAGAAAATACTGCAAATGATTCCATTTTTAGTATTCTTCAGCAGGAACTAGAATTGCGTAAAAAATTAAAAAATTACATCGATCAGGATCAATATTTAGCTGCTAGTATGGAGTACAGAACATTAAAAGCGTTCTTAGATAATCCTAGACCAAAATCAAATAAGCCGAAAGCTAAGTTTGTTCCAGTAACTGAAAACCAAAAGAGAATAGTTTGGTTAGAAGAGAAAATGATGAGCGATAAACAAGCAGGAAAATACATTAATCTTTGGCCAATGACTCAAGAGTTAAATTTTAGAAACGCAATAGAAACCGAACTTAAAAAAGGAAATACTGCGGAAGTTGAAAAACTCAAATCTGAAATCAAAGAAATACAATTCAGATAAACACTATTTTTACGCCATATGAAATGGCTTTTAATAATAGTTTCTTTGGTGAGCATTAATGTAAATGCTGTAACGCTTACTGATGTACAAATAAAAATTTCTCTCGATAAATTCAATGAAGGAGATGTTGTTTATGTTGCCTATTATTTAGGTGAAAAGCAATATGTAAAAGACACTCTATCATTAGACAAAACAGGATTAACATACTTTAAAAGCAAAAGACTTAATACAGGAATGTATTTAGTTGTTTTGGAAGATAAAAGATATGTTGAGTTTATTTTAAATGAGCCACAATTTGATATTAACATTGAGGTAAATGAGGATAAGCTAAAGAGTCTGTTTTTTGGTTCTCGAGAAAATGATTTGTTTCAAAAAAGAATGGCCATCATTAACTACGCCAATCAACGAAAAAAACAATTAGAGGAAAAAGGAACAACAAACGAAGAACCGCAAAACCTCATGCAGCCTTATCAAAAACAACTAGATGAACTAGACGCTGAAATTATTAGCCAAAAGGATTTAATTGTTGGTGATTTAATTTTAGCTTATCAAGAGCCAGAAATCGTTCAAGCACCAGAGGGAATGGATGCTGAAGCAGCAAGAATATTTGTGTTTAATCAATACAAGAAAGACTATTTTAAGAATATTAATTTCAAAAAATCATTTTTAGCATACACTCCAATTTTAGATTATAAAACCTCATATTATTTGAGGTTTATGACCGAACAAAACGCAGATTCTATTTGTAATTCTATTGATAGAATTCTTTCTATTGCCCAACAGAATGATATCATATTCAAGCATCTCTTGGTGAAGTTTATTAATCAGTATGCAAAAGGAAAAACAGAGTGTATTGATGATAGGGTATACTATCATATTGTTAAAAATTATTATTCAAACGGAAGGGCTACTTGGGTTGATGATGAGAATAAACAGGAAATATTAATTAGTGCCAACAGACTTCAAAATCTGTTATGTGGAAATGCTTTTCCAAAAATGCTTTTTGATTTTAAAGAATTTACGCTTTATCCAATTGATGCCAGCAAACCATTAAAAGTAGTTTGTTTTATGGACAGTACTGATTTTCAAACAGAATCTGTAATGGAAAATCTAGCATTAAAAAATAATGAAGATGTAATTTCTAAAACGCAAATTATTTTGGTTTTAGTCGACAAGATAAATCACTTTGAAAAGGCAAATGCTATTAGAGAAAACATAAAAAAAGATTGGATTCTTGTTGACGGTTCAAACCACAAAAATCAACTTGCTGAAACATACAATTTAAAAATGAGAGGGGTTCCAACCCTTTACATTTTGACTGAAGATCTTAAAATAGAATTAAAACCTAAAACAGTTTATTATTTGCACGATTATCTAGAAAATAGACTAAAATAATTATCAATGCAAATCTCCGATTCAGCCATAATACTTGGAACTATTCAAGTAAAAAACAACAACAATGTTGTTAAAATGTTTACGCGACGGCATGGATTAGAATCTGTTTTCGTTTCGGCAGGAACAAAGAAAAAAGCAGCAAAAAATGCTGTTTTGCAACCATTGTCTATTTGCCATGTTGAGTACGCAATTTCAAAAAATTCTACTTTACCCAAACTAAAGGAAGCAAAAATTGATGTGCCATTATTGAATATTCAAATGGATATTTTTAAAAGCACGATAGCATTGTTTTTAACCGATTTTTTAGCTCAGGTTTTGCCGCAAGATCATGAGGAAGGTTTTTATGATTTTGTGGAGAAAGCCATTCAAATATTTAATGAAATTGAGGAAGGGAAATCAAACTTCCACCTAGCATTTTTGCTTAAAATTAGTAAGTGGTTAGGCGTTCAGCCAACTCTAAATTATGAACGCAATAATTACTTTGATTTAAAGGAAGGATTGTTCCTTTCGGGCACACCTAATCACCCCTATTATTTATCTCTTTCAGAAACCCAAATTTTAGCACAATTTTTGCAACAGGAATGGACCGAAATTGGTCAGGCAAAACTTACCGGAGCAGAAAGAAGAAAGTTGTTAAATAGCATAATTCATTACTATATCTTCCATGTTCCAGGTTTTAAAAAGCCAAAATCATTAGGTATTTTAGAAGAAGTATTCAGCTGATGAGGTTAGTATTAGGGTTATTATTTGTTTTAGGAGCTTCTGGTGTATTTGCTCAAAAAATTGTTTTATTGGACTCAGATTCTGTTCCAGTTAAAAAGGTAATGGTCTCTAATATTACCATGGATGAATCGGTTTTTTCAAATAAAGAGGGAGAAGTTGATTTAACCATGTTTCAGGAAGACGATGAGCTTATTCAAATTCAACACCAATCCTATGAAACAATCATTTTACCCAAAGAAGAATTAGTAAAGCTTAAAACTATTTTGCTTACAACGGCAACTAATAGAGTAGGAGTAGTTGAAGTGATTGTTAATGCTAAAACCAACGAAACCAAATATGAGGTAATAACTCAAACGGCATCTATCTCCAGAGAACATATCCAGCAGCAATCCCCAGCAACAACAGCAGATATGCTGGATAACACAGGACAAGTTCAAATTCAGAAGTCACAATTAGGTGGGGGAAGCCCAATTTTAAGAGGTTTTGAGGCAAACAGAGTTTTATTAGTGGTTGACGGTGTAAGAATGAACAATGCTATTTACAGAAGTGGACATTTGCAAAATGCAATCTCAGTAGATCCAAATTTGTTGGAAGGCACTGATGTAGTTTTTGGTCCAAACTCTTTGGTTTATGGGAGTGATGCTTTGGGAGGTGTCATTCATTTTAAAACCAGAGATCCTAAGTTTAAAATTGATTCAAATAGTGTTGAAAAAATAGATGGGGCATTTAGGTATCAATCTGCACTTGATGCACGATCAGCAAATATTAATTACCAAAACGGGACAAATAAATTTGCTTACTTGTTAGGAGTAACACAAATCAATTTTGGCGATTTAACAATGGGTAAAAACCGCTATCACGACTTTCAAGATTTTGGTAAAATTGAAAACTATGTAACACAGTTTGAAGGTGTGGATTCTATGGTGACTAATAAAACCCCCAATACGGTTAAAAATTCAGGTTACGACCAAACAGATTTACTCTGGAAAGGTCTTTACAAAGCCAATAAGCACACAAATTTGAAATTGAATTTTCAATATTCAACAACATCGAATGTTCCAAGAGTAGATAAATTAAATGAATACAAAAATGGCGTGTTAAGGTATGGAGAATGGCACTATGGGCCTCAAACAAGGTCACTCCTTGCAATATCTTCGGAAACCGAAAAACGAACAAAATGGTTTGATTATAATAACACCATTTTTGCTTATCAGTTTATTGAAGAAGATAGAATTAGCAGAAACTTTCAATCAGAAATTCAAGAAAATAACAATGAAGAAGTAGCCGTATATTCTTTTAATTCAGACTTTATTAAGCACCTTGATTCAACGCGAACAACCAAATTGAATTACGGTATTGAAGGCTTGTATAATCAAGTTTCTTCTACTGCATTTTCAAAAAACATCAATACAGGACAAACCTTAAATGACATAGCAACTCGCTACCCAGGAAAAGGGGCCGATTACTCTTCAATTGCAGCATACATAGCTGTTCAGAAAAAGATTAAAAACCACATTTTTAAAGCAGGAGGGAGGTATACTTTAACCAATATGTTAGCTAGGTTTGACACTAATGAAATTATTAACCTGGTAAACATTCAACAAAAAGAATTAACAACACAGGCGCTTACTTCAAGTGCAGGATATGTTTATCGAAAAGGAAATTTTAAGTTTTACAGTTCAATTTCCTCTGCTTTTAAAACTCCAAATGTGGATGACTTCGGGAAGATTTTTGAAAAGAAAGGAGACCTCACAATTCCCAATCCAAATTTAAAACCAGAAACGTCGATTAACTATGAACTTGGGAGTAATTTGATGCATGAGGTAATAGATTTTGATGTGGCTGGATTTTATACTCAAGTTTTTGATTTAATGACCAAATTGCCAACTACTTTAGGAGGAGACTCGAGCTTAACGCTAAACGGTGAGGAATTGACTTTAGTTAGTGTCCAAAATAGCGGTATAGCTAATATTTATGGTGTTTTTGGTGCATTCAGATTAAAATTTAGTCCACGATTAAATTGGCATACAACCGCCACTATAACCAAAGCACACTTCAAAGAAAGTGATGAACCAGTTGGGCATATTCCGCCACTTTATGGGAAAAGTACTTTAACCTACAAGTTGCGAAAAGTAAAATTTTCTTGTTATACCCGATTTAACGCACGCAAAAAATGGAGCGATTTTAGCGATTTAAATGATAATCCAGATGAATCGGTAGAAAGTTTTGGTTCACTAGCTTGGGCAACATTAAATGCCTCCGTTTTTACATATTTAAATCCTAAGTTGAAAATCCAAATTGCAGCCGAAAACATCTTAGACGCCCATTATAAAACGTTTGCCTCTGGCATCAGCGCCCCAGGAAGAAATTATATAGGGTCGGTTTATTTTAAGTTTTAAATATCTTCGTTCTAAAATTGAGCAAAATGACAGCTAGAGCCATTAAAAAATTAGCGAAACAAAAAATCGCAGAAGGAAAAAATAGATCAGAAACAGCTAACGAAATTAGAGAAGAAACAGGAGCTGAATTAAATAAAATTGCCAAAATTGTTAAGGGGTTTGTACCCATTCAATCTCGCAAAAAATACAGCACAATTAATACCGTTTTGGCTGTTTTGTTAATTCTTACTGGGTTATTAAAGGCTCTTGCTATTATTGGTTTACTTTCCGATGCTAAGTCGGGTTTATTAATTTTTGCACTTCTAATTGGTCCGGGAATTAATATTGCAATGGCTATAGGGGTTTTGAGATATGCACCTAGTATTTACAACGTTATTTTAATTCTTTCAGGACTATCAGTTGTAAGGTCTATTCAAAACATCTCCAATTTTGATTCATGGGTTATTATTGATTATTCCCTAATAGGAGTTATAATGATTTTGGCAGGAGTTTTAATGGCTAAATTAAATTCGGCAGGAACTATTCAAAAACATACCATTCAAGAAGAAGACGGATCACAAAAGCAAAAAAATATACTTGTTTTTTCCGATCCAGTTACCCCTTCAATGGATACATTGGATGATTCAATATAAAAACCGAGTCAATACTCTTTTAAATGGTTTTTTACAGCTCAATTACTAATACTCTCCGTTGCCCTTCTTAAGAGGAAAAAACAAAAGATTTGTTGTGTAGTGGCTCATGAAAACGAGCCATAGCAAGTCCTTACGGTGAGAGAGGCAAGAATAAATATCAAACTAAACACCTCGAACAATCAATAATAAATGTTGTTCCAACACCTACTTTTGAATCTATGGAAATTGATGCTCCGTGGCGATCAAGAATCTTTTTAACTATTGCCATTCCAGCACCGGTGCCTTCATATTTCCCAACATGGGCACGGCGGAAAAATTCGAAAACTTTATCGTAATCCTTTTCCTCAATACCAATTCCGTTGTCTTTAAAGTAAATTTTTCCATTTTCGGACCAAATACTTATTTACCTGAGCTCGATTCTAAAAAATAGTTAATTGGCATGTCTTAATTTCTTGAAATTTAATCTTCGGTTTTTTAGGGAAGAAAGAATATGCAATTAAAGCTGCAATAGTATTTACAATAAATCCCTTAAAAGATCTATGTCGA
>CAXRIN010000101.1:0-15865 GCA_964230605.1 Flavobacteriaceae bacterium
ACATAGATCTTTTAAGGGATTTATTGTAAATACTATTGCAGCTTTAATTGCATATTCTTTCTTCCCTAAAAAACCGAAGATTAAATTTCAAGAAATTAAGACATGCCAATTAACTATTTTTTAGAATCGAGCTCAGGTTACAATAAAAACAATAGTGATAGACACTTGGTTAGTCATGAAGTAACTACTTACAGCAATTGCTCCATAAGATATTGCAGAAATTCCTGTGTTTATTAAATTGAGATTTTTCCATTTGTTAACATTTTCCTCAGTAGGAGGTGATTTTTTGTTTTTGGAAAAAAGATAGATTCTAAACAGCAGACTTAAGGATGCTACAGAAAGCCAGGCAAAGAAAAAATATCGATTAAGTTCCTTGTATACTTGAAGTCCTATAACAGAACTTAGGATAATGGTTGAAATAATCGTGAGGCTTAAACTCGCGTTTACTATTTGAATTTGCTTTAGTAATATGGATTTGTTAGAACTTTCCACTGCAAACTTCTACTTGTTTTGAATAAAAAGGTTATTTGTTTTTCGTTTCTACTTGTCGACAAATTCGGAGCGGATGATTAAAGGAACAAAAAGTAGTAATTTTGAGGAAAATTAATGTGATGAGATATCTTTTGTATTCATTTTTAATAGGAACAATATTAATTTCTTGTACTTCTGGAGATTCGATTTCTGGGGATTTAGTTGGGGTAGTTGAAAGTAGAACAATGTTGGGAGATATTGCTGCGGAGGAATATCAAGATTCTTGGCTTCCAGTTGCTAATCGTAAAACTTTATTAAATGATCTATTCGAAAAAATAAAGAACAAACAGTTTGAGGTTTTCGAATTCATGCCCGGGGAGTTAATCAAAATGAAGGATGCTGATTTAGAATATATCTTCCATCATGTAGATACGGAATTTGTTGAAAACGAAAATGGAGAATTATATCCAATGCCAATTGAAGAAAATTATGATCCCTCTGGAGTTGTTTATTTAAAGTTTAAAGAAGAGTTGTACTACAATGATGCTAATGGGAAGTTTGACAAAAAAGTAAAGTATGTTTGTCCGATGGAGACGATGTATAATGAAGATGGTACGATTAGGGGTTATAGAGGTTTGTTTTGGGTGAAGGTTGATTAGATGATTGAAGAAGCAGTTTTAAAAAATGGAATTCGAGTAATACATTCTACCAATACTTTTTCAAAGGTTGGTCACATAGGTGTTTTTATTAATGTGGGTTCGCGAGATGAATTACCAGATGAATTAGGCGTCGCTCATTATTTGGAGCATGTTATTTTTAAAGGGACTAATAAACGAAAAACTTATCATATTCTATCTAGATTAGATTCGGTTGGTGGAGAATTGAATGCCTATACAACTAAAGAAGAAACATGTATTTATGCATCTTTTCCTGATGAATACCTAAATAGGTCTATCGAGCTTTTGTCAGATGTTATTTTCAATTCGAATTTTCCTGAAAACGAATTAATCAAAGAAAAAGAAGTTGTTATTGATGAAATTAATAGCTACAAGGATTCACCTTCTGATATGATTTTTGATGAATTCGACAGAATGCTTTTCGAAGGACATTCATTAGGTAATGATATTCTTGGGACAATTAAGAATGTTAAATCAATTACAAGATCGAAGGTTCAGGAATTTGTTTCTAAGCATTATGTTCCCGAAAATATAGTGATTAGCTCAGTTGGGAATTATTCTCTAAAAAAGTTGTTAAGACATTTAGAGAAGTTTTTCGAAGAGAAAGTAGGTGGTAAGTCATTGATTAATAGAAACACGCCAGAATTCAAAAGTGTTGTTGATAGAGAACTTGATAAAGATGTTTATCAAACTCATACAATTTTCGGAGGAAAAGGATATTCAGCTCATCATCCTAATAAAACAGCGCTATTGTTGGTGAATAATATTTTAGGAGGTCCTGCGATGAATAGCAGATTGAATTTGAATATTCGAGAAAAATATGGATTTACTTACATGTTAGAGAGCAACTGCGCTATCTATTCCGATTGCGGAACTTTTAGTATTTATTTTGGAACAGACCCTAAGAATACTCATAAAGCCGAAAAACTTATAAAAAAAGAGTTGCAAAAGCTTTGTTTAAAACAACTTGGTGGCTCTCAATTGAGTCAAGCGAAAAAGCAAGTTAAAGGGCAGCTGGCGATTAGTATGGAAAACAATTTAGGCGTAATGCTTTCGCATGGGAAAAGTCGGTTAATTTATGATCGAGTGGATTCATTAGACGAAGTATTAAATGCTTTTGAAAAAATCACTCCACAACAAATTTTAGAGGTTACTAACGAGATTATGAATCCCGATAAACTTTTTAAACTTTCATATAAGGCTAAATAGAATGGATTTTTTACCAAAGGATATAAACGATTACTGCGAAAAATACACTCAGAAAGAAGATGGTGTATTGTATCAACTTCACAGAGAAACACATCAGAAGATATTAAGGCCTAGGATGCTTTCAGGGCATTTGCAGGGGCAATTATTAACTATGTTTTCCAACATGATTTCTCCAGATAGGATTCTTGAAATAGGAACATATACTGGTTATAGTGCTATTTGTTTGGCTAGAGGATTAAAAGAAAACGGAAAGCTTTATACTATCGATATTAATGAGGAATTGGAGGATTTCGCGTTAAGTTTTTTTGAAAAGGCAGGATTGGAAAATCAAATTGAATTATTGGTTGGTGATGCAATGGAAATTGTTCCCAAACTTAATCAGAATTGGGATTTAGTTTTTATTGACGCAGATAAAGAGAACTATATCAATTATTATAACCTAGTTTTTGATCAAGTTAAATCTGGCGCTTTTATCATTTTTGATAACGTACTTTGGAGTGGGAAAGTAACACAAACGATAGATCCTAAAGACAAGGAGACTATTGCTCTGGTGCAGCTTGCGGAGATTTTGGAGAAAGATGATAGAGTTGAAAATGTATTGTTACCCGTGCGAGATGGACTTTTTATGGTGCGTAAAAAGTAAGAAGAATAGGGAGATGGTCTGAAAAACCACCATTATATCTTGGTCCGTAGTAAGTTCTGAAAGGTTTTTGTTTTCCATAGGACTTATCTTCTTCCATTAAAAAGTTCCAGTGTAAAACTCGAGAATTGTAAGCTAAGTTTTTCGAGCAAATAAATTGATCAAACACTTGCCATTTACCTCTGTATTTAATTGTTCCTTTAAATAATTCACTTCTGTTTGAATAGTTTTGAAGGGTTTTTAAACTTGAGTCTTTTGGTTCATCATTAAAGTCACCCATTGATATAATCTTCCTTTTTGGGTAATTAATCTTAACAGAATCCATTAAAATTTTCAATTGATTTGCAGCATAAACTCTTTTAGGTATAGATTTCTTTTTGCCACCGTATCTACTTGGCCAATGATTCACAAAGAAGGCGATAGTATCTTTTTTATGAATGAGAGTTGATGATAAAATATCTCTAGTTTTTCTTCCGTTAATTTCTATTTGATTTGGCTTCATTGATAAAACATCAAACTTTTTGGCTTTATACAATAGTGTACAATCTATCCCTCTTTGGTCTGGAGATTCAAAGTGAATAATTTGATATTTCTTTTTACAAAGAATTGAATGTTGGACAAGATTAAATAAAACCGAATCATTCTCAACTTCACACAAACCAATCACATCAGGGAAATTTCCTGCAGCAATAACTTTAGCAATTTTGTTGATTTTATCATTCAATTTAAAGTTATTCCAATTCTTTTTTGATGTTGGTAAGAATTCATTATCGTTTTTTAAAGTGTCATCTTTTGTATCGAAGAGGTTTTCTACATTATAAAACAATACTCTAACCGAATCTTTCTGGGCTGAGACACTAATGAATATTGATATAAATAAAGTTGAAAAAATAATTTTCATATCACTATACAATTTTAGTACATTCGAACGAAATCAATATTACATTTGCGCAAATTTTTAAAATGAAAAAAGTACTTATTATTGGAGCTGGAGGCGTTAGTAATGTAGCTACTAAAAAGATTGCTAGATTAACTGAGGTTTTCACTGATATTACACTCGCATCTAGAACAAAATCTAAATGCGATCAAATTGCAGCAGAAATTCCTGAAGCGAATATAAAAACAGCTCAAGTTGATGCTGATAACGTTGAGGAAATGATTGCTCTTATCAAAGAGACAGGAGCGGAGTTAGTTGTGAATCTTGCTCTTCCTTACCAAGATTTACCAATTATGGATGCTTGTTTAGCTACCAAAACGCATTACTTGGATACGGCTAATTATGAGCCGAAGGATGAAGCGAAGTTTGAGTACTCATGGCAGTGGGCTTACAAACAGAGATTTGAGGACGCTGGAATTATGGCGTTATTAGGATGTGGTTTTGATCCTGGTGTTACTCAGGTTTATACAGCTTATGCTGCTAAACATTACTTTGACGAAATTCATTATTTGGATATTGTTGATTGTAACGGAGGTGATCATGGAAAAGCATTTGCTACAAACTTTAATCCTGAAGTAAATATTAGGGAGATTACTCAAAGAGGTAAGTTTTGGGAAAATGGAAAATGGGTAGAAACTGATCCAATGGAAATTCATCGTCCTGTAGATTATCCGAATATTGGAGTTCGTGAAAGTTATTTAATGTATCATGAAGAGTTAGAAAGTTTAGTAAAGAATTTCCCTACTATCAAACGAGCTAGATTCTGGATGACATTCGGTAAAGAGTATATAACTCACTTAAGAGTTTTGCAAAATGTTGGAATGACAAGCATTAAGCCGATCAATTATGAAGGGAAAATGATTCAGCCTTTACAATTTTTAAAGGCGGTATTACCTGAACCTTCTGAGCTTGGAGAAAATTATACAGGAGAGACCTCAATAGGATGTCAAATAACTGGTGTTAAGGATGGGAAGCAAAGAACTTACTATGTCTATAATAACTGTAAACATCAAGATGCATATACTGATGTAAAAGGGCAAGGTGTTGCATACACAACTGGGGTTCCAGCAATGTTAGGTGCTAAATTAATGGCGACAGGTGTTTGGTTTAAGCCTGGAGTATGGAATGTGGAGGAGTTTGATCCCGATCCTTTCATGGCTGAAATTGGAGGTTACGGACTTCCTTGGCACGAGGTTGTTGATGAAAAATTAACAATTAATGAAAATGAATAATTAAAGGCGGTTTATACCGCCTTTGTCTTTAAAGATGTATATCTTTGCATCTCATTTATTACGTTCTTATGCTTAATAGGAGACATTTAAGAATTAAAGTTTTTCAAGCTGTTTACTCATATTTGGGAGGAGCAAAAAACGATTTAGGTGTTGGTGAAAAAGAGTTAATCTCTAGCATCAACAGGATTCATGAACTTTTTGTTTTTCATGTTTCTGTATTTACAGAGTTGCATAGGTTTGCAGCTAAAAGAATTGAAGAGCGTAAGAATAAGCGTCTTCCTTCTCAGGAAGATCTTAATCCAAATACTCGATTTATTGATAACGAATTACTTATTGCTTTTTCCAACAGCGAATCGTTACAAAAGAAAGTAGAAGAGTATAAAATCTCATGGGTGGATAACGATGATATCATCCAAAAACTGTTTAAAGCAATTGAGGAATCAAATACTTATGGGAAGTTTATGACTTCAAATGAGTACGATTTAGAAACTCAAAAAAACTTTGTTTTAAAACTTTACAGAGAGTTTATAGCTGATAATGAAATTCTTCAAGATTTATTCGAAGAAAGAAGCATCCATTGGTCGGATGATCACTATTTCGTTTGTGGTTATGTAGTGAAGTATTTTAAATCTTTTAATCAAAGATTTGCAGATAATTTTCGAGTTCCTGCCTTATTTAAGGATTTAGAAGATGATATGGACTTTGTTAAAACTTTGTATCGAAAAACATTAGTGAACAATGATGCTTTTCAAGAAATTATAATGGATAAAGCCAAAAACTGGGAGGCAGATAGAATCGCAGTGGTTGATTTCATTTTAATGAAAATGGCAGTTTGTGAATTAGTCAATATTTCTTCTGTTCCAATTAAGGTTACACTTAATGAATACATCGAACTTTCTAAGACTTACAGTACACCAAAAAGTAAGGTTTTTATAAATGGTATTCTTGATAAAATTGTACCTGATTTAAAAGAGAAAGGAGAGATAAAGAAGACTGGAAGAGGTTTAATGAATTAATTATGAGAAAGTTATTTTTAATTTTTCCAATTATTGCGCTTTTTTCTTGTGGAAATAATGAGTCGCATAAAATTGATTCTTCTGCGGTTGTTAATAATTATTCAGCATTAGAAGATTTTAAGAAAAAAACTGGTGGGCCAAGTATCCAGTTTAATGAGTATGAGCATGATTTTGATTCTATAGTTCAAGGAACAGAACTTCAACATACTTTTTATTTTGTGAATGATGGTGATGAGCCTTTAATTTTAACCAATGTAAAAGGTTCTTGTGGATGTACAAATGTAGACTATCCTGAGCAGCCTGTTTTACCGGGAGAAAAAGGAGCGATTACAGCAGATGTAAACACTTCGGGTAAACCAATTGGAAAAATGTTTAAAGTGGCTGTAAGAGTTCAGTCAAATGCGATGCAGGAAGAGTTGAGACTTTGGTTGAAAGGAACTACAACAGAGAATAAATAATACAAATTATATTAAAAGATTATGAAAACAATTTTATTACAAGCTGGAGGAGAAGGTAGCCCGTTTCCAATGTTATTAATGATGGCTGCTGTTTTTGGTGTGATGTATTTCTTTATGATTCGTCCGCAAAAGAAGAAAGAAAAAGAACTAGCAAAAATGCGTGATGCTATCAAAAAGGGAGATGATGTTATAACTACTGGTGGTATTCATGGAAAAGTTTTTGAAACAGATGCTGAAACTGTAGTAATTGCTATTGAGAGTCAGGCAAAAATCAGATTAGAAAAATCATCAATTGCAGTAATTAATGGTGTTGGTGCAGGAACTGCTCAGAAGAAATAAGTTATAATTAAATTATACAAAAAGCGTTTTAAGCTAAAGTGGTCGGAAGAAATTCCGACCTTTTTTTTGATATTAATTTGATGACTTGCTAAGGCTTATTTTCATAAGCTACTACTTATATTTTCCACATTCCACATTCCACATTCGATCTTCTTCATTCATCATCATCATCTTCTTCTTCTTCTTCTCATCCAATCAACTTCACAATATCCTCCTCAATCTTCTCTGGTAAAGTAGTAGGAGCGTAGCGTTCAATTACATTTCCGTCTTGGTCGATAAGGAATTTGGTGAAATTCCACTTAATTCTGCTTCCCAAAAAACCTCCTTTTTCCTTTTTCAAAAACTTAAATATTGGGTGAGTGTTTGCTCCGTTAACATCAATTTTCTCAGTCAATTGAAACGTAACTCCATAATTAATTTCACAGGCTTTCTCTACTGTATCGTTTGATTCTGGTTCCTGATTAAGAAATTGCGCACAAGGGAATCCTAAAACAACTAATCCTTTGTCTTTATATTTTTGATGAAGTTCTTCCAAGCCTTTAAATTGAGGTGATAAACCGCATTTTGTTGCGGTGTTTACAATTAAAATTAGCTTTCCTTTATAGTTTATTAAGTCAAGCTTTTCGCCGTTTGGTTTATTTATTTTGAAATCGTAAAAACTCATAGTTACTTTTTTGAATAAAAATCTAAACTCCTAATGAAATTGTCAACGAGTGTGTATCTAATTGGTTTATTTTTGATATAAATTTCATTGAATAGTTATGAGCAATTTACTTTCAAATTTATCAGCAATTCCTAACCCTTGTTTTGTTTTGGATGAAAGCTTATTTGAAAATAACATGAAGGTATTAAATAAGGTTCAGCAAGAAAGTGGAGCGTCGGTACTTTGTGCATTAAAAGGATTTGCTATGTGGGAGGTTTTTCCTTTGATGAGAAAGTATATTTCGGGAGGAACAGCAAGTTCGTTGCATGAGGCGAAGCTTATAGTTGATGAAATGAAATGTAAAGCTCATTCTTGTTTTGTAGTTTATGATGAATCCGAATTTGATGAAGTTCAAGAGTTAAGTTCCCATATTACTTTTAATTCATTATCTCAATTTGAGAAGTTTAAGCATAAATTAAAACCTGATATTAAATATGCTTTAAGGATTAATCCGGAATTTTCAAATGTTGAATTTGAACAATATAATCCCTGTATGCCTGGAAGTAGATTTGGTATTGTAAAGGATTTATTGCCTGAAATATTACCTCAAGAAATATCAGGCTTACATTTTCATACACTTTGTGAGTCAAGTGCTGAAGAGTTTGAAAAAACGCTTGAAAGGATAGAGAAGGAGTTTGGTTCTTATTTGGAGCAGATAAGTTGGTTGAATTTTGGAGGAGGGCATCATGTTACCAGACCTGGATATAATGTTGATTTATTGTGTTCTCTATTAAAAAGAATAAAAGAGCAATATAAAGTTCAGGTTATAATTGAACCAGGAGAGGCTATTGGTTTGAATACTGGTTTTTTAACAGCTAAGGTTGAAGATATTGTTTCTGCAAATGGTATCAATACAGTCATGTTGAATGTGAGTTTTGCCGCTCATATGCCAGATTGTTTAGAAATGCCTTATAAACCAAGAGTAGTTGGGGAAAGTAAAGAAGGTTTTGCTTGTGTTTTGGGTGGGAATACCTGTATGAGTGGCGATTTTTTTGGTGGTTTTAATTTTACTGAAAAACCAAAAGTTGGCGATCAAATCATCTTCGAAGATATGGCTCATTATACGTTTGTAAAGACTAATTTCTTTAACGGAGTTAAACATCCAGCTTTAGGGATTTGGAAAAAAGAAGGGGGATTCAAGTTACTCAGAGAATATGGCTATGACGATTTTAAAATTCGATTGTCTTAACTGCTTTTTAATTTCATTTTAAGTTTTTTTCACGACGGTTTTTACAGAATAAATTTTGTAATATACAGATTTGCTGTTGCTTACTGGTTTTATAATACTTATCTTATTAAGCAGTTCTCTTAAAAAATCTTAATCTTTTTTTTAAGGTTTACAAGAGTTGCATATTAGCTTAAACGTTAATTAATAAGGCACATGGCAATAAAAGATTCCCTTTTAGAATACACAAAGTATATATTGGAAAGAGTAAGTTTTGATTTGGAGTTACTTCGAAAGGAATACCTTAAGGCAATAAAGGTTTTAAAAAGAGAAGAGGTGGCTTTGTTGAATTCATGGATTCAAAGAAAAGGATTTAAACTACAGCCTGTAACAGTTTAATTGTTTAGTCAGTTCTTGACTTAAAGAATTTATTGTAGTAGTTAAAACTATGCATTTTCAATGCATGTCTTTCAATCTAGTCTTTAATTATCTTTGATTGTAGTGGCCAATGATAATCGGCCAAAAGCTAATCATTCAAATTTAGAATTTAAGAATAAAATCAACTAAAAAAGTCTTTTGTTAAATCGGAGGTGATAGAGTTCCAATTGTAAGTTTTAGTAACGAATTCTTTACCGTTCACTTTTAACAAATCACAAAGTTTGTTGCTGTTTAATAAATCAATAACATGACTGGCGTAGTCTTCGGGTGATTGTCCAATTAATATTTCTTGATTTGGCTTTGCTCCAAGTGCGTTGTTAGCTAATTCTGAAGTGATACATGGAAGTTCCATAGACATAGCTTCAAGGAGTTTATTTTGTAGGCCAGTTCCAATTTGAAGAGGTGCCAAAAATATTTTTGCATCGTTGTATGCATCTCTAATATCGTCTAGCCAACCACTAATATGTACATTTTCGCTTGCTAAACTTTTGACTGTAGAATTGGGAGTTGCCCCCGCGATTAGAATTTGAATGTTTGGGAGTTGCTCCTTTAATAATGGTAAAATTTCTTTTACTAAATAAACAACAGCATTTACATTAGGAGGGTAACTCATATTTCCTGTAAATACTATGTCATAAACCTTTTTCCTATTAATATCTGGCTGGAAAAAATGATGATCAACTCCGTTGGGAGAAATCTTTATTTGATTTGCTGATGGAAAAGAAAAGCTTTCTTGATCTTGTTTAGAAATAATATAACTGTTATCGAAAATGTTAAATACTCTTTCTTCATATTTTCTTAGCCTGTTGAACTCGAATTTGAAAATGGATTTTTTAATTCCGCTCGCTTTATCCATTCGTCTTTCCATTCCTTTTGAGAATGTATCCATATAATCTAGCGATTTAGGAATTGATTTTATTTTAGAAACATATTCTGCCATTCTGATTAGTTGAACAAATATGTGATCTGGTTTTTCCTTTTTAACAATACTATTGAAATAGAAGTGAGCGCCCGAATTAAAAAAGTATCCAACCTGGAACGGTAATCCTTTTAACCAAGCAACAAACAAGTTTGATAGAATGCTGAGTTTTGATGTTTTATAAACATAAATGGCGGTGGTGTATTTACTTAGTTCCTCTTTAGCTCTATCCGTAATTTCAGTGTCGGAAATACAACATAAAACAATGTCATTTTCTTTACTTAAATACTTAATTTGATAATACGCTCTTAGTTTATCTCCTTTTTCTAAAGGAAAAGGGATTCTTGATGTAAGGAATAATATTTTTTTTCTTGGATTCAAGTTAATTGTAGGTCCTCAAAAAATGAAATCATTTTCTTACTTATTTCGTCGTTACTGTATTCTGAAGCAATAAGGTTTTGTGCGTTTTTGCCAATGAGATCGCAATACGCTGAATCAGACAAGCATTTGCATATAGCATCAGCAAAATCATCAGGAGTATCTGCTATTAATATGTTTTCTCCGTTTGTACAGTTAATTCCTTCGGCACCAATAGTTGTTGATATAATAACTTTACCCAATGCCATTCCTTCAATTATTTTAATTCTCATTCCAGAACCTGAAAGCACAGGGACTATCATTATTTTCTTGGATAGATAAAATTCTTTTGCACTTTCTACAGCTCCAACGGTAATAATACTATTATCGTTTAATTGATAGTAATCGTCAGGCATTTCACGTCCTGCAAGATACAGTTTTGCTGAAGGAGAAAAGTTGCTTACTTTTTTCCATACATTGTTTAGGAACCAATTAACGCCTTCAACATTTGGAAGCCAATCCATTGAAGCAATATGGAAAACAGAATTTTCCTCAACGCACTTCTCTAACTCTCCTTGAGTATTAATTATATAGCCAGTAGGGATGGCAGTAATTTCCTTTTTGTAACCTAATTTTTTGAAATGTTTAACATCAACATTGGTCATGGCAGCAATTCCATCAACTGAATTGAATGTTTCAATTTCAAAATTTTTCAATCTTTTAGCTAATAAATTAATGTATGTTTTCTTAAGAGGGTTTTTTGTGTTTGAGCTTATTCTTTCCCAAATTTTGTGTTCTACATTATGCGCTCTTAATACAATTTTAGCTTTACTTAATGCCTTTATCGTAGGGATGTAAGGAGCAACAAAAAGACTTTCAATAATAACTATATCAAAATTATTTTCTTCAAGTATTCTTTTTAGTTGTAATGTAAAATCTACACTTATGAATCTTTCAATATTATACGACTTAGTGGAGAAAAGATTAAAGAAAGCATCTTTAAGTCTAATACTTGTATCAATAAAAACACTTTGAAAATTAGTTTTTGAAATGTACTCTTTAGGAAGAGTTTTGCTCGATATTTTATGCTTAGGTGTTGTTATTGCTAATACTGTTACCTCATGACCATTATTTAACAAGCCTTCGGTTGTATTATTCATTGCAATAGCTCCACCATCAACTGCCGGAAAGGGAGGTTTATTACAAATTTGTAAAATCTTCATACATCACAGTTCAATAAGATTTCTGGCAGGAGAACAAATATAGCGATTTTACAAGTAGGAGGTAAGTAGAGAAGAAAGGTTATTTGATGAAAAATAGCTTCCTGAAAAACTTTTTGTAAACCTCCATTCTAAATAAATCTGAATCAGTAGAGGCTTTGTAGGTCAGTATCAGACCTATGGGGGCTAAAATAATTGGTGCAAGCCACATACCTAAAATGGGGTCGAAATCACCTTTTTTGCAGACTTTGTACATTGATGTTGTGATGACATAGTAAACAAGGAATAAAATAACACCTATCACAACTGGGAAACCTAAACCACCTTTTCTAACAATAGCGCCAAATGGAGCTCCAATGAAAAACATAACCAAACAGGCTAAGGCCATAGAATATCGTTTGTGGATTTCTGTGTCATGCTGAGCTAAATATTTATTGATGTTTGATCTGTTAGTGTCGTAATTATTTAAGCGGTTTTTAATTCTTACAACTGATTCTTTGGCTGCTTTAAAAACAATTATTTGTTTTAGGGAGTCTATGGAAAATATTTTCTGTTTTAAGTAATCGAAGTTGATGACAGTAATTGTATCAATAGAAATTGTTGAGTCCTTCTTGAAGTATGATTTGTAATTAATATTTTCAACAAAACTTTCCAGGTCTTCAGCTAACTCCCATTTTACACTGTCTTTACTTTCTTTGATTTCCGAAACAGGGATGTTTTTAAGTGACTTTCCTCTATTGTTTGGATCTGATTTTTCAAAAGAGAAAGCGGAAAGGTCGAATATAATTCTATTACTTTCAAAATCATTTCTCACGAAAGGAAGTCTTCTCATTTCGCCAGGTTTAATTTTTTCCTCATCTCTCTTATAGGTGTTGCCATCAATAAGATTTAAAATCAAATGGTTGCCCGATTTCGAAAGTTCCAATCTACCACTGTCCGCAGCTATAAATGCACCTTCGCCATCATTTGAATCATCAAAAATTAAGACATCAGAAATAGTTTTGTCTTCATATTTCTTTCCTATTCTTATCGTATAGCCATTTAATTGATTGTAAAAAACTCCTTCAGGAATCATTAATTCAGGCTTTGATTTCCTGATGTCACCAACCAAAGCACCGAGTTTTTTGTTGGAATATGGTAAATAGTTGTTTGTGAAATAAAATGCTCCTATAGAAAGTGCCACCGAAAAAACAAAAAGAGGCTGCATTGCTTTTGTTAATGAAACTCCAAGTGATTTCATGGCAGTGAGCTCAATGGTTTCGCCTAATTTACCATAGGTCATTGTGCTTGAAAGTAAAACTGCTAATGGAAGAGAGAAGGGGATTTGGTTTAGAGAACCTCTACCAATCATTTCTAGAATGATAATAAAGTCTAATCCCTTACCAATGATGTCGTCAAGATATTTTACCATCCAAATCATTAGTAATAAAAAGTTACTAATGACTAAGGTGGCTGTAAATGGTCCAAAAAAAGTTTTAAAAACTAGTTTATGGAGCTTTTTCATGGATAGTTTTATAGGTTATGCACCTAAAGAAATAAATAAATCTCTAATTTGATTATCCCAAAGCATTTTAGCTTCTTCAACTTCATCATCCTCTGCAAAATCTGTAATCATTAAGGCTACATCGTTAGTGATATCATCAATTTGAATTCGTAATTCAAAAAAAGTATCATCATCTTCGTCAACCCAGTGAAATTTGATGAATTTGTTATCTCTTTGATCAATGATTTCTGCAATTTGACCAGCTCCGTCCCAAATGAACTCTAATTTCTTTCCATTTTCAAGAATGTTTATCTCGTCACAAAACCATTCAGTTAGTTTTGAAGAGTCAGTTAAAGCATCAAATAAAACTTTTACAGAAGATTTTATAGGGTATTCTAATTCGAATTTGGTCATAACGTCACAAAAAATTGAACCCGCAATTTACAAATTTAAAAGCTTAACAAGCTAGTGTTTTAAATAAAATTTGTGGTTAAAATGTAAAATAATTTAAATCATACTTAAAATATAAATTCGAAAGTTGTATATTTGCGCTCCCGTTTAAGAACGGACAACATGCCGAGGTAGCTCAGATGGCTAGAGCGCATGATTCATACTCATGAGGTCGTGGGTTCGATTCCCTCTCTCGGTACATTTAAACTAAAACCCTTGTTATTTCAATAATAACAAGGGTTTTGTTGTTTTTGGACTATTTTGTTATTTGTTTGATTTTAAAGGGGGTAAGGGTTCGATTCCTGTTTGAGTAAATTTATTTTATTATTTTCCCAGATAGCCGGTATTGTTGCTTATGTTATTTCACATTTTCCATTTATAATATCACTTTCTACTTTCTTATACTTTATATCTTTTTTTATTGTTCCATCAATATATTTAACATTGACCTTTTCATTTCGTCCAATTTTTTTGGCTCTTACTGCTGGCTGGGGACTTGAAATTAAATTCTCTGGGTTAGGAATTGAATTTCCAAACAGCTTATCAAGTTTTAGATCATTGAACTCTTCTGGAGCAATCTCTAACTGATAAGAAGATTCAAATAAATTTCTTTCTGCATTCCAATTTTCTAAACTAGTTGTCTCATCTGGTGTCCAAATATGGATAAAACTGAATTCCCATAAGTCATGTTTATTGATTTCCTTAAATTTACTTTTCACACTTTCAATTATCTCTTTTTGATTATGATATTGATTCTCAAGAATTATTTGTACTTGATACATAAAGTCAAGAAAATAACTACTACCCCAAATAATCAAGGCTTTTTCAATTGTGTTTTGAAATAAAAAACCTGATAAGCTATTAATAAACATTCTGAAAGATTGCCTATCAATCTCGAAATAATTATTCCAATTCTTAGTTTTCCTTTCTTCAAAATATCTAAATAAATTCTGCCAAATCATTCCCCCAACTGGAAATGAACATTTTCTTTCTTGCATAAATTTTAGAAACCTCATCTCCAATGATGCCATAATATATGACTTGTCATTTGGAAATTCCGTTAACTGCTTTTTAAGCATATCTACTGAATTATTAAACAATCCAAATTCTATTTGTTTGTAATAATCATTATCTAAGATAAATCCATATTGACTAATTTTCTTTGTAAAACTGGTAAGATCAAAACTAGAATCTTCTTTCTGATTAATATATAGCTGCTCTAATTCAATATAGTATTTGATTAATGCTAAGTCAAATTCAGCACCTTGAATAAGCTTTGGTGACTCCTTTACATTCTTATATTCTAATTCAATAATTTTATTGACTTGATTGACATACTGGTGGTATAATAACCGCTTAATACTTATACGAAGGAGGTCATAATCATATTCCCTTGTGATAGTATCTTCAATTTGAGTTTTTAATTTTTCTTTATTTTTTGTGAAACAATAATATTTGATAAGAGCCTCATTAATATACTCTCCTTCTTTTTCATATAAAATAGGTTGTTTGTTTTTTAATACTAACCCAAATTTTTCTATTTCGTCATACTTCTTTGCAGTTTCATGGTGTCCTGAAAACTCGGTAATTATTTCACCAAGATCATATTTATCCTCAATATTAACTGGTAACGTTTGATTAAATACTTCTATTACTAAATCAGAAATTGTAGTAATGTCTTTACTTATATAGTTGTTCCAAAATTCATCAAAATTCATTTCATAAATATTAATTCAACTCAATATACTAAAAGCAAGAGTAATCTTTGGATATCCTTTATATTTTTTACGCATAGGAAGCGATTACTGTATATGTTTATGTATTCGAAAAAGAATGTTTATGATTAGTTTAGTAAAACGAATTTAACTTTTGAAAAAACAAATTATTAAGCAATTTTTCTTGAAAACTCCTCAATCAATCTCAAATCCTCAAGTAATAAAAAGTTCGATATTTGACCCGCCCTGAGTACTAAAAAAGCCTGAAGATTTTCTTCAGGCTTTTTTATGTTTTATGTCCCGTCCTGAAATAAGTTGACACATTTACAACTTATTATGGAAGAATACAACAAACAAAGAGTAAAGCGAACCCAACGCGATTACACAATGGCCTTTAAATTACTGGTAGTAGGTCAGGTAGAAAAAGGCGAATTCA
>CAXRIN010000102.1:0-38723 GCA_964230605.1 Flavobacteriaceae bacterium
TTAAAATGAGTGATACAACTGTGTTCATCTGGAAACTCTTCAATAAACCTTAAAATATTCATAACCAATCTTTTCTGTAAAGAAAGGTGTTCACTCCGTACTCAACTTACGGTTTAGGTATAATTGTGGGGAATCAGAATAATTATTTCATCTAGAATACAAAAAAACAATTAGCGAGGGTTAATTGTTTTTTTGTATTCACTCTTTTTATTTGTTGCAACAAATGTTTTTACTATCTTGCACTCATAACTTAGAAAGTCATGAAAAAAATTATAGCATTTGCCGGAAGCAACAGTAAAAATTCAATTAACCATCAATTAATTGAGGCGGTTTCACAACTTGTACAAAACGTTGAAGTTGAAATCATAAACTTGAGAGACTATCCTGCAGTTATTTATGGCATTGATGAAGAACAGGAAAATGGTTATCCTGATAAAATGATTGAGCTCAATGAAAAACTAAAAGAGGCACAAGGATATATTATTTCAACACCCGAACATAATGGTTCGATGCCTGCGTTTTTCAAGAATGCAATAGACTGGTTATCTCGTATTGAAAAATCGGTTTTGAATGATTTGCCAACTGTTTTCTTGAGCACATCACCAGGACCAAGGGGAGCGTCATCTGCAGGATCTCATTTAGCAGCAATTATGCCATACAGAGGTACAAAAGTGATTGGTTACCATTCCGTTGGCTCTTTTAAAGAAAAAGTAATTGAAGGAAAATTAATAGAGGGAGAAGATAAAGTTGCAATCGAAAAATTGATTGATGAACTTTTAAATGAAATATAGTTGTTGATTACTCATACTTTCTCCACCAATGATCAATATCAATGTTTTGATTGGCAGAGAAAACTTCACCAATTTTTGGAACTATATGATCAACGCTTTTTTGCTCTGCATGAGTTAAAAAATCTTCCACAGGGGTTTTCCAATGATGTAAAGCCAAAGCAAATCCCGACCAATGAACTGGCATTATTTGCTTTGCTTTTACATCTTGTGACGCTTTTACTGCTTCATCAGGAAACATGTGAATTTGTCTCCATAATTCGTGGTACTGCCCACATTCCATGAAACCAAAATCAAATGGACCAAGCTTCTCTCCTATCGTTTTAAAATGATCTCCATAACCACCATCACCACTGAAATATATATTTTCTTCTGAAGATTTAATCGCCCATCCGCCCCAAAGAGTTCTATTCCTATCTAAAACTCCTCTTCCAGCAAAATGACGCGTCGGCGTAAAGGTGATTTCTATTCCATTTAGTTCCGACTTATCCCACCAATCAAATTCTTTCACCTTCTCTGGTTGAACTCCCCACTTTACGAAATGTCTTTTCGATCCAAGAGCAACCCAAAATCTATCTACTTTTCCCTTTAGCTTTTTAATACTTGCTAAATCCAAATGATCATAGTGATCATGAGTAAGCAAAAGAATATCAATGTCCGGAAAATCATCAATTAAATCCAACGTATTTTCCGAAAATCTTTTGGTTTTAAAAGGAGCAATCGGAGATGCATCCGGCCCCAACATAGGATCAATCAAAATAATAGTTCCTTGGATATTCATCAAAACAACTGAATGTCCATACCAGATGAATTTCGTCTTATCAGAAGGCGCTAAAAAAGATGATTTATCAAAAGCTTCAACTGCAATTGGCTTTTTCGGAGCTCGGCCTTTAGTTTTAAAAAAGTTTTCGTAAAACAACTTTGGCATGTTACCAAAATTGATATCCATTTTGGTAGACTCTAAATTTTCAAAACTCTTCTTTCCCCAATTAGGTGATTGTTCCAACTGTCTTTTAACAGACTTGGTTATTTTGCCTCCGAATTGCTTTTTCATTGCTTTTGAATTTCTGGTTTTATAGATTCCCACCAAGGATTATAACCAATTGTAATTGAATCTAAATTCATAGTTTCTCCAATTTTTGGAGTGACAACTTTAACACCAATTGAATCAGCCGCTTCTTTAATTCTCACAGGAGGTTCATACCAATCGTGTAATGAAAGTGTAAAAGCTCCCCAGTGGATTGGCACCCCTACGTTTGCGTTTAAATCTTTAATTGCTTGAGCTGACTCTTCGGGTTGCATATGAATTTGTTTCCAGTTTTTATTATACTGCCCACATTCAACCATCGCAATGTCAAAAGGACCATACTTCTCTCCAATTTTTTAAAATGATCGTCATATCCTCCGTCACCACTAAAATATATTTTCTGATTGTCTCCTTTAATAATCCATGAACCCCATAAAGTTGAATTATGATTCAGTACACCTCTTCCTGAGAAGTGACGAGTTGGTGCAAATGCAAATTTTAATCCCTCTATCTCGTCATCAGTCCACCAATCATATTCATGAATCTTTTCATCTTCAATCCCCCATGATCTGAAATGAGCCCCCACTCCTAAAGGCACAATAAAATGCTTAACCCTTGCATGAAGTTGTTCTATTGTTTCATAATCCAAATGATCATAATGGTCATGGGATATAAAAACAAAATCTATAGGAGGAAGTTCAGCTATTTCAAGCGGTAAATGATCATTATACCTAGGACGTGATAACCATTTTACTGGCGAAGGAGTTTCCCCCAACATAGGATCTAACAAAATATTTCTACCATCTAACTGAAGTAAAAACGCAGAATGACCAAACCAAATCAATTTCGAAACTTGCTTTGTGATTTCTAATTGAGTAGAATCTTGTTTTATAAAAGGAACTTTTACAGCTGGATCTCTGTTAGGATTATCCTTATAATATTCCTTCATGGTACTCCAAAAAACATCCCATGAAAAACCTCTTGATGTGTGATGGTAATTTTGAAACTGACCTTCTTTGTAACGCCCCGTCTTTTCAAACTCCATGATTTCCTCATCTGAAGGACTTCCGCCAAATTCAGGACTTGTATTAATGAAAATAACTATCCCAATAATTATAAATAGCAAAAGGTAAAAAGTCCATTTGAAGAACTTTTTAATAATCTTCCAAAGTAATTTCACTGTCGAAAAATTATTTAAACACCTTTAATGAAACTAAATCAGCTACAAAATCCGCTGATCCAAAAACACTTCTCACTAACATATTTGGTTTCTTATTTTGCATCTCTGCAGATAACTTCCAAGTATTTAACATCTTAAAAGCAGCAATCCCAATTAAAATTAAAATAAGGCTATAAATTACAATCATGTCAAAATAGTTTTTACAAAGATATCATTCCATTACTTCATGTATTTCAATTATATGACAAATGGTTATACATCTATCTAATCAACCCTTAATTATTTCGTAGTTTTAACTCCGCAAAATGAATTAAACATTAAAGCTTTGAACCTGATTCAAAAAGGACTTCCAGAACAATTATTAAGTAAAGCCTACAAAAACGGATGGTTCAAACTTTTTGTAAAAAAGGAATTCAACGGGCTTCAATTATCTCTCCCAGATGGTTTGGAAGAACTTCGAAAAGCTTGTCAAATAAACGGAAGTTTAGGTTGGTGCGTTAACTTGGGGGCTGGTGCAAACTACTTCTCTGGATTTTTTTCAGAAGAAGGAGCTAAAAAAATATTCACAAATCCTGAATGCGTTTTAGCTGGAAGTGGTGGACTAGCAGAAACTGTAGAAGAAGTAGAAAATGGCTTTTTAATTTCAGGAAAATGGGGAAAAGCTACAGGAGCACTTCACGCAACTTATTTTACTTGTAATGGCGTTTTGCCAAACGGAGAAACAGTAAGTTTTGCAATATCAAAAGATCAAGTTAGATTGATTGATGACTGGAACTTATTCGGCATGGAGCAATCATCTTCTTTAGGCTTCGTTACAGAAAAAGCTTTTGTTCCATCAGAATTTGTTTTCAGAATTAATGAGCCAGAAATCAAAACGAGCTACGAAATTCATCACCTTCCTTTTAACAGTTTTGCCCAATTTTCAATGACTGCAGCCATTATTGGTTTAGCTGAAGGTATTACACAAAATCTAAACCCTTCTGAATTAAAAGAATCAGCACAAAAATCTTTATCAGAACTTAAAACTTATTGTGATAATACAGCTAAAACATTAAAACGTACAGCCAAAAAAGTTTGGGATCAATTACCTAATAAAGCTACTGATATTGATGCTTTAGAAATTGAAAACCTTGTAAAACAAACCGGTATTGAAATCTTTCAAAAGGTAAATCAACTTTATTTCGATGCAGGTCTACTGATGGCAAATAAAAAACATCCTGTGCACGAAAGCTACAAAGATTTCATGCTCGCAATCCAGCATTCAATTTTTAAGTAAAGCTAAGCCGGCTGAGCAAACTGCTTCAAAATCTTATAATGTTGTCCTAGTGCTTTGAAAAAGCTACCATTGGTATAATATGGAACATTATATTCTTTGGCAGTTTCTCTTACAATTTTAGATAGTTTGCGATAGTGTACGTGACAAATTCCCGCAAAAAGATGGTGCTCGATTTGATAGTTTAAACCTCCAATGTACCATGAAAACAATCTACTTCTTTGAGAAAAATTAGCAGTAGTTTGTAATTGGTGAATTGTCCAACTGTTCTCTATTATGTTATGCTCATTCTCTTTTGGGAAAGACATCTCTGGCATTACATGCGCTAATTGGAAAATTAAACTTAAAATTAAGCTACATACATAATGCATTAAAAACCATCCAACCAAAGTAGTAACAACTGGAAGTTTTAATACAGCCAAAGGAATCACAAGGATGTATGTAAAGTAAATTACTTTCCATAGTATGATATAGAACATTTCTTTCGCAAACTCCTTTTCTTTTAATAAACCACTCTTTTTAAACCTCAAAGCTTGCAGATAATCCTTCCACATTACCCATCCAAAAGTCATTAAACCGTAAGCTAAAACGAAGAAATAATGCTGGTATTTATGAATTGGTTTATGCTTATGATGTGGCGAAAAACGAAAAAATCCTGGTCCATCAATATCCTCATCCATTCCCTCAACATTGGTAAACGTATGGTGTAAAACATTGTGCTGAAGCTTCCATAATTTAGCGCTTCCTCCAACAACATTTAACATCAATCCCATCAATCTGTTAACTGTTTTATTTCTTGAAAAAGCTCCATGATTACCATCATGCATGATAGATAAACCAATACCTGCCATACCTACACCACTTAAACACCATAAGCCTATAACAGCCCAAGTATTTGTAACTACACTTGAAAAAATTAAAATCAATGGTGCAAAAAACATTGAAATCATTGTAAATGACTTCAAAAACATATTTAGATTTCCATATCTATCAATGTTGTTTTTCTTAAAATATTCGTCTACTCTTGATTTTAAAACTTTGGAAAATTCAGGACGAACAGACTTGTCGAACTTTATGGTATTTGATCTCATTATAATATGAAGGTACGATAATAAACATTAACAATCCAGCTTATAAGTTTTACTTATAAACATACATATTGTATAAATGTACATACAATACATCCAAAATTTTATGACTTTAATCACAAGTTAAAGACTAAATAAACCTTAGTTTTATCCAAAATTTTCTTCGATGAAAAAGTATTTTTTAGCACTTATTTCTGGACCTCTCCTCCTATCAGCCTGTGGAGAAAAGAAACAAACTACTAAGCCTTCTATTCAAGCATTTACCACCTCAATTTATGCATCGGCAGAGGTTAAACCATTAAACTATTATTTAGTTTATGCTTCCTCTCCAGGTATACTAGAAAAATGGTATGTTGAAGCTGGCGATACTGTTAAAAAAGGAGAACTGATAGCGCAATTAAAAAATGATAATTCCCAAATTAATTTGGAATCTGCGGAGTTATCAAATCAATTAGCTTCTGAAAAATATAAAGGAAAAGCAAGTGCTTTAAAAAGTATTGAAAACGAAATTGAAGCAACAAAAAGACAACTTGAAATTGATAGTACTAACTACACAAGATTAGCTAAGTTGTGGCAACAAAAAATAGGTTCTTTATCGGATTTTGAATCTGCGGAGTTGAAGTATGATTTGACTAAAAATCGTTTGGATAATTTGACGCAACGTTTAAATCAATCGAAAATCGAACTCAAAAATGCTTATTTACAATCTCAAAAAAACCTTAAAGTTGCCATGACTCAATTAGGTGACTTTGGCATTAAAGCAATTGTAGACGGTAAAGTTTTTGACACAAAGAAGAACGTTGGTGAATTGGTTACTTTACAAGAACCAATTGCAACAATTGGATCCGAAAAAACTTTTTTAATTGAAATGTGGGTGGATGAAGTTGATATTGCAAAAGTGCGTTTAAATCAAAAAGTATATGTTAGATTGGATGCTTATCCTAACCAAGCCTTCGAGGCTTCCGTTTCCAAAATTTATCCTGAGAAAAACAATAAAAATCAATCGTTCAAAGTTGAGGCAAGATTTAAAAAAGAACCGGCTCAATTATATGTTGGATTATCAGGAGAAGGAAATATTGTACTTAATGAAAAATCTGGTGCTCTAATTATTCCACAAGAATACCTACTTTCTGATTCAACAGTGCTTACGAACGAAGGTGCTTTAACTATTAAAACTGGTGAGCGTAACATGTCTCATGTTGAAGTAATTAGCGGACTAGATACAAACACTGTAATTGTTCATCCTTCTCATAATGAATGATTTTAGTTTAATATTCAAAATCACCCGAACCCATTTGCTTTCCCGAAAAAAGCAAACGGCAATTGCTGCTCTTGGAGTAACCTTTGGGATTGGAACTTTCATTATCATGATGAGTTTCATGACTGGTTTGAATGGGCTATTGGATGGTTTGATTTTAAACAGAACGCCTCATGTTCAAATTTATAATGAAATTGAACCAAGCGAAGTTCAACCAATTGAAATGGCGCTTCCTGAACAAATTCATTTTGTTCAATCTATAAAACCAGTAACCAACGCCGCCAAAATTTATAATGCACTTCCATTGATGGAAGAACTTAAGCGAGATAAAAGAGTGAAAGGAGTAACCTCTCAACTAAGTGCAAAAATATTTTATGCAGCTGGTGCAATTGATTTGAATGGAATTGCAACAGGAATTGACATTGAAGAAGAAAGTCGATTATACAACATTTCCAACTACATACCTAATGGAGATTACACTGGCTTAATCAAAGAAAAAAACACCATAATTCTGGGAGCTGGAATTGCCAAAAAATTAAGTTTGAGAATAGGCGACAAAATTCAATTGAAAAATCCGCAAGGTGGAATATTTCCAATGAAAATTGTTGCTATTTATCAAAGTGGATTAGCCGAAGTAGATAATATGCAGAGTTATGTAAGTAGAGGTACAGCGCAAAGATTAATGGGCGTTGGAAATAACTACATTACAAACATTAATGTGAAACTAAATGATGTAAATCAAGCGCCTGCTTTTGCTAAAGAAATGACGCGAAGATTTGATGTAAACGCAGTTGACATTAACACAGCAAATGCTCAATTTGATACTGGAACGAGTATCAGAAACCTCATTACCTATGCCGTATCGGTTACCTTATTAGTTGTTGCTGGATTTGGAATTTATAACATTCTGAATATGTTCATTTATGAAAAAATGGATGATATCGCAATTTTAAAGGCAACAGGATTTTCTGCCGGAGATGTATCCAAAATTTTCATTTCTCAAGCCATTTTAATTGGCTTTTTCGGCGGATTATTAGGATTGATTTTTGGATTCATAGTCTCCTGGCTTATCAGTAATACTCCGTTCAACACAGAAGCTTTACCAACTGTTGATACTTATCCAATTAATTTCAATCCTGGGTATTATATTTTCGGGATGATTTTCGCCATGGTTTCTACATTTCTTGCTGGATATCTTCCTTCAAGAAAAGCCAAGAAAATTGATCCAGTAGAAATTATTAGAGGAAAATAATGAGTTTATTAAAGACAGAAAATATCAATAAGTATTTCCGTGATCCTGTAATGTTTCATGCTTTAAAAGATGTAAGTTTTGAATTGCAAAAAGGAGAGTTTGCCTCAATTATTGGAAAGTCTGGATGCGGAAAGT
The DNA here is from genome assembly GCA_964230605.1 of Flavobacteriaceae bacterium. Lineage (GTDB taxonomy): Bacteria > Bacteroidota > Bacteroidia > Flavobacteriales_C. The sequence goes on from CAXRIN010000102.1 coordinate 8,002, forward strand.
CAACACTTCTTTACATCCTTTCCACAATGGATACGGACTACGAAGGGAACTTATTTTTCAATGATGAACTCATTACTAATAAATCTGCAGAGGAGTTAGCAAAACTGCGTAACGAACATATTGGATTTGTTTTTCAATTTCACTACTTACTTCCTGAATTTTCAGTTTTAGAAAACGTGATGTTTCCTGGTTTAAAATTGGGCAAAAAATCAAGAGAAGAAGTTGAACATGATGCAATGGAAAAACTCCGTTTACTCGAAATGGAAGAACAAGCTCTAAAAAAAGCCAATCGTTTATCAGGAGGACAAAAACAAAGAGTTGCTATAGCGCGCGCATTAATTAATAATCCAAGTATTATTATGGGTGATGAACCTACTGGAAATCTTGATTCAAAAAACTCCGACAATGTTTTTAATATTTTCAAAGATTTGAATGAATCCGAAGACCTTTCTCTTTTAGTAGTTACTCACGACATGGATTTCGCCAACCGTACCCATCGTATTATTCAAATGGGTGATGGTAAAATAATCGGTTAAATTTTCTTATTCATCCCCTCAGCCTGCGGCAGCTCCCCTTGAAAAGTGGAGCGGTTGAAGTAATTGGTGAAAATTCACAGGTTTAAAATAAAAATAGTCATATTGTCCACCGCTCCCCTTCGTCAAGGGGAGCTGCCGCAGGCTGAGGGGATAAACAAAAAAAGACGCCCAAAAGGACGTCTATTATTTAACGCTTTTCATAAATGTTTATTTCTAATTCATCCATAGCCACAAACTGTTTTCCACGATTCCACAAATAAATGGATATTTTATCCTTTCTACTTCTCACATCAGGTGTAAGATAAATAATTGAAAATTCATTCCATTCACCTATTTTCCAATCAACTTTCTCTGAATCTAATCCTTGGTATTTATAATTCGATTTATCATGACTGAAAGTCGTAATTAACGAAAATGGAGATGATTTCAAATCCTCAGTTGGTTTTATCTTTCCTTTAATTTCCAACCAAGCATAATCACCTTTTGTTATCTCATCAAACTTTATTTCAATTGACTCTGAAAAATCTACATTGCCATTTATAAATGCTCCCGCATCACCTGAAAATGCTGCTTGTTTTGCAAACTCAATATTATGTTCCGGATTATCAAAATCGTATCGAAGCGTTTTCTTTAGGACTAATTCATCCATTGGAGGAATATCATTGGTTTCTAAATCAGGTCTTAAATACTTTCTATCTTCTTCGCTAACCGAAGTTTTTCCAAAAATTTTCCAATAGTATTCCTTTGACATTCTTGAACCGTGTAAAATCCAATTAGAAGCTTGCCAAGATTGAAATTGATTTAAAAGGAAAAATAATCCTAATAAACCAAACAGTACAATTTTACCTTTAGATTGAAGGAAGGACTTAAACATAAAACCAAGTGGTAAAATCAATACAAGACTTGAGTGAGAAAATCCTCGATTACTAAAACTAGTTGCATACCACCAACAACTCCAGCTACTCACAACATAAATATTGATTAAGGTGAATAAAAATATAGGCCAAAACAATTCTCGTTTATTTTTATACATCCAATAAAAACCAAACATCCCCAATAACATAATTGGAGTGTAGAGAAACCATCCTTTTCTATAGCTAAAAAGAGCATCCAAGATATGCGGTGTAAACCAATCGAAACCTTCTGCTGGATTCCCGTAATCAGTAATTAACCATTGTCCACCTATAATTTGCCAATAAATTAACTGCGGGCAAATAATTAGAATTACCAACAATAATCCAATAAAAAACTGATATTTTAATGCCTTAATCAACTGAATCCTCTCCTTGAGTTCCGACCATGATTTAACTCCCCACAATAATGGAATTAGGATGGCAATTCCCTCTGTTGGTCGAGTTAGAACCATTAACCCAAAAATACCTGCTAAATAAACTAAATGCTTAGTGCTTTTTGTTTCATGCCATTTGATAGTAAACCAAAATAACAAACTATATAACGCAAATAAAACAACATGAACTTTTGCTATTCCCATGGTTGAAATAGCAAACATATTTGTCCCAAAGAAAAAAATAGTCACTAAAATAAAAGCTATTTTTTTAGCAAAAAGCTTAAGCAAAACCTTAGTAAAAACAAGTCCTCCAACCAACAAATAAAACAATCCACTAATAAATACTCCAACCTGGTATGGCATTGAAAATCCATCTCTTTTGTAATCGAATAAAATGGCTACCCAATCGGAAACAAAATAAAAAGGACTCATTGTAACAGCTTTTCCCATAGTATATTTCATCATCCAATTATTTGTTGGACTTTTAGAAACTTGATAAAAACTAGTTGATAAATCATATTCCTGAATAATGGACCAATACATATTATAATCCTTTATAAGAATATCATCATTTAAAAAAGTGGCTGGTAAATACAAATAATAACCAAGTCCATCCCAAGCAATTGACTTCTCAATATTCCAAAAATTCATGTAGTAATAAAGAGAAACTAATACCACAATTATTGATGGAATAAAAGCGTAGTATTTTGTAAATGTATTTTTCATTAGTAAAGAATATGTTAGTCGTTGCGCTCCAAAAATAGCAATTTCATTCAGGTACCATATTAACGAATTTAATGGAAAAACAAAAAAAAGACGCCGCGAAGGACGTCTTTACATATTATCATAATTTTAAAAATTATCCTCTTTTAACCTTTAGGAATTTGTACTTCAATCTTAAGGCTAAGTAAAACATTACAGGGACGATTACTAGCGTTAAGAAAGTGGCGAAAGTTAATCCGAAGATGATTGTCCATGACATTGGACCCCAGAAGATAACGTTATCTCCTCCTATGCTGATATTTGGGTCACCTTCAGCAAAGAAACCAAGGAAATCAATATTTAGTCCAATTGCCATTGGTAATAAACCAAGAACAGTAGTAATTGCGGTTAACAATACTGGACGTAAACGCGTTTTACCTCCTTCTATAATGGCATTTACAACTTTACTTACAGGCAAACGATCATCTTTAGTTCCTGAAATTCCTAATTCTAGTTCCTTTCTGGAAATAATCAGTTTCGTGTAATCAACCAATACAATAGCGTTGTTTACAACAACTCCGGCAAGAGATATTATACCAATCATGGTCATGATGATTACGAAATCCATTCCTGAAATAATCAACCCTAGCAGTACACCAATTAAACTTAATACAACCGCTCCAACAATAATTACTGGTGCAGAAATAGAGTTAAACTGAGCTACAATGATTAAGAAAATCATGAATACAGCAACCATTAAAGCCGTTCCTAAGAATGACATTTCTTTAGCTTGCTCTTCTTGTTGTCCTGTAAACTTCCAAGAAACATCATTGGATTTTTGTTTGTAATCCTTCAATATATCTTTCATTTCAGCAACAACTTCGTTGGCGTTATAACCTTCTAAAATATTAGATTGAATGGCAATCATACGCTCCAAGTTGATACGTTTTACAGCCGAAATTGTAGTTGCTTTCTTTACAGAAGCAACTGCTGAAATAGGAACCTGACGAATTTGCCCTGTTAGCATATCACGGAAAGTAATGCGCTGATTCATCAAGTTATCAATATTGTTTCTTGTGTATTTATTCAATCTTAAAGTGATGTCATATTCATCCTCTCCTTGTTTGAACTGAGAAACTTCTTTCCCGAAAAGCGCAGTACGAATAGTCATTCCAATTTGAGCTGTAGAAATATTCAATCTACGCGCCTTTCTTTCATCAATATCAATCACTAACTCCGGTTTTCCAGTCTGAATATTCATCTTCAACTCCTCAACACCGTCTATATTTTTCTTATTCAAGAAACTCATAATTCCTTCAGCCTCGTCGATGATTTCATCATAATCTTCCCCTTTAACTTCAATGTTAATTGGTTTACCCATTGGTGGTCCAGACTCATCTTTTCCAACGATAATAGAAACACCTGGCATACCTTTCAACAACTCACGAACCGTATTCATGATATCAGAAGTTTTTACCAGAGTTTGCTCCCCATCAACATAAATTTTTCTATCAGCGAACTCGACAAATGAAACCTGAATTCTTGCCTTATCTGGCGTGTTACCAAATGAAGGCCCCTGTGCAGGATCGGATGTTCCGTTTCCTACTTGTCCGATGATAGATTTTACAATTGATTTTAATCCACTATCCACTGCAACGGTATCAAACTTAACCTCTTTTCCAGCTTTTCTTTCATAGTAAAAAGACGTTGGTGCATTGAAGTAATCTAGCACTTTCTTCTCTACTTCTTTCGAAACTTTATTGGTTACTTCGATATCCGTACCAATTGGTTGCTCGATAAAAATATTTAAGTAAGAAGGCTCATTAGCTGGGAAGAAAACCACTTTCGGGGTAGCAATTCCCATTAACATAAATGAGAATACTAATAATCCCAATGTTCCTAAAAACAAGTAAATAGGATTGTATTTTCTCAATGCCCAAGACAAGAAGTTTTTGTATCCGTTTTCTAATCTTGGTAAGAATTTCGTTTGGAACCCAACAGTAATTGGTGAAACCAATTTAGGATTGATTAAAATGAATATCCCAACTAGGATAAACATGTTTCCTCCACCAGCTCCACCTGAAAGAGTAATTAATAATCCCAATACCATAGTGATAATGGCCAAGTTTCTAACACCTTTATTGCTCATTCTTGCCATTAATCCAATTAATACAGGATTAATTACCAATGCAACAAATAATGAGGATCCTAATACAATCATTAAAGTAATTGGAAGGAATTGCATGAACTCACCCATCATTCCAGGCCATAAAGCCAATGGAACGAATGCTGCTAAAGTTGTTGCAGTTGAAGCAATAATTGGCCAAGCAACCTCACCTGCTCCATATCTTGCCGCTTCGAAAGGCTTATACCCCTCATCCATTAATCGGTAAATATTCTCAACGATAACAATTCCGTTATCTACTAACATTCCCAATGCCAATACAAGGGAGAATAAAACCATCATGTTTAAGGTTACTCCCATTGCATTCAAAAGGAAGAAAGCGATAAACATTGAAAGTGGAATAGCAATACCTACGAATGCGGCATTTCTTAATCCCAAGAAAAATAATAAAACCAATACGACTAATAATGTTCCGAAAATGATAGAGTTTTCCAACTCATTAACCTGAGTTCGAGTTTTTTCACTCATATCCGAAGTAGTTGTAATTTCCAATCCTTTTGGAAATTCATTTTCTCTTAAGTCATCAATGATGGTTTTAATAGCATCCGATACTTCTAATAAGTTTTCACCACCTCTCTTTTTTACATCCAGCATAACAACCGGATTTCCATATTCACGAGCATAACTTTCTTTTTCTTTTTCTTGGAAAGAAATATTAGCTACATCGCGTAAGTAAATGATGTTGAATTTTTCTTGCTTGATAATGATATTTCCGATGTTACGCCAGTCGTTAAATTCTCCAACAACACGTACATTTCTTCTCAATCCATCAACTACAACATCACCTCCTGAGATCGTCATGTTTTCTTGAGCAATCGCCTGTTCGATATCATTGAAAGTAACTTGCATACTTTCCATCTTGAACAAATCAACATCTACTCTTACTTCTTTCTCCTGAATCCCTCTGATGTCAACCTCCGAAACTTGAGGGATATCTTCAATCTTATCTTCTAAAATCTCAGCATAATCCTTCAACATATCCATTGAAAAATCTCCCGAAAGGTTAACATTCATTACAGGCATTAACTCCGAGAAGTTCATCTCAAAAACATTCGGATCAGCAGGTAAATCTTTTGGAAAAGTTGGATCTCCCATCGCCTTATCTACGGCATCTTTAACTTTTCTAAGCGCCTCTTTTGGGGTTACAGAAAAATCGAATTTAATGTCAATAGACGAATACCCTTGAACTGATGTTGAAGTGATTTTATCAATCCCTGTAATTGAGTTGATTTCCTTCTCCAACGGACGAGTTACTAGTCTTTCCATATCCAAAGGAGAGTTCCCTGGATAAGGTGTTCCAACGTAAATTTCTGGAATTACGATTTCCGGAAAAGCCTCCCTAGGCATGCTTTGGTAAGAAGTCATTCCTACAAAAGCCAAAATGAAGGTTAAAACCAATATTGTTGTCGGATTTTTAAGCGAAAGGGTTGACAACCCAAACTCTTTTAATCCTTTCTTTTTAATATCTTCCATCACTATTTATTTATGATTTATAGGTTGGATTATTCTTTAATTTCAATTGCATCATCAGACTGTACAGACTTTGATCCTTTGTCGATTAAAACAGTTGTTGAATCAAGACCTCCTAAAACTTCCACGAATCCATCATAAGACTGTCCAAGCTCTAATTCAAGTTTCTTCACACGCTTAGCACCTTTCTCTTCAAAAGTGTAAACATAATCCTGTCCGCTTCTATCTTGTTGAACGATTCTAGAAGGAATCACCAATGCACCATTCGATTGGTAATCTCTAATTTTCATAACCGCTAATTGATTAGGCTTGTATTTACCACCTGGGTTATTAAATTCAACTTTAACAGCAAACGTTCTGTTGGCTGGATTTATAAAGTTTCCAACTCTTGTAACTTTAGCTTTAACCGACTCATTTGTTGAAGGGAATTTTACCTCAACAAACCCACCTTGTTTTACAGATGAAATGTATTTTTCGGAAACATCTCCCTCTAAAAATGCTTTTCCTAAATTAAGTACTCTTGCAACTGGAAAACCTGGTGCTGCAGCCTCTCCAACCTTAGGCATGATTTCGTCTACTACTCCATTAAATGGCGCTCTAATTGAATACATATCCAATTGCTCCTGCATAGTAACTAACTTTTGTTCTAAACCTTCCTTGTTGTTTTTAGCTTCTAAAAACTGGATTTCCGATCCAATTTTTTGATCCCAAAGTGCCTTTTGTTTGTCGTAAACTTTAGTCGCTAATTCTAATCCTTTTTTCAATTCTTTAATTCCAGATTCTAATGTTCCGGCATCTAAGGAAATTAATATTTGACCTTTTGAAACAGTTTGCCCTTCTTCAACATGAATTTTCGAAACTGTCCCTGGAGCTTCGGCAAATAAAGCTGCATTTTCAACCAACTCCACATTCCCGTGAACTTCAAAAAAGTGCTCAAAAGTTTTTACTTCAACTTTTTGAACCGTTACCGGAACCTTTTTTATCTCATCTTCTTCACCCTTAAATTCTGGGTGCGCTTTTATTGTAGAATCTAAAACATGTAATTCTTGCTCGAAAGTTCTGTTGGCCTCTTTATTTTCCGCAATTAATTCTTTTTTTGCTGTTTCTAAAGCTTCAAGATCATTTGGCTGACAAGCAGTTAAAACTGCCGATGCTCCCAATATTGCTATTCCAAACTTTTTCATTTTTATCGTCTTTTAAGTCTTGTTATTTGTTTTGTAATTTGTCTAGTTCAGCTTTTGCATTCAATAAGTCGAACAATGCTTGAATATATTTCCCTTGCGATTGTAAAACCTGATTTTTCATTTGTGTAAGTTCAAAGCTCGAAGCCAATCCCTCTTTGTGTTTCTTTTGCGTTCTTTCGTAAATTTTCTCAGCAATTGCTAAACTCTTTTGCGCATTTTGAAGATTACCATTTTTAGTATTCAAATCATTTAAAGCATTTGTAAACTGAATACTCATAGCGTTTTGAACATAGTTATAGGTGTTTTCCATCTTGTTCAACTCCAACCTCGCTTGCTTAATCACAGCTCCTTGTTGTCCTGAACTTAAAATTGGCACCGAAATAGATAACCCTAAATTTTGGGCATCAAACCAAGAAGCATCTTTTAACCAATCCCATTCAAATTGATAAGCTGTATTTTGATATTGATAAAATGCTGCAACAGTTGGTAAACGCTGTGCTTTATATCTTTTAAGGTCTAATGCTAACAAGTCTTTCTGTACACCTAGAACTTTTAAATCTGGATTTCCCCCTGCATTAAAAGTTTGTCCCATTAGTGCTTCAATATTGATTTGCTCCATGATACCAGCTAAACTATCCGAAAGATTAACAGTTCCAGAAATATCCATTCCCATATTCAACTTCAGCATTTTTAACGCTACATCCTTAGATTGCTTTGCACTTTGTATAGAGGTTTCCAAATCGGATTTCATTAGTTCCAACTGATCCAATTCTGTTTCATCCATGAATCCTTGTTCAACCAACGCTTTGGTTTCTTTTAAAGACTCTTCAAGTGTTTCTAAACTTCCATCCAAAATCTTCATGTTTTCGTCTGCAACCAAAACCAAGTAATAGGATGAAGCAATCATATTGCGTACTTCATTATTAGTTTTTTCTAGGGACGCTGTAGAACACTCATGGTACTTTTTAGAAGCTTGTAATCCTACAATATAACTCCCATCAAATATTAATTGTGTAGCCTCCAGTTTCCCCTGAGAAATGTTGTCTGCGGCAAACACAGCTAAGAAATCCTGCCCTGGTGGAATACCTCCCGACAAATCAAAATCAAACTCTAAATCAGCAGCATATCTGTAGCTCCCTGTTGCATTTACATGTGGTAATCCAATGGCCGTAGTTTCCCAAATTTTTGCTTTTGATTTTTGAATATCTAAACCGGCATTTACCGATTCATAATAGTGCTCAATTGCATAATCTTGCGCTTGTTTCAGGGTGAAATCTTGCGCATTAGCTATACCGTTTGAGAATATCAAACTTAGTATTAAGCCTTTTAAGGTTTTTGTACCTTTTCGCATATCTATTTATTTAAAGTCTAGTTCAGTTAATATTTTTTTTCCTTCCTCAGATACTATCGCATTCAAGTGATACAATACATATTCTGAATAAACATCCTTAAAATTGAAATCAGTTGATGGAAATAATTCGCCATCAAAAATCACATCAATCTTACTTGAATATAATCTTCCAACAACCGCTGGATTAAAATCCTTTCTATAAACTCCTTCCTTTTGTCCTCTCTCCAAGTTTTCACAAATACTTCGGTAACAAAAACCTCCAAAAAAATCGGTTAAATACTTCCAAGCATCTGGGAAATAGTGTTCTAAATCATAGTGAATTATAGGATTAATTTTAGACAAGGTTTCCATGAAAAACAGCGTTAATTCGTGTTGCTCATGAATTGGATTAAGTTCCTTATTTTGAATCTCAATAATTTTTGCAGTATCTCGCTCTACCTGGAAAACAGTTGATTTCATTACCAACTCCTTTCTGTTCTTTACATACTTATAAAGCGTTTTTTTGGAAACGTTAAGGATTTTGGACATATCATCCATCGTCACTCGTTTCATCCCCTCAACTAAAAAAACCTCGTAAACTCTCTGTATAAGAGCTATTTCCTTCGGATCTGTTAATTCAATTTTCTTCATTTGGAAACAAAAATACAACAAAACGTTTACTTGGGAACATTTTTATAAAAATTTGTTTCTTTAGCAAGTTTAGTCGATGCAAATTTTAATTATAAAACCATTGTTTTAACAAATAAAATGTTGAACGGAACATTTTTGTGTTTAAATGGTTTCCTAAATTGATTGAATTAAAAAAGAATAATTTGTAACACATTGCAATGTTAATTGCCGTTAAACAATAGGTTTAAATCGTTAAAATAGCTTTATCGAAGCCATTATTTTACCTAAATTTGCGTTCACTCATCGAGATGGATTTTAAACAAGGAGAATTATTAAAGGCGGTAAATAGTCCAGCAGACTTAAAAAAACTGAAATCCAAGCAATTGCCTCAGTTTTGTGATGAACTAAGAGACTATATTGTGGAAGTTGTTTCACAAAAAGGTGGGCATTTTGGTGCTAGCCTTGGTGTTGTGGAATTAACTACTGCTCTGCATTATGCATTTAATACTCCTGAGGATCAGTTAGTTTGGGACGTTGGTCATCAAGCTTACGGACATAAAATTATAACTGGTCGTCGTGATGCATTTCCTACCCAAAGAGTATACGGTGGCTTAAGTGGTTTCCCAAAAAGAGCAGAAAGTGAATATGACACTTTTGGTGTAGGTCACTCTTCTACATCTATTTCTGGTGCACTTGGGATGAGTGTTGCTAGTCAATATCTAGGAAAAAAAGACAAACAGCATATTGCCGTTATTGGTGATGGTGCAATGACTGCTGGAATGGCTTTCGAAGCGTTAAATCACGCTGGGGTTGAGAACAGTAATCTATTGGTTGTTTTAAACGACAACTGTATGTCAATCGATCCTAATGTTACTGCTTTAAACGAATACCTAACGGATATTACCACCTCTGCTACTTACAATAAGGTAAAAGACGAGATTTGGAATTTGTTAGGTCACATAAGTAAGTTTGGACCAAATGCTCAAGCTATTGCATCTAAAATTGAAAATGCTGTTAAAAGTTCAGTATTAGGAACATCAAATTTATTTGAATCTTTCAATTTCAGATATTTCGGGCCAGTTGATGGTCATGATGTTAAACATTTAGCTAAAACATTCTCGGATCTTAAAGATATTCCTGGACCGAAAATTTTACATGTACTTACGAAAAAAGGAAAAGGGTATGAACCTGCTGAGTCTGGAAACCAAACTCAATGGCATGCTCCTGGAATTTTTAATAAGGATACTGGGGAAATTGTAAAAGTGACTCCAAAAAGTCCTCAACCACCAAAATATCAAGATGTTTTCGGACATTCAATAGTTGAGTTGGCTGAAAAGAATGACAAAATAATGGGTATAACCCCTGCTATGCCATCAGGTTGTTCCTTAAACATAATGATGGAAGCAATGCCTGATCGTTCATTCGATGTTGGTATCGCAGAACAGCATGCAGTTACTTTTTCCGCTGGATTAGCAACTCAAGGTTTAGTCCCTTTTTGTAATATCTACTCATCTTTTATGCAGCGTGCTTATGATCAAGTAATTCATGATGTTGCGTTACAAAATTTGAATGTTGTTTTTTGTTTAGATAGAGCAGGTATAGCAGGTGCGGATGGACCAACACACCATGGTGCATATGATATTGCCTACATGAGATGTATTCCTAATATTATTGTTAGCTCCCCAATGAATGAGGAAGAGTTAAGAAACTTAATGTATACTGCTCAATTGCCAAATCAAGGTCCTTTCTCTATTCGCTACCCGCGTGGTAATGGGGTTATGACTGAATGGAAAACGCCATTCAAAGAAATTAAAATAGGAACTGGTCGTAAAATTAAAAACGGTAATGATATTGCCATTTTGTCTTTAGGTCATGTAGGAAACTACGCTATTGAAGCTTGTACAGAATTAGCAGAAGCAGGAGTTGATGCAGCTCATTATGATATGCGTTTTGCAAAACCTCTAGATTCAATTTTATTGCATGAAGTTTTTGGTAAATTCGACAAAATAATCACTGTTGAAGATGGTTGTTTAGTTGGTGGACTAGGAAGCGCTATTATTGAATTTATGGCCGATCATGGTTATTCTGCTCAAGTAAAACGTTTAGGTATTCCTGATAAATACATTGAACACGGAACGCAAGAAGAATTGCACGCTGAATGTCACTATGATAAAGCTGCAATTGTTGAAACTGTTAAAACAGTTTTGGGAGTAACTTCTCCTACGAGTTCGGAATCTCAATCTGCTTAAATTTCTTTTAGTTTATCCCCTCAGGCTGCGGCAGCTCCCCTTGGAAAGAGGAGCGGTTGAAGTAATTGTATAATGTGTTCTTCAAGCAAAAATTAAGATTGTTTGTCAACTGCTCCCCTTCGTTAAGGAAAGCTGCCGCAGGCTAAGGGGATTTTGCTAATTACTTATGTAAAGCATACCCAAACGAGAATCCAAATAACCAACCATCATTATCTGGAATAGTGTAAAGGTTAACAGGAATATTCATGTTTCCAGCTTTGAACGTTTTTCCAACTGCCCATATCCAACCCGGTTGTAAAACATATTTACCTCTACTATCTAATCTTCCACTAAAAACACCTGTATATTCAGGTGTTTGATCTTTTGTAATCCATTCACCACTTTCATTTTCATATCCTTGTTTTATTTTCTTAAATCTAAAAACAGGACCAAAACCAACTTCCCAACCATACTTTGAACTTCTAAATCCATTCAATAAAGAGAATGAAGGAATTGCCATTTGCTGATCCAATCCAGTTAAAGAAAAATTTGTTTGAAATACAGCTTGCACAGCACCTGTATATAGGTATGACTTCTCATATTGATAACCTATTACAGTCATAGCTGGATTTTTACCAAATCCGCCTTCACCGTTACTCATTAAAATATCTTTATTAGTTCCAGTCATATAAGAAACACCAAAACGTGGTCCTGATAAATTGTAAGGTTTAATTCTTGGTCCTTCTAACTCAGCATTCTTCGCTCTATCGAAATCAAAAACAGCCAAATCATCCAATCGGACTTTTTGCTTAAACAATGATTTTACACTCATTTCCATGAACTTCCAGATGTATTCATTGTCAAATAAATACTCTGCATAATCACTTTCCACTACTTTTTGAGTCTTAGGGTCGATCATTCTTAAATGAATAGATAGCTTCTCTCCTGTTAATTCCGCGGATCCAGTTAAAGCATAATCAACACCAAGTTCTCTACCTAAATCAGACAAACATTTTACACCAAAACACTTTTTATCAGGCAACACTCTTGCTTCAACCAACTCGGCAACAGTGTATTTGTCAACCACATCCATGGTATCTAACTTTCTGATTTCTGAAGTCACCATTGAGATATACTGCGCCTCCTTATAATTAGAACCAATTACATCAAAGTTTACTATTGCAATTGTTTCCTTTGCCATCATGGATAGTTGTGTTAAAATGAATAACCCTACAAATCCCATTTTCAATCTTAACTTTTTCATATTCTATTGTTTTTGAATTTGATTTCAAAGTTGAGAATATGACAAACTGTATCAGAATTGATTATCGCTGAAGGAAAAATAGAATTTGCAAAAAATGCAAATTAATTAGAAAAAGAATTGCGTTATTTTAATCCCTTATTAGATCTTTACGAAATAAAAGTTGCTCATTACTATTAAATCTCTCCAAAAGATTTTCTCTTAGAATGCCATTGATAAGCGCATCTGAAAGTTGAATAAAATACAAAAGTATGGTATTTAATTATGTAAATCATTTAGTATAACACCCAATATATTTTGAAATAATTAATCGCTGAATTTCAGAAGTTCCTTCTCCGATTTGCAGCATACGTTGATCTCTGTAAAATCTTTCAATCGGATATTCTTTCATCAAGCCATATCCTCCATGAATCTGCAATGCTTCGTCGGCCACTTCTTTTGCAATTTCTGAACTGTAAAGTTTTACCATCGCTGCCTCAATAGAAAATCGTTTATCATTATCTCTTAACCAACATGCTTTGTACAACATGGTTCTCGCTAACTCAATTTTCATGTGCATATCAGCTAACTTAAATGATATAGCCTGATAATTAGAAATAGATTTACCAAACTGCTTTCGTGTTTTAGCATACTCTAAAGCCATTTCATAAGCTCCTTGGGCCAAACCTACACCAATTGCGGCAACACCTAATTTCCCAGAATCAAGTGCTCTCAACATAATTTTTGATCCGTTTCCTCTTAGACCTAAAATATTCTCTTCGGGAACTTCACAATCATCAAAAAACAACTGTGCGGTATTTGTGGCTCTCCACATCATTTTATCGTGAATCGTTTCAGCTGTCCAACCCTTTGTTCCCTTCTCTATAAGAATAGTTGAATATTCTTTTTTACCATCTTTTTCTCCTGTTACAGTTTGTAATGTAACCCCTCTTGTGATAGGTGTATTTCCATTGGTGATAAAAATTTTGGTCCCATTAATCTTCAATTTTCCGTTTGCAAATTCTGCTTTTGTATTACTATTTCTTGAGTCCGAACCTGAATTGGGTTCAGTAAGCGCAAACGCCCAAATATGTTCTCCTGTACATAAATCAGGTAAAAATTTTTCTTTCTGTTCCTTAGTTCCGTGATAATAAATAGGTCCTGCTCCTAAGGAGTTATGTACCGATAAAGTTCCAGCTTGTGAACTATCTACTCTCGCAATTTCTTCCAATGCAATTATGAACGATAAATAATCCAATCCTTGACCTCCATATTCAGTTGGGATATTCATTCCAAACAATCCCATCTCCCCCATTTTCTTGGTAAGTTCCACCGAAAACTTTTCTTCCTTATCTAATTCATTAGCAAGCGGACGAATTTCTTTTTCGGCAAATTCACGGATGGTTTGTCTAATTATCTCATGCTCTTCTGTTGTAAAAGGATTATTCATGGCAAAAAGGTTTAATGTTCATCAAAATAATGATTGACAGGACCGTATAAATGATGGAAACCAAGCGTCATTACCTTGTTAACGTCATCATCAGAATAAGCGATTTCATTATCAACTAAATATTCGCCTATTTCACGACAAGATCTTCCATACTGAATAGCGATTTGGGCTAATGCGTTTTGGGATTTACTTAAACTGTTGAAATAATTGTTTAAGTCATATCTAAGGTTTTCTGACAACTTCAAGTTCTTCCATGAATGTGTATTTAAACCATCATATTCAAGCTCAAGTACCGATTCATAATCCAATTCACCAATAACACCAATAATTTTACCCTTATCATATTTAAACACACCATCTTTCACTTGTCCATTAGTATCTTGCCCACCAATAACCTCTTGCTCAATCCAATGCTTTAAAAGCATATCATCAAAAATTTCGTAAGTAAAAGCCTTACTCATCACACCCATTATAAAATCACAAACATTTACTCCAACATAATCAACTACTTCAAAAATTCCCATTGGACGCAAAAGCAATTCCCTAGATATTTCATTAACAATAAAAAGAGATGTTCCTAAGCCATATTCCTTTGATAACTTATTTGTTAGTGAACAAGCAAAAGATACCTCTCTGATAAACTGACCATTTCCAATAAATCCTGGCTTATCAGGGGCATAAATCACCGTCTTTCTTAATTTAGCTGATAATTCATCGGCTAACGAAATGAGCTCATCACAAGTTGAATCAGATTTAATGATCTCTAATAACCTTTGAACTGGTGGAGGATTATAAAAATGGAATCCAATGATTCTTCCTTCAATTTCAGCCGCATTTTCAATTAAATTAATTGGAATTGAGGATGTATTGGTAAGATAAAATGGTTCAATAACACTATGCTTGTCAATATCCTTAAATAAGGAAGATTTAACATCAATTTTCTCAACAACAGCTTCGAAAATAATTTCGGCATTATATGCAGATGATATTGACGTGCTGCTTTTAATGACAGATAACAACTTATTTACATACGCATGAATAATATCTTCATCATTATTCTGATTTTTAAAGAGTTCTCGTATAGAACTAAGCTTCTTTTCCGCAATTCGATAAGCTTTTGCTTCAATGTATTTCAATAAATTATTCAACCCTTCTTCATGAACATCAATCGCAAAAAGCACTCTCTCTTTCGCATCCTTTAAATTGGAATCAACAATAAATTGTGCCATCAATAAAACAATTCCTCTCCCCATTTTTCCTGAAGCACCGAGAACAGCAAAACGACTGTATTTATGAATCAATTGAGTTGACATTTGAACCTTCTTAAGCTTTTTAAACATTACGTAAAAATTGCTTATTAGTTATCAGTGAAGGACATACAACAATATTTTGGAAACCAGATGTAATTTTTATCCGTTATTTCATTAATTAGTTCTTAATTAAATTTTAATGGAACAAAAAAGGAAAATACTTAAAGATCTAATAGCCAACGAGGGCGTAGTTTTACCGGGTGCTTATAATGCTTTAACTGCTAAACAAATTCAACAAATTGGATTTAAAGGCATATATATTTCTGGTGCTGCTTTGTCTGCGAGTGCTGGATTACCAGATATTGGATTACTTACACTCAATGAATTTTCATTCTTCATAAAATATATTACTCAAGCAGTTGATTTACCATGTATTGCTGATGCAGACACAGGTTTTGGTGAAGCTGTAAACGTTGCACGAACGGTTAAAGAGTTTGAAAGTATTGGCTTAGCAGGAATGCATATTGAAGATCAAGTAATGCCCAAAAGGTGTGGTCATTTATCAGGTAAAAAATTAGTCTCTACCGAAGAAATGTGTCAGAAGATTAAAACTGCCTGCTTAACTAGAAAAGATAAAAACTTTTTAATAATTGCGCGTACAGATGCAAGATCGGTAGAAGGTATGGATGCAGCAATTACAAGAGCAAAATCGTACATTGAAGCTGGAGCTGATGCTATTTTTCCAGAGGCAATGAAAAGCAAAGAGGAATTCAAATTATTTGCGCAAGAAATTAAAGTGCCTCTATTAGCTAATATGACTGAATTTGGAGTCTCTCCACTATTAACTTCCGAGGAGTTATTTGAAATAGGATACAAAATGATCATTTTTCCTGTTACTGCTTTAAGGGTAACCATGAAGAACACAAGTAGTATTTATAAGGAAATAAAAGAAAACGGAACACAACAATCATTCATTGAAAAAATGCAAACTCGTCAGGAGTTATATGATTTGATTGATTACGACGCCTATGCTGAATTGGATAATAAAGTTGCGAACTATAAAAACGAAAAACCATGAGAGCAAACAAAGGATTAGCAGGACTTATTGCAGGAGATACTGCAATATCCAAAGTAGATGTTGAAACAAGTAGCCTTTGGTATAGAGGCTACAACATCAATGATTTATGTGAACATGCTTCTTTCATGGAAGTGGCCTATTTACTACTTCATGAAGATTTACCAAATTCCAGTCAGCTAAAAGAGTTTGAAGAATTCGAACGAAAAAATCGTGATATTCCCGAAGCATTATATTCAATATTCAAAAAGATGCCTAAATCATCCCACCCAATGGATCTATTGAAACAAGGTGTGGCAATGTTGGGGTCATTTGATAAGGAAAATATTTTAGGAACGAATTCACATGAACAAAACCTGCAAAAAGCAATGCTACTTTTGGCTAAAATACCAACTATAGTAGCGAATAGCTACAGATTATCTCAAGGGATAGGACCAGTTAAACCTGATCCAAAATTATCGTTTTCAGAGAATTTTCTTTCTATGATTTTAGGTCGAAAAATAAATGACCCCTTAAGCATAGAAACATTAGATAAGTCATTGATTTTATATGCCGAACATGGATATAACGCCTCAACTTTCTCTGCTAGAGTGACTGCTTCTACATTAAGTGATTTATATAGCGCTGTTACCTCTGCAATAGGAACATTAAAGGGATCATTACATGGAGGAGCAAATGAACAAGTTATGTATATGTTATTGGAAATTCAAACTGCAGATAAAGCGAAGCAATACACACTTGAAAAAATTAAGAATAAAGAAAAAATTATGGGTTTTGGACACAGACTTTATAGAACGGGTGACTCCAGAACAAAAGTCATTAAAGATCTTGGCGTGAAATTAGCTAAACAAAAAGGAATTACTAAATGGCATGAAATTTCCGAAATTATGGAGGAGACTATGATTAAAGAAAAGGAAATTTATCCAAACTTGGACTTTCCTGCAGCATCAGCATATTATTTATTAGATATACCAATAGATTTATATACTCCTATTTTTGCATCTTCCAGAATTGCTGGTTGGTCTGCTCATATTCTAGAGCAACACGATAACAATCGCCTGATAAGACCTGGATGTGATTATATTGGCCCTTCTTCTCGTAAAGTTATTCCTCTATCAAAAAGAACTTAAACCATGGAAAATAAAACCGATAATTTACTAGTACAAATTGCTGATTATGTGTTAAACTATGAAATTGAAAGTAGCGAAGCTTATGAAATTGCATATTACAATCTGCTAGATGCAATTGGTTGCGGAATATTCGCATTACAATTTCCTGCATGTACTAAATTACTTGGTCCAGTTGTTCCTGGCGCATCCATGAAAGATGGAGCTAGAGTTCCAGGCACTGATTTTGAATTAGATCCTATTACAGCAGCTTTCAATATTGGTTGTATTATCAGATGGTTAGATTATAATGATACTTGGTTAGCAGCCGAATGGGGACATCCATCCGACAACTTTGGAGGTATACTAGCTGTGGCAGATTATCTTTCGCGTATGAAGGGGGAAGAAATTTCCATGAAGGAAGTTTTAACCATGATGATTAAAGCTCATGAAATACAGGGTGTTTTAGCTCTTGAAAACAGCTTTAATCGTGTTGGATTAGATCATGTTATTTTGGTTAAAGTTGCAACTACTGCAGTTGTTACCAAAATGTTGGGTGGAACTCGTGAACAAATAATTAATGCAGTATCAAATGCATGGATTGATGGACATAGTTTAAGAACCTACAGGCATGCACCTAACACTGGATCACGAAAATCTTGGGCAGCCGGAGACGCTACAAGTAGAGGAGTTTATTTATCGATAATGGCAATTAAAGGTGAAATGGGGTATAACAGCGCGTTAAGTGCACCAAAATGGGGATTCCAAGATGTATTATTTAAATCAAATGAAGTTGTTTTATCAAGACCTCTTGACGCATATGTAATGGAAAACATATTGTTCAAGATCTCATTTCCTGCTGAATTCCATGCCCAATCAGCTGTTGAAGCAGCCATTCATTTAAATAAAAAATATAAAGATCAAATTAATAAAATTGAAAAAATAGTAATTCATACCCAAGAACCTGGAGTAAGAATTATAGACAAAAAAGGGCCATTAAAAAATCCAGCAGATAGAGACCACTGTATGCAATATATGGTTGCAGTAGCTTTAATGATGGGAGATTTAAAAGCTGAATACTATGAAGATGACTTTTCAAAAAATCCATTAATTGATGAGTTAAGGTCAAAAATGGAAGTTATTGAAGATGTTGAATACAGTAAATCTTATTTAGACCCAAATGAAAGATCGATTGCAAATGCAGTTCAATTGTTTTTCAAAGATTCACAATCAGAGAAGGTAGAAGTATATTATCCAATCGGCCACCGAAAAAGAAGAAAGGAAGGTATTCCTGAATTAATCAAAAAGTACAACACAAATATGCATCACCACTACAATGGAGAAAAACTAAATGAAACATTAAAACTTATCAAATCATATGATGATTTTATCAAAATGTCAATTGATAATTTTATGGGTGTTTTTGTAATTTAACAAGATTAAATAATCTATTCCTTTAATTATTCAATAGGTAAATCCGGGTATAGGAAATCGTTGTATGGATAACGTTTGATGTGCTGCTCGCGGATTTTTTGGTAAAGGGTGTTTTTAAATTCATCCCAATTCAACTTCTCCGAAGCAGAAATGAATAAGCAAGTAATATTATCACCTTTGGCCATCCAGGTTTCTTGTAACTCATCTAAAGAATAATTCTCTCTTGATTTTGGGGTTAAATCATCTTCATCCTTTTCAACAAAATTGTAAGCGTCAACCTTATTAAAAACTAATAAAGTGGGCTTATCAACCGAGTCTATTTCTTTAATGGTTTCATTAACCACTCGAATATGATCTTCAAAATTTGGATGAGAGATATCAACTACGTGAATTAATAAATCCGATTCCCTAACCTCATCTAAAGTAGATTTAAAAGACTCAACTAATCCATGAGGTAATTTGCGGATAAACCCTACTGTATCCGAGAGTAAAAATGGCAAGTTTCCTACAACAACCTTTCTTACTGTTGTATCTAAAGTCGCAAAGAGTTTATTCTCAGCTAAAACTTCACTCTTACCCAAGGCATTCATGATAGTGGATTTTCCAACGTTGGTATATCCAACCAAAGCCGCACGAATCATTTTTTCTCTATTTCCTCTTTGAGTAGATTTTTGCTGATCAATCTTATCCAATCGCTTTCTTAAAAGCGCCATTCTATCGCGTGCAATACGTCTATCTGTCTCGATTTCCGTTTCCCCTGGACCTCTCATTCCTACCCCTCCTTTTTGACGGGATAAGTGAGTCCACATATTGGTTAAACGTGGAAGTAAATATTGATATTGAGCTAATTCAACTTGCGTTTTTGCGTGAGCTGTTTGGGCACGAGAAGCGAAAATGTCTAAAATCAAATTATTTCTATCAAGAATTTTACACTCTAATTCTCTTTCGATATTTCGAAGTTGGGATGGACTTAATTCATCATCAAAAATCACCATTCCAATTTCATTGATTTTAATGAAATCTCTAACCTCTTCTAATTTTCCTTTTCCAACAAATGTTTTCGGATGTGGGTGCTCTAATTTTTGGACAAAACGATCTTCAACAACAACACCTGCTGTATCAGCCAAAAAAGCCAATTCGTCCAAATATTCTTGAACTTGTTCTTCTGATTGGTTTTGAGAAATAACCCCTACTAAAACGGCTCTTTCTATCTCCTTTTCAGAAAGATCATAAATTTTTTGTGGTCCTTTTTGGTCGCCCATATCCTATTTTCACACAGATTCCGCGAATCTCGCGGATATTATTTTTTCAATGTTAAAACGTACTCAGCAATTGCTTTTACTTCAGTTGAGTCCAAAGTTTTAAAAGCTGCCATCTTTCCAAATCCTACTGTGATTACATTACCAATGTCAAATGCTGTCTTATCTGATTTTGCATTAGATAAATCAGCTGCTTTACCTAATTGCTTCGCCCCTGCATCTCCATGGCAAGTTGCACAGTTGGCTTCATATAAAGCTTGTCCATAGTTAGCATCGGTTGATGGGATTTCAACATGCACCTCTTTCATCATTCCTCCGCTTTTAAAAGCTAATCCAATGGTAATAATGAATAAGAAAGCACTTAATAATCCTAAAATCTTGTTCTTCTTTTTAAACCCAACTATCGCTAATGGAATAGCTACCAAAATAGCTCCTAATTTATAGTGGAAAAACATTGATAAACCAGATCCTCTCATAGTCCACATTACAATTCCCGAAACAAGGAAAAGCATTGTGATTACCATTTCTGGAACCTTCGTTTTCTTTCTGTAGCTATCAAATTTCTCTTGATTAACTAACAATAAAATTGCTTTTATTAATACCGATAACACAAATAATGTGATAAGCAGTAAGTGTAAATGTTTTAATCCAGTATACATTGTTTGTCGATTTTGAGGCCAAAGATAATAAAGCGCGCGCTATATCTTTGAATAATTTGATAAATGGAAGTTATCTTTGGATAATGCTAGAAAAGAAATGGATTTTAAAGCCCGAACCTAACCCCGAAACGATTAATGAATTGAGAGATAGTTTAGGCGTTCACCCAAGTCTATGCCATTTACTAGCACAAAGAGGAATCACAAATTTTGAAGAAGCTAAAAAGTTTTTCCGACCGAATAAACAATTGATTCACGATCCCTTACTGATGAAAAATATGCCAGAGGCAGTTGCCCGAATTGGCGAGGCTTTTGGTAACGGAGAAAAAATCATGATTTACGGTGATTATGATGTTGATGGAACAACTGCTGTTGCCATGGTTTATTCTTTCTTCAAAGATTTTTATGACAATCTTCTTTATTATGTTCCAGATCGATACACCGAAGGTTATGGAATTTCATACCAAAGTATTGATATTGCCGCTGATGAAGAAGTGAGTTTGA
The DNA here is from genome assembly GCA_964230605.1 of Flavobacteriaceae bacterium. GTDB lineage: Bacteria > Bacteroidota > Bacteroidia > Flavobacteriales_C. Next base: position 29,529 of record CAXRIN010000102.1, read on the forward strand.
TTATTGCTTTAGACTGTGGAATTAAGGCGATAGACAAAGTGATATATGCAAAGGAAAAAGGGATTGATTACATAATTTGTGATCATCACTTACCTGGTGAAGAGGTTCCAGATGGCATTATTTTAAATCCAAAACAAAAAGATTGTCCGTATCCATTTAAAGAACTTTCAGGGGCAGGAGTTGGTTTTAAATTACTTCAAGCTTTCTGCAAAGAAAATGATATCGAAATCCAAAAAGCCAATGAATATCTTGACCTTTTAGCCATTTCAATTGGAGCAGATATGGTTCCGATTGTGGATGAAAATAGGGTTTTGGCGCAATATGGGATGCAAAAGTTAAATGAGCAACCAACATTGGGTATTCGTGCAATATTAAAGCAAGCTAAGATTGATCGTGAAGTCAATATGCGAGATATCGGTTTTGCCATCGGACCAAGGATTAACGCCGCAGGACGTATTGCACATGCTTCCAAAGCGGTTGAATTATTAATTACCGATTGCTCTGTTGAAGCGGAAGACGGAAGTGAAGATGTGAGTTTAGATAATACTGAACGAAAAATACTAGATGCCGAAACAACAAAAGAGGCGCTTTCTATTTTACATTCCGATGATGATCACCAGCTAAAAAAGTCTACTGTTGTTTACAATGAAAATTGGCACAAAGGTATATTAGGAATCGTTTGTAATCGCATCCAGGAACATTACTACCGACCAACTATTGTTTTAACTAAAAGTGGTGAACACTTCACAGGTTCTGCGCGTTCTGTTAATGGTTATCATTTGTATAACGCATTAAATCAATGTGCAGATTTATTAGAGAGTTTTGGTGGTCATGCTTTTGCAGCGGGAATGACTTTAAAGCCCGAAAACCTAGACGAGTTTGTTTCAAGATTTGAAAATATTGTAGCCAATTCTATTACCGATGAACAGTTAATCCCAACTGTTGAAATTGACATCGATTTACCGCTGAATGAAGTTCAGGCTGGATTTTTCAAAATATTAAATCAATTTGAACCTTTTGGAATTGGTAATGAGCAACCCATTTTCCGATGTAAAGAAGTAAAAGCCTTGCCAAACCTAAGAGTTGTTGGAAGGGATCATTTAAAAATGGATATTGTTGATGTAAATAATCCGTCTGTTCGCATTCCAGCTATAGCTTTCAACCAAGTAAAACATTTCGATCATATTTCCAGAGGAAAACCTTTCCAAGTTTGTTATTCACTAGAAATTAATGAATGGAATGGCAACAAATCCCTTCAAGCAAATATTAGAGATATAAAATTGAAGACTTAGTTTTATTCTAAGGTGTCTTTCTTGAAAACAATTAGGCCAACCATCATCACGATATTTGAGCCTATTACAACTAATGCGATAATGCCTTCACTAAAAGGAATTGGAATACCAACTTCGGTGATGCGTGTGTATAAAAGAATGGAAACTAAACCTCTTGGGGCAAGTAGTAAAATAGAGTTGAAATTGGTACGGATTGTTGCGAATAAACTTAAATAACGAACCGCGATAATGGAAAGAATAATACTTACGGAAACGATGATAACGTATGGATTGAAAATACCATCCAAATTCAATGTATATCCAAAAACAAAAAAGAAGAAAGTCCGAATAATAAAAGACGTTTCGAGTGTGATGAAATTAAAATCATCACGTAAATTTTGAGTTGATTTCTCATCAATAAAACGCTTTAATTTCCCTTGAAAAAAGAGTTTGAAATTATTTAAGATTACTGCAAAAATCAGGATGATTAACAATGCTGAAAAGTGAAAATATTCTCCTACACTAAACAATAAAGCGAGAATACTGAGGAAAAGAAAGAACTTGATTTTTGTTTTGATCTTGTTAAAAGTAACTACCAAAACAAAGCTCAAAACAACTGATAAAACCACAGAGATTAAAACATTTGTTGCAATAGATCCGGCTTTATGTCCAATACTTTGTGCCTCCATTATCAATAATTCAAAAAACATAATTCCCAGGATATCACTAAAAGTTGATTCCAAAATCATGAATTCTTGTTTAGATTTTGATAAACCATTTATAGAAGGTATTACAATAGCACTACTCACAATGGAAAGTGGAAGAGCATATATTACTGCTTCTAAAAACGTAATATGAATAGTTACAAACTTGATGATTAAACCAATTAGGAAAGCTGTTCCTACTAAAATCATAGAAGCCGAAATAGCTGCCCTACGTATCCTTTTGAGATTTGATTTTTCAATTTTAATATCCAATCCTCCTTCTAATACAATAACCATAAGTCCCGTTATTCCTAAAATTCTGAGGACGTGATGAAGGTTGGGCGGCTCAAATTCGAAATAGCTCCCAACATATTGCATTGAAATCCCAAGCGCCAATAACAACAAAACAGAGGGTATTTTACTCAGCTTTGAAAACTGAGAAAACAAATACGAAACTATAATTAGTAACGAAAAGGCGATTATTATTATAAACGGATTCAGCATTTTCTTCTTTTGTTAAACCCATTTAATAAATTATAGTTCTAATTGGGGTTAAAGTGGAGTGTTATATTCCACGATTGAATACTAAAAACAGATGAATTAAATAGAAGAGACTGGAATGTATTTATAAATATTAAATAACTAAATACTCAAAGGATCCTCTGGCCATTTGTGTTTTTTGTAGCGAATTCTTAGCTCTTTTCTGACTTCAAAATAAGCGTTTTGCCAAAAGCTTTGTAAATCATTCGTGATTTGTACTACTTTAAAACCTGGCGATAATAAATGCATTAAAACATTTATTTTCCCTCCGTTAACTTTGGGAGTCTCTAGCATACCAAAACACCTTTGTAAAGGGACTGCTAAAACTGGTGAAGATGCGTTTTCTTGATACTCTAACTTTGCAAAAGTTCCGTTTGGTAATTTCACTTTGGAAGGAGCTAGTTTTTCTAGGTCTGATTGTTGATTTGGCGTCAGACTGTAAAAAAGGATTTCTTTCAAATCGATTTTTCGTAAATCTTGAGGTTTTTTAACCCCTCCTAAATAAGGTAATATCCACTCTCGGTTTGATGCTAAAAGTGCTTCAATACTACACTCGGGCCAACGCTGAGATGGGTTCCATTTCTTCAAGGAGTTCACTCTGTTGAGCAATTGAAGAACATCATCATTCCAATCTAACAACTGACGACCTTTTTCTGCAATCGCATCTGTTATTGCTTCAATTAATCTTTCAGGATCAGGATTTTGAATTGGCGTACTTCTCAAAACAATGCTGCCAATTCTCATTTCTTCACGGGCAATCAATCCACCATCATCGGTATCCCATTTTACAACCTCTTTAGTTACAACTTTACCGGCTAAATCTTGCGGATTAATTGGACTGGCCATGAAAATTTTACCGCTATTATCTCGCTCTGCAACATGCGCAACTGCTAACCATTGTTCATGAGCTAAATCATCTTGATGACCTGCCGCCGCAAATTTTCCATTCGCCATTTGAAACTGAGCGTTGTTTCCAGGACGAGAACTAGCAATTCTCTCTGGGTATGCACTCGCAATTAAAAATCCAGTATCATGATCATCAATTGGTCCGTTGTCTGGCTCAATATCAAACATTTGTCTGTATTGCTTCGCCAATTTCTCCAATCTTGTAAATTGCTTCCCTCCTTTACCCTGCTCTCGAAATCTACGCAAAGCCTCAATTCTTAAATTGATGTCAATACCTGAATTAGGAGGTAGCGGATCTTTCTCTTCTAATAATGGCGCAATATCTGTTGCCAAACCAAGCTGATCCATTTCTTCTGCTTGAATTAGCATTTGTGCAATTCTTGGGTGTGTTGGTATTTTATGAATTTGTTCTCCGTGAGGGGTTATTTTTCCATTTTCAATCGCGCCTAATTCCTCCAACAACTTTTTTGCTTTTTGTAAATTCCCAAAAGGAGGTGGCGTTACCCAAAAAAGTTGATTAGCGTCATTAATTCCCCATTTAGCCAAATCAAGCACCAAAGAAGTTAAGTCTGCTTGCTCAATTTCTGGTGTCCCTTGTTCCTTCATTCTAGAATGCGTGACTTTGCTCCATAATCTATAACAAACACCTTCACTTAAACGTCCTGCTCTTCCTTTTCGTTGATCGGCTGATTCTTTTGAAATCATTACCGTTTCCAATCGAGAAAGTCCAGATTTTGGATTGAATTTAGCCACTCGCTCAAAACCGGAATCAATTACGATTTTAATTCCTTCAACAGTTAAGGATGTCTCCGCAATATTTGTGGCCAAAATCACTTTTCTTCTCCCTTCCTTATCAGGCATGATTGCAGCAAATTGCTTGCTAGGCGGTAACTGACCATAAAGCGGGGTGATTTTAAAATCGGGTAGTGATCTTCTTAATAACTCTTCGCACTTCTTAATTTCTCCCTGACCAGGTAAAAAAACCAAAGTATCACCATCTTGGGACTTTGTTGCTTTTTTAACCGTTTGATTAATCATTTCTGGCAACATTTGCCAATCGGCATCACCTTCGTAATGAACATCTACAGGAAACATTCTTCCCTCACTTTCAACCTCAACAGCTTCTAATCGTTGAGCTAATTCGGGCATATTAATCGTTGCAGACATGACGAGGATTCGCAAATCATCGCACAAAACGTTTTGAACTTCCTTTGAAAAAGCCATTGCCAAATCAGCATGAATACTTCGTTCATGAAACTCATCAAAAATCAATAATCCAACATCTTCAAGTGAATTATCTTCATGAATAAGGCGGGTTAAAATCCCTTCAGTTACAACTTCTAAACGCGTTTGCGCAGATATTTTTTGCTCAAATCGTATCCTATAACCAACTGTTTCGCCTGCCTTCTCTCCCAACATGTCAGCCATTCTTATCGCCACCGTTTTAGCGGCTAATCTTCGTGGCTCTAGCATTATGATTTTCTTTCCTTTTAACCACTCTTCTTCCAACAATGTAATTGGTAAAAGTGTACTTTTCCCCGCCCCAGTTGGGGCTTTTATAATCAGGGTATTTTTCTGGGCTAATCCTAATTTTACTTCAGGAATTACCTCAGCAACAGGTAAATTAAATTGGGTGTAATCAAATGCCATTACTACAAAGGTCGGGTATTTTCCAGCAATTATGGATTGATAATCCATTTTGTGGCACGCGATTCTGGGGAATCTCGCTAATCTAAATATTGTTTTGTCACCCAGAGCTCGTCGAAGGGTTTGAGCATATTTAGACAGCCCTTCGACAAGCTCTGGGTGACGTGCGTTCGTGAAATTTATTCTTCTCTGTAAATCAAGAAGAAAAAAATACTTTACTGTTTTCTTTTTGGTTTTTTTGAATTGTTGTTGCGACGATGATTTGGGCGACCTCTTTTTCGTCTGTTGTTTCCTCCATGCTTTTTTTCCAGCTCGGCTTCAATTTTTTGAACTTCTTCCAACGGACTTTGCTCGAAGCCTTTAATACTTTTTCGAGGTAATTTAAATCCTAATAATTTTTCGATTCCTTTGATGTATTCCTCCTCGTCATGGGATACTAATGAAATTGCTTCTCCACTTGCTCCTGCTCTACCCGTTCTACCAATTCGGTGAACATAATCCTCGGCAATATTTGGTAATTCAAAGTTCACAACGTGCGGTAATAATGGAATATCTAACCCTCTTGCTGCAATATCTGTAGCAACTAAAACTCTTACATCTCCCTTTTTAAAACCAGCTAGCGCTTTTGTTCTTGATCCTTGACTTTTGTCCCCATGTATAGCTGCAGAAGAAATTCCAGATTGTTTTAGCTTATCGGCAATTCTATTAGCCTTGTGCTTCGTTCTGGTAAACACCAATACTTGACTCCAATCACCGTCTTTAATCAACTTTACAATCACATTCGCCTTGTCGGTACGATTAACAGGGTGAATTATTTGCGTTACTGTTTCCGCAGCAGTATTTTCAGGAGCAGCTTCAACTTGTACTGGATTCTTTAAAAAGTCTTGCGCTAATGCTTTTATAGCTTTTGAAAATGTTGCTGAAAACAATAAAGTTTGTCGGTCTCTTGGAATAATTTTCACGATTTTTTTAATGTCGTGAATGAATCCCATGTCTAACATTCTATCTGCTTCATCTAAAACAAAAAACTCTACCTCCGAAAGCGATAATGCATTTTGCGATTTTAAGTCTAAAAGCCTTCCCGGGGTAGCAATTAAAATATCAACCCCTTGTTTTAAAGTTCTAACTTGAGGAGTTTGATTCACCCCTCCAAAAATTACGGCAGTTCTCAAATCAAGATTCCTGCTGTAATCCTTAATGTTATCATAAATCTGAGCGGCTAATTCTCTTGTTGGAGTTAGAATTAGTGCTTTAATTTTCCTTCTTCTTTCTACTGGTTTTCCCGCTAACAAATGTAGCATTGGCAAAGTAAATCCAGCAGTTTTACCTGTTCCTGTTTGAGCTGATGCTAATACATCATTTCCTTGTAAAATTTCAGGAATTGCTTTTGCTTGAATTGGGGATGGTTCTGTATAACCTTTAGCTTCAATAGCTTTTAAAATAGAGGAATTTAATCCTAATGAATTGAACGACATATAAGCTGTTAATGAAATGACAGTTTTTCCGAACAATCATTTCCGTGATTGTGTAAAGGTAAGCTTTATAAAAAGAGCAAATGGGAATAACTAATTAATCGAGCCTCGTGCATAACTTTTTATGAAAAAAATAACTCCCCAAATGCTTCTGCGTACATTTAAGTATGACCAGACGAAAAGGTAAAAAATCATCATATAATCCCTCTAAACCAAACGGTGGAAGACCAGCTAAAAATGGTCCGAAAAGAGATGGAAGAAAACTTTCCAAAACTAAACGCGATAATTTGGGAACGCTTGAGGGACTGACCGCTGCAATCATGCGCGTGTTTACAACCAACCCTGCTAAGATTTTCAACTACAAAGAAATGAGTCGTGAAATTCGCGTTGGTAATAAAATGGATAGGGCTCGAGTGCAAGCTATTTTAGAAGATTTAGCCAATCAGAAATCCATTGAGGAACACGGTAGAGGGAGATACCAATTGAATATTCAAAGTGAAGGGATTGAAGGTGTTGTTGATGCAACAAGAAGAGGTGGTGGATATATTATTATTCCCGATCGTGAGGATGACGTTTATGTGCATTCAAAAAACATGAATCAAGCCTTACATGGAGATACTGTTTTAATTAAAATTGTTCATCATAAGGGCAAGCCTGAAGGTGTTGTTGTGAAGATTGTAAAACGCGCCCGAACGCAATTTATAGGTACAATTCAAATGCATGATAAATTTGGATTCTTGGTGCCCGATAATGATCGTATTTCGGTTGATTTATACATTCCGAAATCAAAATTAAATGGCGCTGAAAATGGTCAGAAAGCAATCGGAGAAATAACCGATTGGCCTGCCGATTCAAAAAGTCCATTTGGAAAAATTAACGAAGTATTAGGTGATGCTGGCAACAACGATGTTGTAATGCACTCCATTTTATTTGAATATGATTTGCCTTATGAATTCCCTCCTGAAGTGGAAGCTGAGGCTGAGAAAATAAACTTCGATCTTGATCCTGAGGAAATCAAAAAGCGTAGAGATATGCGCGATATTTTAACGTTTACAATCGACCCTCACGATGCAAAAGATTTTGACGATGCGCTTTCGTTTCAAATATTACCCAATGGCAATTATGAAATAGGAATCCATATTGCCGATGTTTCTCATTATGTTCACCCAGGAACTATTTTAGATGAAGAAGCATATAACCGAGCGACTTCTGTTTATTTGGTAGATAGAGTTGTTCCTATGTTGCCCGAAAAATTGTCTAATGGAGTTTGTTCCCTAAGACCTCATGAGGAAAAATTTACTTTCTCGGCTGTTTTTGAAATGGACGATAACGGTAAAATCAAAAAAGAATGGTTTGGAAGAACAGTGATTTATTCTGACCGAAGATTCACCTATGAAGAGGCGCAAGAAATTATTGAAACTGGTGAGGGCGAATTAAATGAGGAAATCGGAATTATGGATCGAATTGCGAAGAAATTACGCAAAAAGAGATTCCGTTCGGGAGCAGTGAGCTTTGATAGAGTTGAAGTTAAATTCAATTTAGATAAAGAAGACAATGCAACGCCTATTGGAGTTTATTTTAAAGAAGCGAAAGATTCCAATAAATTAATTGAGGAATACATGCTTTTAGCTAACCGAAGAGTTGCTCAGTTTATTGGAGACAAGCAAAAGCATAAAAATCCCAAGACATTTGTTTACAGAATTCACGACAAGCCAAAACCAGATAAATTCGATCAGTTTGCTAACTTTTTAGTGCAGTTTGGTTTCCATGTTGATCGAGGTGAAAATGCCAATATTTCAAAATCCTTAAATGAAGTATTAGAGGCTGTAAAAGGGAAGAAAGAAGGAAATATGATTCAAACCCTTGCGGTAAGAACAATGGCGAAAGCTGAATATTCAACCCATAATATTGGTCATTATGGATTAGCTTTTGAGTACTATTCTCACTTTACTTCACCAATTCGTCGTTATCCTGATGTAATGGCGCACAGACTGTTACAACATTATATCGATCAAGGAAAATCGGCCGATGAAAATGAATACGAAGAGAAATGTCAGCATTGTTCCAAAATGGAAAAACAGGCTGCTGAGGCTGAGCGAGATTCAATAAAGTACAAGCAAGTTGAATTCATGAGTAAACACCTTGGTGAACGTTTTAAAGCAATTATTAGTGGTGTTACCGATTGGGGAATTTATGCAGAAATAGAAGAAAACCTTTGTGAAGGAATGATTTCAATGCGTGATTTAACAGATGATACTTATGTGCTTGATGCAGACAACTACTGCATGATTGGTCAGCGTTCAGGTAAAAAATACCAAATGGGTGACGAAGTGTTAATTGAAATCAAAAACGCCGATTTATCCAAAAAACAATTGGACTTCATTTTAGTTGATACGTTAGAAAAACCAGAAGTTGAACACCCGTACGGTTCAGAATGGGATTTTGAAATTTGATTCAAATTATTTGTCATCCCGCAACAAGTGCGGGATGACATATGCGAGTGTTTCTAATTACTAACCTGAGCTCGATTCTTATTAGCTTGAAATTCAATAAATTATGTTGGTAAAAACTTGTTAGGAAATATGGTGATTTGCAGAAAAATAGCGATTTTTATTACTTCTAAACAAATGAAAATCAAATATTTAACATGCAAAT